>CAZDGB010000533.1:0-1531 GCA_964504645.1 uncultured Planctomycetaceae bacterium | reverse complement strand
ACTTTCGCTGCATGGCCGACGCGGTGAAGAAAGGGGGGCTTTACATTCTCGGCGTCCATCTCACGCCGAAAACCGTACAGCGCTGCGTCGAGGAGTGCTGGTCGGCGTCGCGCGGCAGCCTCACGGTGAATTCGCGGCTATGGTCGAAGAGTATCGACCTGAAGAAACGCAAAGAGATCATCGGCATGACGTACGACGTCCACACGCCGACGAAGCGGTTCCGCATCGAGGACGAGACGATCTTCCGCACCTACAGCGCCGAGCAGATGCGGGCCTCGATCCTCTCCGACCCGCGGTGGGAGATCATCGAGACGTACGACTTCCGCTACGACATGGAATGGCCGATCGAGATCAGCGGCGAGACGGAAGACGTGATGTACGTGCTGCGGAGGAAGTAAAAAACACTTGCGCTTCGCGGGCCAGTGATGCCGCGAAGCGCAAGCGATGTTATTGCACTTGCCGGTGTCCCGCCGCGACCACGGTCGCGCGGCCGAGCAGCACCAGATCGTGCTTCCGCAAAAAGCGCTTCTGCCGGGCGACTTCGACCCAGCCGCCGGACATTTCCTCCGGCAAACGGTTCAGCACATCGGACCGCGTGAGGATCAGACCGTCCGGATGATCGTCCAGGAATTTGATCACTTCCTCCGGCTGATGCGGCAAATGGACTTTCCGGCCGTGATAGTAGACGAGACTCGGCTCGAAGACTTCGTACATCGCCACTTCCGGATCGCCGGCCGACCCGCGCGCCGCGGCGGCGAAGAAGGGGCTGTCCTGATAGCGGGCCAGCTCCACCGGCGCGACACCCGTGATGCAAATCGCGAGAATGACCGCCCCGCAGGCGCAGGCCAGCACAGCCCGTTCGCGTTGCATCTGTTTCGCGAAGTGGAACGCCGCGGCGCCGGTCGCGACCGGGACGACGCCGATCAGAGCCAGGGGCAATTCATTCGGGAAGAGAATCGACATCGCGATCAGCAAGCCGACGATCATCGCCACGCCGACCGTCGCCAGGACGCGGCATTCCATCAGGAAGTTCCGTACCGAGGCGCACCGCATCCAGCCGATCAGCGACCGCGACACGATCAAGGCAATAGCGGGATACATCGGCAGGATGTAATTCGGCAACTTCGTCTGCGCCAGCGAAAAGAAGATCAGCCATGTCAGCGCCCAGCACGCGGTGAAGAGATCGGCCTCATTGCGTTCCACGCTCTGCAACCGCTGCCGCAAATCGCGGGCGGCGAGCGGCAGGAAGACCGACCACGGGAACGTCCCAGCGAACAGCACCACGAAGTAGTAGATGATCGGTCCGCGGTGCGATTCCATCGGCGCGAGGAACCGTCCAACGTTGTGCACGCCGAGGAAGCCCGCCGTCCATGCTCCATTCGTCTGCAGAGTGACGGCGATGTACCACGGCAACGCGATGGCGAGCGCGATCGGCACGCCGAACCACAACTTCATCGACCAGACCGTGCGAAAGAACCGCAGCGGCGAGCAGATCATCCAGACGAGATTCAACGTTCTCCGCCACCACGGC
>CAZDGB010000532.1:0-1577 GCA_964504645.1 uncultured Planctomycetaceae bacterium | reverse complement strand
AAACGCCATCGAACGGATCGGCGGCTTCGCGGTAGGAGCCGGCGAGGCGTTCGAATCGAAAGATTCCATGGCCGACGATAATGATCTGACCCGCGCCCGCGACAACGTCCGCAACGCGATTCGCAATCACGAAAATTTGAAGACGCTCGTCGGCATCTGGTCGTACAACGCCCCGGCGATCGTCGACGTCGCCACCGAATTGAACCGCCGGCCCGATTTTACGATCGTCGTCTTCGACGCCGAACCCGGCGCGATCGCCATGATGGGGCAGGGGAACATCGATGCGATGGTGGTGCAGAACCCCTACGCGATGGGCTTCGAAAGCATGCGGCTCCTCAAAGCCTTGGCGACCGATGACCAAGCCGCTGTGAAAGAGTTGCTCCCGAAGTTCGGCGAACCCGACGGCGACATCTACGACACAGGTTTGAAAGTCGTCGTGCCGAACGCCGATTCGCCGCTGAAGCAGGATCAGTTCCCGGCGAACGTCGAATTCCTGACGCTGGAAAGATTCCGCGAATGGCTGGAGAAATACGGCCTGTCGGGGTCGTGATCCAGGAGCTTACTTGATTTCCACCACGTTGCTGTCCACGTAAGTCTTGTCCCGTCCGGGCAGCGACGGATCGCCGGCGTAGAATGACAGGACGTAGCGATCATCTTCCAGCGGCAGCAAAACCTGTGAGCCTCCAGTCGCGGTATTCTTCGGATCGCCGCCCGATCTGGAATAGAACGGCTGGCCGAGTTTGATGAAGCGTTCGCCGTCCGGGCTGTGGTACAAGGTGCAAGTTCGCGGCAGGCGTTCGTCGAGCGCGCCGGCGAACATCAGATAGCTGCCATCAGGACGTTTCAATAACGCTGGACAAATCGCCGGGATATCGCTGTCGACCGGCGGACTCCAGGTTTTGCCGGCGTCCTTTGAGACCGTCTTGCCCATGAATCGTTGCCGCGGCGGGGTGTCGTTGTCGTAGCGGGCGAACGCGACCAGGGAGCCGTCCGCTTTTTCGAAGATTATCGATTCGTTATAGAAAATCTCGGGATGCTCGGCGTTCTGGCCGAAGACGAGTTCGAACTCGTTCCACGTTTTGCCGTCGTCTTCGCTGCGAAACAATCCCGAGCCATAGACGACGCCTTTCGCCGGTTTGGCGAAATCCATCGGAATGAGATACGCCGGGAGGATGAGGTCGCCGTTCGCAAGTTGCAGCACATTCGTCGGCATCGCCCCGACGAGGCTGTCCGGCGGCTGCGGCAATTTGGCGATGGGCTTCAGCTTCGCCGTCCGCGGATCGAAGTCGGCGATCACCGTCCGCGACTTCCGCGGCGCTTTGAAGCCTTCGACCGACAAGTCGGTGTGCGTCACTTCCATGATGACGGCGATGATCCGCCCGCCCGGCAACTGCACGAAGCCCACGCCGGCCCCGACCGAATTATCGGTGTCTTTGTACGACGCGAACGGCTTGCTCCACGATTTCCCGCCGTCGACGCTGCGGACGAAATGCGTCACTGTCCCGGCGACCACGTCCCCTTTATCCTGAAACGCCAGCACGAGACTTCCATCCGTCGGATCTTTCACCAACCCGCAC
>CAZDGB010000531.1:0-1624 GCA_964504645.1 uncultured Planctomycetaceae bacterium | reverse complement strand
CGCGACATCCTTGTCTGGGGAATTCGTCTGGACTGGCGGAAATCGTAACCGTCCGTACGGAGGCGCTCAAGCCCGATTGACGAAATGAGGCGCCTTACCGTTCGGCGCGGGTCTCCTGACCCCGCCGACTTCCCGACCGAATGTCCCCTCTTCAATGAAGGCAAAAGGCAGCGGTCGGGAGACCGCGAGAGAAGAACGGCGGGGTCAGGAGACCCGCGCCGAACACTTCCAGCAATTCGACACAGGCGAGCCGCCTGTGTCTACGGCGCTACGTCGGCTTCGTCTTCGCCTGCGGCGTGCCTTTGCCCCAACGGGTTTCGTGGTGCAATTGCTTCCGCTGCCAGTGGACGCCGGTCATCAAGAGGTCGAGCGCGCGGGCGTATTCCTTCAGCGCGGCGGGCGACTGCTTGTGCTGCATCGCGACTTCGGCCTTCTGGGCGCAAATGTCGTGCTGGGCCCAGTCGATCGGCCAGTGCTCTTCCTGCGCCGCGCGATGCAGTTCGGCTTCGATCCGCGCCAGTTGCTGCAGGAACTGCGGCGTGATCTTCGCCGCGGCAAAGCGGTACGGCTTCCAGATGATCGTCGATTGCCCTTCGCTGACGACGGCGGCTTCGATTTGATCGCCGCGGCGGGCGCGGATGATGGCCCAAGCTGCGCCCGCGACGACGCTGGCGATCATGATCAGCATGCCGAGCAGATTCAGCGGCGAGAGCAACAGCATCCCCAAGCCGATCAGGAACATCGTCGTCAGGCCCGTGTAGACCGTGGCCAACTGCCAGTCTGGCTGAATGTGTGCCTCGGGGGGCGTCTCCCGCGGCCGCACGTCGCCCGTCGGCGCGGCCCGCACGACAACCACCGTCGTGTTGTCGATCCCGCCGCGCAGATTCGCGAGGTGGACCAAGAGCCGGCAAGCTTCGCTGGGCGACAGTTCGCCGGCGATCATGCCGATCTCCGCGTCGGTCACATGCGACGTCAGGCCGTCGCTGCACAGGACGTAGGTGTCGCCCGGAAAGACGTCGAATGGGCCTTCGACGTCGACCTGCACCTGCGGCTCCGGGCCGAGCGAGCGGGTGATCACGTTGCGCGGATAAAGCCGTTCGGCTTCCTCCGGGCTGACCTTCCGCTGCCGGATCAATTCCCAGACGAGGCTGTGGTCGCTCGTCAGTTGTTCGATCCGCTGGTCGCGGATGCGGTAGGCGCGGCTGTCGCCGACGTGGCCGATGAGCGCCCCTTGCGGGCACATCAGCAGCGTGGTGCAAGTCGTTCCCATCCGCAGAAAGTCGCGGTTGAGGAGACCGCGTTCGTGGATGACGGCGTTCGCCGTTTCAATCGCCTTGCGGAGCGCGTCGGCCGGTTCGAGGTCGCGGAGCTTGATGTAGGTGTGCGGCACGGAGTCGATGGCCATCTTCGCGGCCATCTCGCCGACCGCATGGCCCCCCATGCCGTCAGCGACGACGAACAGATGGCCGCGTTCCTCCCAGTGTTCGCGCTCGTTGGACAACTGGACGACGCAGGCGTCCTGGTTGTTCTGCCGCCGAAAGCCGATGTCGCTGAGCGCGGCGTACTGAATCGGCTGTTCCCACTGCATATCGGCCTCGGCCTGTCGGCTCGTGGGCAAACAGCC
>CAZDGB010000530.1:0-1638 GCA_964504645.1 uncultured Planctomycetaceae bacterium | reverse complement strand
GCCCTCATGAGCGTCGCATTCCCCATTTTTTGGGTTGGTGTTCTCTTTGCGATGTCTCGGTTGAGTGGTTGGAATACGCTGGCGCAGAAGTTTCCGTTTCAAGAAACAACAGGCGGCGATTGCTTTTGGATTTATTCCCTGGGATTCGCAACTGGCTATTACGGCAATTGCTTCTACGCCATCGCGACGCTCGACCAATTAACGCTTCATGCCATTTGGCCGTTTCAGCCGTTTCATCCACCAATCACGATTCCACGTAGCGCGGTCGAAGACATCGCAATCTCTCGGGGAACGTGGATCTTTCAGTCTGTCTCCTGCACTATCTCCGGTCGCAGATTGACAATGGCCGGCTCGATTGCCCGTGCGGAATTCTGGAAGCACGGCTCGGAACAGGCGCTGTGAAATTCTAATCGGGATTTGCTTTCAACGTCGAAATTCAAAGCCCGACTTCGCACGAAGAGCAACGGGACCAACATGGAAACCTTTGCTGACCTTGGAATGCCGTTCTCGCTCTTTCTCGCTCCCGTCGCGCATGCGGCGGTGGATGCCAAAGGGCTTTGCTCGGTCTGCGGCCGACAGACTCCCATACGATTTGCGGAAACATGCTACGGCTGCTTTCGCGAAGGAAAATCCAAACACGTCATAGATACCGAATTTGGCATGGTCCGCGCGGAAGATGCGGAACAAGGCTGGACGCATGGAATTCCTATGGGGAATCCGGCGGAAAGCTTGCCGTTCGAGGTGTCGCCCCATCCGATCGATCCGAATTTTCCCGACGAAACGTGGTATCACGTTCATGTGCCGAAGGTGCATTTGCACCAACTGCTGCGCACCCCGACCTATCACACATGGCAAGGAGAACGTTGGCTGTTCTGTTGTCGTCAGCCGATGGTTTTCCGCGGCATGCTTCCCGGACGCCTGTTCGCCTCTGACAAAGACTTGATCGCATCGTTCTCCGACTTTCTGGCGTCGCCGCGATGGCGGGAGACAATTTCGGACGATTTTGGCCACACGTACTATTTGTTTACCTGCAATGAGTGTGGCCGACTCCGCTATCACGACGATTGTGATTAGCCAAAGCTCGAATCTGGATTTGAGCGATCAGGCGCATACCGGAAGCCCGGCTTTTCAAAGCCAAAGCCGGGCTCTGTCGTGCAGCCGTTCGGGAGGCGGTAATCCACCCGGCGACCTGCTACCATTCCCGTAGAGTGCCCTCCACCCTACGAAGAGCATCATGGATACGCCCTACACAGTCCTCGCCCGGCGGTTTCGGCCGCAGACGTTTAGCGAAGTCGTCGGCCAGGACCGGATTTCGACCACGCTCCGCAACGCCATCCACGAAGGCCGCGTCGCCCATGCCTATCTCTTCACCGGCGCCCGCGGCGTCGGCAAGACGTCGATGGCCCGCATTTTCGCCAAGGCGCTGAACTGCCCCAACGCCGTCGATTCCATCCCCTGCAACGCCTGCGAAATCTGTCAGGGCATCTCCGCCGGGCAGGACGTCGATGTCTCCGAGATCGACGGCGCGTCGAACCGCGGCATCGACGATATCCGCCTCTTGCGGTCCAACGTCCACGTGAAGTCGATGCGTTCGAAGTACAAAGTCTACATCATCGACGAAGTCCACATGCTGACGAA
>CAZDGB010000529.1:0-1638 GCA_964504645.1 uncultured Planctomycetaceae bacterium | reverse complement strand
CCGTTTGATCCGCGTTCAAGACCGGCTTTCCGGGCGGGGCCACCGCACAGCAGGCGACGACCGTGGCCGCAGTCCCACACACGGCGGTAAGGACGAACACGAATCGCCACGATTGCGAACTTCGAATCATGCCGGCGGTCCTCATCAAACGAATTGGGATCACCAGCAAGAGACGTGGTCACGGGGAATTATTCCCATCGCCGAACGGCTTTTCGACATCCTCAAGGGGCATCGGTTTTTGAGAGCCCCGATCGAATTCCGCAGACTTCTTCGGCTTCCTGCGAATGCGGTCCGGGTCCGCGAAGTCGTACGGCGTTAGATGCGGAACAGAGGGCGGCGACGGCTCGTAAGGGATGTTCGGCGTGAAAGTCGGAGTCGGCCCGCCGAATCCATCATCGGGTTTCGGAACCAGCCGGCGCTGCGTAAGCAGTTCCAACACGTCCCGTGCGCGGCGAGCGGACAGACTATCCGGATACTTGTCGCTCAATTCCTTCAGACCTTGCTCCAGGCGCTGAAGTTCCTTCAGCGCCTTCAATTCGGCGATCTGCCGTTGATGCGTCGCAATCTCGGCTTCGAGCGCCGCCGAATTCAGGAGGGACGCTTTTTCGTCGATGACAGCTCGCAGTTTCTCTCGCAGTTGAGCCGTCTTCTCCGCTTCGGCCGCATCGGGAGTTTCGCCGGCCAACAGCGACTCTGGCGAAGAAAAGTCCTCAACGTCCACTTCTTCATAGACGACGGCACGCTGCCCTTCCGACGTCTGGACAATTCTGGGAACCCGACGCGGCTCAGCGAGCGAAGACTGCGAGATGACCAACACGCCCACTGCCATAACAGGCAGGCCTAATAACCCGGCCCAGAATATTCGCCGCCCCAATCGGTCCAGTCGCATGGCGTCTCCTCGTCCGGTTTTGGATTGAATCCCCAGCCGTCCTGCGGAACAGTCTGCGGCGGGCGGGAAAATCCGTCAAGAGGCGTTTGTGGCGTCCTAATGTTCGGTACGAAAAACGACGCTTCTGCGAAGCGTCGCTAATGGCTGGCTCGGATGAAAATCGCGTGGCAATTTGACCGCGGCGTCGGTTACAATGGCAGTCTCTTAGCGCCATTTCCTGGTCCGTCTTGCGAGCAGAAAGTCCCATCATGAGCGGTGGATCCGCGGCTCCGAAGTTCAATACGATCCGTCTCGGCAGCGCCGTCACCAAGGAGCTCGCCGTCAACAAGCTGTTCCGGGCCCTCATCGAGAACAAAGGCTCGGACTTGCATTTGCAGGTCGGCAAGCCGGCGATTCTGCGCGTGCGCGGCACGCTCAAGCCGCTCGAAATGCCCCCCATCTCCGAAGAGCAGATGAAGGAACTGCTCATGCCGATGATGGACGAACGCAACAAGGACATCTTCCTCACAACGGGCGGGGCCGACTATGCCCACGTGCTGGAGCACAAAGGGGAGACGTGGCGATTCCGCGTCAACTTGTTCATCCAGATGGGCAAGGCGGGCATGGTCAGCCGTAAAGTGGAACGGTCGATCCCGAACTTCGAGGGACTGTACCTCCCGCCCATCATGCAGGACCTGTGCGTCTACGATCAGGGGATGGTGCTGCTCGCCGGCGTGACGGGTTCCGGCAAATCGACGACGATCGCCTCG
>CAZDGB010000528.1:0-1686 GCA_964504645.1 uncultured Planctomycetaceae bacterium | reverse complement strand
TGATCGCGGAGTTGTCGGATGAGTTGAATCGCGTGCCAGAGATTTCTCAGGCCGATTGCGACCATGAAGGGCCGATTCCCCGCGTCAACGTGTCAGTCAAACTCTCAGCGCTGGTGAGCCACTTTCGGCCGATCGATCCGGAAGGAACGGCGGCGGCGGTGAAGGAACGGCTGCGGCCCTTGCTGCGCGAAGCACAGGCGAAAAGTGCGTACGTGCACGTCGATATGGAGCAGTATGCGTTCAAAGATCTGACGTTGAAAATCTTCCAGGAGATTTTGCTAGAAGACGAGTTCCGCGAGTTCGCTGACGTGGGGATCGTGATTCAAGCCTACTTGCACGACGCCGAGCGAGATCTCAACGACCTGTTAAAGTGGGTCAAGAAGCGGAAGACGCCGGTGTGGGTGCGACTCGTCAAAGGGGCGTACTGGGACTACGAGACCGTCGTCTCGGCAACGCATCACTGGCCGGTGCCCGTCTTTCAGCAGAAGTGGGAATCCGACGCGAGCTACGAAAAGCTCACTCGATTTCTCCTGGAGAATCATCAGCAGCTTCGTCCGGCGTTCGGCAGCCACAATCTGCGGAGCCTGTCGCACGCCGTCGCGTGGGCTGAAGAGTTGAACGTTCCAGACGCGGCCTACGAGATCCAAATGCTCTACGGCATGGCGGGTGAGCAAGCCCAGGTGTTTCTGGAACAGGGACACCGCGTCCGCATTTACACGCCGTTCGGCGAATTGATGCCCGGCATGGCGTATCTCGTCCGCCGGCTGTTGGAAAATACGTCGAACGATTCCTTCCTCCGCCACTCCTACGACGACCGCGTTCAGATCGAGGACCTGTTGATGAAACCGTCGATTGCAAAATCGAAAGCGCCCGCGAAACCGCCGGCAATGGAACCGAGCTTTGTGAACGAGCCGCATACCGATTTCAGCAAGGAATCGAATCGCGAGCTGATGCAGGAGGCGCTGGAGCGCGTCGCGGATAGCCTGGGCGAGGACTATTCGATCCTCATCGCCGGCAAGTCGATTCAGCATCGCACGTGGATCACGTCGCGGAATCCGTCGCACAAGGAGCAGATCGTCGGCCGCATCGCCGCGGCGAAACCGGATGACGCGATCAACGCCATCGACGCCGCCCGGCGGGCGTTCCCGGAATGGTCGCGCGTCGAGCCGTCGTATCGGGCCGAATATCTGGAATTGATGGCCCGAGAGATGCGCACACGGCGATTCGACCTAACGGCGTGGCAAGTCTATGAGTGCGGTAAGCCGTGGGAGGAAGCCGACGCCGACGTCGCTGAGGCGATCGACTTCTGCAACTACTACGCCCAGGAGGCGCGGCGTCTGGCCGCCGCCGATCCGTTCGATTTGCCGGGCGAAGAGAACCGCTACTTCTACCGCCCGCGCGGCGTCGTGGTCGTCATCGCTCCGTGGAATTTCCCGCTGGCGATTCTCACCGGCATGACGGCGGCGGCGCTCGCCACGGGCAATACCGTCGTGATGAAGCCCGCCGAGCAATCGTCGGTCATCGGAGCGAAACTGATGGACGTGATCCACGCCGCCGGCATTCCCGACGGCGTCGTGAATTTTTTGCCGGGCATCGGCGAGGAAATCGGCCCGACGCTCGTCGCCAGCACCGATGTCGACTTGATCGCCTTCACCGGCTCGCGGCCCGTAGGACTGGCGATCTATG
>CAZDGB010000527.1:0-1721 GCA_964504645.1 uncultured Planctomycetaceae bacterium | reverse complement strand
ACCACGGTCCAACCGCGTTTCTTCGAGGCCGCCAGGGCCTCGACGAGTTTGCCCGAACTCTTCTGGAGGGCGTCGTAGGCATATTCGCGCTCCGCATCGGTGTGATGGACGATCAGGCCGAAGCTCGGTTTGCGGCCGATCGTCGTCAGTTGCAGCATCTGGTGGTCACCGTCGGAGTTGCCGAAGCACATCGCCGGAATCTTGCCGATGACATGCTGAATGGCGACCGGCTTGCCGGCCTTGTCGTCAACGAGGGCGATCTCGGGCAGGATCGAGAGCGTCGGCTTGTCGTCCCGCAAATCGTATTTCAGCTTGAACACCGAGCCGACGACTTGCTCGGGCGGGACGCGGTAAACTTGTTGTGACCAGACGCGCATGAATTCCTGTCCGCCGCCGGAAACGATGTATGTCCGATATCCGTTGGCGCGCAGATGCGTCAGCACTTCCTGCATCGGCTGGTACGTCAGTTCGGCATAGCGCCGTTGGAAGCGCGGATGCTTCGCCGCGGCGAACCAGTCGGCAACCGACTGGTCGAATTCGTCGGTGGTCATGCCGGCGTGCGTCTCGACCACCAGGTGCATCAGCAATTTGAGATGATTGTCGGCGAGGGCCGCGATGTCGCCCGCCGCGAGGGCTTGATAGGCGGGATCGTCTTTCAGTTCCGGTTTTTTCGCCATCCGCGCTTTGGCGACTTCGAGCGAGAAGGCGACCTCGAACGGCACCGGATTCTCCGGCCAGAGCGTGCCGTCGTTGTCGAAGACGGCGATGCGGTCCTCGACGGGGAGGAACTCGGGCGAGCCTTCACTGGTTGTTTTCGCAACGAATTCGAGGATCGCGGCTTTGGGACCGGTGTCGTTCCACGACGGGAGCGGTTCGGCGGCAGCCGCAACGGCGACGTGAAATATCAGAATCGCGGCGGCAGGGATTCTCGCGTGTTGCATGAGAGCCTCGCAATCGCGGAAACGACCGGGCGTCTTCTGAAAAGACGCCCGGTCCTGAGATTGGCAATTCGATCGCAATCGAGTTACTGATTGCCGCCGGTCTCCTGCAGCTTCTTCATTACCTCGTCGAGGTTGAAGGTGTCGGCCTTTTGCCGCGGCGGGTATTCCTTGAACGTCTCCAGGAACTTGCCGACGTAGGCCTGAGCCGGGACGAGCAGGTAGATCCGTTCGAACAGCCACTCGTAGTAGGTGTTCGACGTGATGTTGGCCCGCTCGTACGGGTCGGTGCGCAGATTGAACAACAGCGGCACGCGGAGCATGGTGAAGGGCTCGGCCCACACCTGCAGAGTGCCGGGCACGCGTTGCTCCATGAACAGCAATTTCCAGTTGTCGTAGCGCAGCGCCGCGACTTGTTGCTCATCCGTGCAATAGAGGAACGACTCCCGGGGGCTTTTCTCGGTTTCGCCGGTCAGGTACGGAACCAGATTGAAGCCGTCGAGGTGAATCTTGTAGTTCATGTCCCCGACCTTATAGCCCTTAAGCAGCTTCTCGGTGACGTCGGCGTCGCCTCCCATGGCCACGAGTGTGGGGAGCCAGTCGAGGTGCGAGACGATTCCGTTGGCCACCGAGCCCGGCTTGATCTTGCCCGGCCACTTGACCATGCACGGAATGCGGTAGGCGCCTTCCCAACTCGTGTTCTTTTCATTGCGAAAAGGGGTCATCGCGCCGTCCGGCCAGGTGTTCATATGCGGGCCGTTGTCGGTCGAGTACATGACGAAC
>CAZDGB010000526.1:0-1756 GCA_964504645.1 uncultured Planctomycetaceae bacterium | reverse complement strand
ACATGCACGTTCTGCGCGATTCCGAAGATGCGCGGCAAGCACGTCACCAAACCGATGGAGCAAGTCCTCGACGAGGCGAAGGAACTCGCCGCCGACGGCGTGCGGGAACTCAACATCGTCGCGCAAGACACCACGTACTACGGCCTCGATCTCTACGGCCAGGTGCGCTTGGCCGAACTCCTGCGGCAACTCGAAACGGTCGAAGGCATCGACTGGATTCGGCTGCTGTATCTCTATCCGATTCATTTCACGGACGAGTTGATCGACACGATCGCCGGTTCGCCGAAGATTCTGCCGTATCTCGACATGCCGTTGCAGCACATCAACGACACAATGCTGCGGCGGATGCAGCGCCGCGTGAAAAGGGCCGCGACGGAAGAATTGATCGGCAAGCTGCGGGAAAAAATCCCGAACCTGGCGATGCGGACGACGTTCATCGTCGGATTCCCCGGCGAGACCGACGAGCAATTCGAAGAGTTGTACGATTTCGTCGCCGAGACGCGCTTCGAGCGGATGGGGGTCTTCACCTATTCGCTGGAGCCCGGCACGCCGGCGCAGAAACTCGACGGCCACTTGCCGGAGGAAATCAAGAACGCCCGCCGCGACGAACTGATGGCGTTGCAACAGCAGAACGCCTTCGAATTCGGCGATTCGCTGGTCGGCTACGAACTCGACGTGCTGATCGACGAAGCCGTGGAAGACGGCCTGTGGGCCGGCCGCTCGTTCGCCGACGCCCCGGAGATTGATGGAACCGTGTACGTCAGCGGCGAGGATTTGGAAGTCGGCCAGAAGATTCCGGTCGAAATCCTGGAACGCAAAGATTACGACCTGGTCGGCGTCGCCGCAGGAAATCAGGAACAATAGGCGATCACCGAGAAACCGCTTGAATCGCCCTCGTGTCTCCACCCTTCGTCATTCTCGATGGCTACAACGTCCTGCACGCCGCCGGACTGGCTCGCATGCAGTACGGTCCCGGCGACTTGGAACGGGCCCGGCAGCGGTTGCTCGCGTTGCTGGCGAATAAGCTGCGAGCCGATGAGCGGACGCGCTGCACGGTCGTCTTCGACGCGCAGCAGGCCCCGCCGGATGCCGCCACCGCGGCGAACCATCACGGCCTCGCGGTGCGATTCGCTCCCGCGGGGCAAGACGCCGATACGGTGATCGAGCAGTTGATCGCCAGTCACCCCGCGAGCCGCCGCTTGATCGTGGTGTCGAGCGATCATCGGCTGCATCACGCCGCCAAGCGCCGCAGCGCGAAACCGGTCGATAGCGAGACATTCCTCGCCGAACTCGACCGCCGCGAATCAATCTCGCCGCTGAAGGAAACCACGGAGGAAAGTCCGGCAAAGGCACCACCCCGCCGCGGAACGAAGCGCGACGACGAGTGGCTGAAGGAGTTCGGCGAGATCGATGTATCCGAACTCGCGCACGAGGTCGACCGCGAGCAGTTGCACGACACTACCCGATCGAACACGGAGGCTGACCGCCTCGCCGAGTTGCAGCGCCAGTTGGACGACCCGGACTTCCTCGAACGCTGGTTGAAGTAGGGTGGGTCGAGGGCTTTGACGAGGCCCACCATCCGAAGAAACACATCCAATCCGGTGGGCCTCGCAGAGCCTCGACCCACCCTACGAAATCATGCCGTCGTCGTTATTCCACTGGTTGTTCGCCTACGAAATCCGCCGCTATCAGCCGGGCGGGACTCTCGCGGACAACTGGGCCTATTGGTTCAATCTGGCGGAAGCGCTGGCCTGGT
>CAZDGB010000525.1:0-1767 GCA_964504645.1 uncultured Planctomycetaceae bacterium | reverse complement strand
GCCGCCAAAACGCCGACGAGCGGCGCGGCGATTCTGATCGGCTCGCCGGCGACGAACCCCGCGGTGAAGACAGCGATCGGCGATGCTTGGCCGAAAGCGAGCGATCAAGGGATCGTTGTCAAAAGCGTCGGGAAACAACTTGTGGTTGGCGGCGGCAGTCCCGTGGCGACGCTGTGGGCGGCCTCGGAATTGGGGCATCAGTTCGGCATCCGCTATCACCTGCACGGCGACGTCTATCCCGCCGAGATGCCGGACTTCAAACTCGACGGATGGAATATCGTCCGCGAGCCGAATCTCCGCGCCCGCACCTGGCGGACGATCAACGATTTCCCCATCGGCCCGGAAGCCTGGGGCATCGAAGAGCACAAACGCGTCCTCGGCCAGCTCGCCAAGCAGAAGTTCAACCGCGTGATGCTGAGCACCTACGCCTGGCAGCCCTTCTCGCATTATGAATTTCGCGGCGTGAAAAAACAGTCGGCCATGCTGTGGTTCGGCTATCGCTACCCCATCGACGGCGACGTCGCCGGCCGGCCCGTCTTCAAAGGAGCAAAAGAGTTCTACAACCCCGATCTCGCCGGCAAGAAGAACTACGAGGAACTGACGCAAGCCGGCGTGAAGTTGATGACCGGCGTCATCGACGAGGCGCACCGCCTCGGCATGACGGTTGGCTTGTGCCTCTCGCCGCTCGAATTCCCCAAGGAATTCGCCAAGGCCTTGCCCGACGCCAAAGCCATCCATCAATTGGAAAATCTGACCGTCGGACCTGGCGCGAAGCAGCCGCCGGACGACAAACTGCTCGCCGAACTCGCGACGGCCCAGTTGCGGTCGTTCCTGACGACGTATCCGACGCTGGACGCCGTTTATCTCACGATGCCCGAGTTTCCGGAATGGGACGAGCACACCGACGCCGCGTGGAAGCGGCTCGACGCGCGGACCGGCATCGGCAAGAAAGTCCAACTCAAAGACCTCGAGCAGCAAGCCGCCAAACGGCCGCTGATTTCGTCCGGCGAACGGGGCGTCCGCGCGGTGCGGGGTAACATCACGTCGCTCGATTTCTTCCAGATGTGGCTCGCCGACCAGAATTTACTGAAACGGCCCGACGGAAAATCGGCTGAACTCTTTCTGGTGGATGTCGATCCCGCGCTCTATCCCTACGCGAGCGACCTGTTGCCGAAAGCCGCCGGCGGGATCTATTTCATCGACTACACGGCCCGCCGCTCGGCGGACAATGCCGAGCTGTTGAAGACGCTGCCGGTCGGCCAGATGAAAGGCAAACCCGCCGCCGATCCGACGCTGATCTTCACGCTGGCCGACGACAACGTCGGCGTGTTGCCGCAATTAGCGACGTCGCATCTCGCCAAGCTGATGACGGGGCTGCGGGAGAACAAGTGGGCCGGCTTCTCGACTCGCTACTGGATTTCCGCCGATCTCGATCCGACGATTCACTATCTGTCGCGGGCTTCGTTCGACGATTCCGTCACTGTCGAACAGGCCTACGAAGACCTCGTCGCGCCGAACGCCGGCGGCGGCAGCGTCGCCGGGCGGTTGCAGCTGAGTTGGAGCCTGATCGCCAAAGCGACCGACCTGATCGACGAACACGACATCGGCTTCGCGTTCCCGATTCCGAACATGGTGATGAAGCACTACGCCGCGACCGAGCCGCCGCCGAAATGGTGGCAAGAGGTCTCGGATCATTATCTGAACGCGATGAACGAGATGTACCGCGCCCACGACGCGGCCGACCCCGCCGGCCGCAAGCTGCTCTAT
>CAZDGB010000524.1:0-1833 GCA_964504645.1 uncultured Planctomycetaceae bacterium | reverse complement strand
AGTTGGCCGGCGTTGTCGGCTGCGGCGGCCATGCCGAAGCGGATCGCGTCGTGTTCGCCG
Organism: uncultured Planctomycetaceae bacterium; assembly: GCA_964504645.1. Classification (GTDB taxonomy): domain Bacteria; phylum Planctomycetota; class Planctomycetia; order Planctomycetales; family Planctomycetaceae; genus CAZDGB01. The sequence goes on along the minus strand of CAZDGB010000524.1, from coordinate 1,773 downwards.
CGGCCTTCGGCAAACGCGACCGTCAGCCCAGCGGCGAGGCAATCCCCGCAGCCGATGGGATTGACGCATTTCACGCGCGGCGGACGCAACTTCGCCAAGCCGTCGTCATTCAGGAACCAGAGTTCGTCCGGCCCCTGGCTGATGACGACGCGCTGCGCGCCGCGGGTTCGCAGTTCGCGCATCGCGGCGAGCAGATCTTCGTCGGTGAAAAGATTTCTTCCCAGCGTGTGGCCCAGTTCTTCGCGATTCGGTTTCACGAGAAACGGCCGCAGCGGCAGGCAGGCTTCGAGTTCTTTGCCGCGGACGTCGAGCACGACGTTCGCTGCGGTCGATGCCATCAGCCGGCGGTAAAAATCGGCCGGCGTACCTTTTGGCAACGAGCCGGTGAGAATCGCCCAGTCGGCGGCTTTCGCTTCCGCCGCGAAGGCGTCGGCAAACCGATTGACTTCTTGGGCGGAAATCGGCGCGGCGTTTTCGACGAGTTCCGTCATTGTGCCGGTTGCTTCGTCGAGAATCGTCGTGCAGACCCGGCTGGGAGCCTGGGTTTCGATCCACGCCGTCGGCACGCCGAGCGAGTCGAATTCGTTCCGCATCAACCGGCCCGTTTCGCCGCCGTGAATGCAGACGGTCTGTGACTTCGCGCCAAGCCGATGCAGCGCGGCGCCGACGTTGAGAACTTTGCCCGACGCACACCAGTGGACGCTTTGGGCGCGGTTGACTTCTCCCGGCCGGAAGCGGGCGAACGACAACGTCTGCTGCCAAGCCGGCGTCAATCCCGCGGCGACGATCACCAGATATTTCCTCTCTTGTAGCGTGAGCTGTGCCCATCAGCATCGTGATTGGCTTGCATGGGTGGGCACAGCCCACACTACAAGAGATCACCACAGCGATTCCAGCAAGTCGCTCAGTTCGGCATCGGTCACGTCGCGGGGGTTGCCGCTCAGGCTGTTGCCGTGCGAGGCGGGGACGAGTTGCGGAATCTGGTCCTGACGCACGCCGAGGTCTCGCAACCGGAACGGTATCTGCACGTCTCGGCAGAGCGATTCGATTTCCGCGACGAACGCCGCGGCCGCGGCGGCGTCGTTCCGATCGGAAATCGTTGTCGTGCGGCGTGCGAGCCGTGCGATGTCGGCTTCTCGGACCGGCAGATTAAACCGCAGCGCGGCGGGCAGCATCACGGCGCACGCCAGGCCGTGCGGCACGCGGCAATGGACGCCGAGCGCCGCCGCGACGCCGTGGGCGAGGCCCAGACCGGAGTTCGCCAGCGCGAGCCCGGAAAGAAACGCGGCGTGCGACATGGCTTCGCGGGCGGGGCGGTCGCTACCGTCGGAGACGGCCTGGCGTATCGCCAACAGTGCGAGTTCCAGGCCGTGCTCGCACAGGGCGCGGGGAATCGGCGCGGCCCGGCGGGAGATGTAGCTTTCGATCAATTGCGTGATCGCATCCATCCCGGTGTACGCCGTCGTCGTGTCGGGGAGACTGACGGTCAATTCGGGATCAATGACGACGCAGCGCGGCACCATCCGGTCGGACCGCAGGCTTTTCTTGAACGGCGGATCGTACGACGAGATCACGGCGTTCTTCGTCGCTTCCGTCCCGGTGCCGGCGGTGGTCGGCACGGCGATTAACGGCAACGGCGGACGTTCAATCTGCAGTCCCTTGCCGACGCCTTCTAGGAAGTCGAGGACGGACGGTCCCGTAGCGGCGGCGTCTCGCCGCGGCGTGGTGGATGCTTCTGCTCGCGGCGGCGAGACGCCGCCGCTACGTGCCGAC
>CAZDGB010000523.1:0-1844 GCA_964504645.1 uncultured Planctomycetaceae bacterium | reverse complement strand
CGATGACGATGGTGTAGTTCTGCTTGAGCTCATCGATCAGGTCTTCGATGCGGGCCGTGGACGCCGGGTCCAACGCCGACGCCGGCTCGTCCATCAACAGCACTTCGGGATTGGTGGCCAAAGCCCGCGCGATGCACAGCCGCTGCTGCTGCCCGCCGGAAAGGGCCAGCGCCGAGTCCCGCAGACGGTCTTTCACTTCGTTCCAGAGCGCGGCTTGCCGCAGGCACCGCTCGGCCAGTTCCGCCAGCAGCGTTTTGTTCGATTGGCCGGCGACGCGCGGGCCGAAGATCACGTTGTCGAAAATCGACTTGGGAAACGGCGTCGATTTCTGGAACACCATGCCGACCCGTTTCCGCAGCGCGACGACGTCGACGTCCGCGGCGTAGACGTCCTGACCGTCGAGCAGCACGTCGCCGATGACGCGGGACCCTTCGATGATGTCGTTCATGCGGTTCAGCGAGCGGAGATACGTGCTCTTGCCGCAGCCCGACGGCCCGATGAGGGCCATCACCGATTTTTCGGGAATCTTCAAGTTGACGTCGTATAGCGCCTGGTGCGTGCCGTAGAAGAAACCCATCGCGCGGGTTTCGAATTTGAACACGCCCGGCGGCGCGTGCGCAACGCCATCGGTCGCCGCTGCTGCGGCGGGGCTGCCCGGCGGCCGGGGCGCTCCGACAATCGGTCTGGGGATGGAAGTCACGTTACGTCCTACCACCGAATCTTCTGTTGGAAGCGATTGCGGATGAGAATGGCCACGCTGTTCATCAGAACCAGCACCACCAGCAGTACGACGATGCCCGCCGCCGCCACGTGTTCTTGAATCGCCGGATCATTGTCGTCGATCCAAGTGTAAACCTGGAGGGGCATCGCGGTGAACCGGTCGAACGGCGCCCGCAGCAATTTGTCCGGGTGTTGAACGAGATCGAAGAAACCCTGAATTTTCCCCGGCACGAACCGCACCTGCGTGGCGACGCCCAGCACGGCGAGCGGCGCCGTTTCTCCCAGCGTCCGCGACATGGCGAGAATCAGACCGGTCAGAATCCCCGGCACCGCCGCCGGCAGCACCTGATGCCAGATCGTCTGCCATTTCGTCGCGCCCAACGCATACGAGGCATGCCGCAGCGACGGCGGGACGGCCCGCAACGCTTCCTGCGCGGCGATGATCACCGTCGGCAAGCTGAGCAACGTCAACGTTCCCGCGCCGGCCAATACGACCGCGCCGAACGGCAAACGGAAGGGGATGTCCACGAAACCCAGCGACAGCGCGAGTTCCTGCGGCCGGTCGTAAATCCCGAAACAGCGGACGAAAATCGTGAAGCCCAAAATGCCGTAGACGACGGATGGCACGCCGGCCAGATTCGCGATGTTCAGTTGAATCTGCCGCGTGAGCCAGCCGGGCTTCGCATACTCTTCGAGATAAATCGCCGCGCCGACGCCGATCGGCACCGAGAGCAGCGTCGAGATGCCGATGAGCCACAGCGACCCGCACAGCGCCGCCAGCATGCCGGCTTTTTCGGCCTGATGATGGTTGAACCGCCACAGAAAATCCCAACTGACCCAGCCGCGCGCCTGGTTGAAGATGGCGGCGAGGAACACGATCAGCAGCGCGAGTGCGCCCCACGCGGCCAGCCGGCACATCCACTCGAACAAGAGGCCGAAGCGGTGCCGGCGGACCAACTGGCTGCGATACTGATCGGACGGCAGGCTCATTGATAAACCTCCCGGTACCGCCGCAGCACGATCTGCGAAATGACGTTCATCACCAGCGTCATCAAGAACAGGAGCAGCGCGACCGAGTAGATGCTCTTCTCCTCGATCGAGCCGATCGGCACGTCGCTTTTCAT
>CAZDGB010000522.1:0-1881 GCA_964504645.1 uncultured Planctomycetaceae bacterium | reverse complement strand
CGAAAAATCCGAACGCCAAACCATCCGCGATGAACAGGTCAAGCAAGCCGAAGAACTCCTCGGCGCGTTGCCGCAACAGCTCGGCGTCGCGAAAGGCCTCTTCTACGGGCAGTTCGTGTCGAACTGGGTCTTTCCGTATCCGCAGCTCACGGCGGAGCAGCAGACCAAAGTCGCCGCGGCGGTGGCGGAAGTCGCCCGGTTCTGCGATGCGCATCTTGATCCGGTGCAGATCGACCGCGACGCCGACATCCCCCGCGACGTCATCGACGGCCTGGCGAAACTCGGCGTGCTCGGCATGACGGCCCCGACGGAAATCGGCGGCCGTGCGTTCACGCAGATGGGATATTGCAAGATTCTCGAAGAAATCGGCTCGCGCTGCAGTTCGACGTCGATCTTCGTCAATGCGCACCACTCGATCGGCATGCGGGCCCTGCTCCTCTTCGGTACCGAGGACCAGAAACGCCGCTGGCTCCCCGATCTGATCCACGGCAACAAACTCGGCGCGTTCGCGCTGACCGAACCCGACGCCGGCTCCGACGCCGCCAACGTGCAGACGCAGGCGACGCCCTCCGCCGACGGCAGCGAATATGTGTTGAACGGCCAGAAGCGGTACATCACCAACGGCGCGATCGCCGACGTCCTCACCGTGATGGCCCGCACGCCGGTGCCGGGCAAGAGCGAGACGAAAGTCACCGCGTTTCTCGTCACGCCCGACATGCCGGGCTTCCGCGTGATCGAACCGCGGATGGAAAAACTCGGCATCCGCGGCACCGCCACCGCGAAGCTCGCGTTCGAGAACATGGTCGTGCCGAAAGAAAACATCCTCGGCCCGCTCGGCGGCGGCCTCAGAGTCGCGTTGACGGTGTTGGATTTCGGACGGACAACTTTCGGCGCATGCTGTACGGGCGCGGCAAAAACGTGCTTGCGCCTCGCGGTCCAACACGCCAAATCAAGAAAACAATTCGGCCGCACGCTCGGGGAGTTCGAACTCGTCCAGCAGAAACTCGCCCGCATGGCCGGCTGGACGTACGCCATGGAAGCCATGACGACCGTCACCGCCGGCCTCATCGACCGCGGCCTCGAAGACTACATGCTCGAAACGGCGATGCTCAAAGTCTGGAGCACCGAACGGCTCTGGACCATCGTCAACGATGCCTTCCAAATCCACGGCGGCGCCGCCTACTTCACCGACAAGCCTCTCGAGCGCATGCTCCGCGACCACCGCATCAACCAAATCGGCGAAGGCGCCAACGAAGTCCTGCTCTCGTTCATTGCGCTCACCGGCATGCGCGGCCCCGGCCTGCGCTTGAAATCGGTTTACGACGCGTTGTCGAACCCGTTCAGCAACCTGGGCCTGTTCGGCAAGTTCACCGGCCAATGGATCGGCTCGCATTTCCAGTCACCCCCGGTCTCCGTCCGCTCCGCCGCGCTGCAACCGCACGGCCAGCGCCTGAGCAAGTTGATCGCCAAGTTCGGCCGCGCCGTGCAATCGACGCTCATCAAGCACCGCGAGGAAGTCCTCGAACGGCAACTCATCCAGGAACGCATTTCGTGGGCCGCGATGGAACTCTTCGCCGCCGCCTGCGCCTTGAGCCGCGCCGACAGCGAACCCACCCCCGCCCCCGAGGTCGCCTGGTTCCTGACCGACGCCTTGAACCACGCGGACCAATCCCTGAACGAACTCAAATCCCCGACCGACGCGACGCTGCTGCAAGCGGCGAAGGGATTGCTGCGGACGCCGTGATTCCGCCCAAGCCACCGTAGGGAACGCCCTCTGTGGCGTTCCGCGAATGTTCCGCCCGTGTGAAGTTTCTCGGAACGGCACAGAGGACGTTCCCTACAAGCACGAATTCGGGAACGACGAACGTTGACAGTCCGGCA
>CAZDGB010000521.1:0-1883 GCA_964504645.1 uncultured Planctomycetaceae bacterium | reverse complement strand
GGGGCGCCGGCCCCCCCGCGCCGAACGGTCGTCGGAGCTACTTCTCGTCCGTCTTCTTTTCTTCGGGCTTCGCCTCTTCCGGCTTGGCGTCCTCCGGTTTGGCTTCGTCGGTTTTGGTCTCCGGCTTCGATTCCGGTTCCTTCGCGGCTTCGGATTTCTCCGCAGCTTTTTCCGCGGCGTCGGTTTTCTCGACCGGGGCCTCGGTATCGGTCGCTTCGGTTTCACCTTTGACGGGCGAAGTCAGCGGATTATCGTCAGCCGGCGGCTTCTCGCCGTCCCCGGGTTTAGTCGCCGGCGCTTCCTGGATGCCGGCGCTGCGGCCGCCGGTGTAGAGGCGGCTGCTCACCATGCGCGACATGGGAATGAGGGCCGCGCACAGCACGATCCAGATGATGGCGAGGACGACCGTGATGCGGGTGAACATGTCGCCCGCCTTGGTGCCGAACGCGCTCTGGCCGCCCATGCCGCCAAGCGCACCGGCCAAACCGCCGCCGCGCCCGCGCTGCAACAGCACGATGAAAATCAGAAACGTCCCGATCAGGCCCAACAGACCCATCAGGAAATAGGTCAGCACAAGCATCGTCTGCATTCCTTCACAGGTTTCCCGGCGGCCGGACGCTTTGCCAAATCAGCCGGCGCGGGCGATTTCGGCCGCGGCTCGGATGATCGGCAGAAACTGGTCCGCCTTCAAGCTCGCGCCGCCTACCAAGGCTCCGTCCACGTTCGGTTGAGAGAGCAACTCCTTCGCATTGTCCGGTTTCACGCTCCCACCATACTGAATTCGGATCGTTTCGGCTATAGCCGTTGTGAACCGGCGGCCCAGCCATTGCCGCAGGAAGGCGTGGGACGCCTCGGCCTGATCGGGCGTCGCCGTGACCCCCGTGCCGATCGCCCAAACCGGCTCATAAGCGATGACGAGCTGCGAGAGGGCGCTTTCCGAGACGCCGTCCAGCCCCTGGGACATCTGCGTTTCCAGGACTTGCTCAGTTTGCCCGGCTTGACGCTCGGCCAGCAACTCGCCGACGCAGAAAATGACGCCGAGCTTCGCCGCCACGGCAGCGTGGACTTTTTTGTTAATCACGGCGTCGGTGTCGCCGAAGAATTGCCGGCGTTCGCTGTGGCCGAGGATCACCCACTGGCAGCCGCAATCGTGCAGCATGTCGAGGGCGACTTCGCCCGTGAACGCTCCCGGCGGCGAGGCGTTCACGTTTTGCGCGCCGAGCCAGACCCCGCTGCCGGCCAGCGCGTCGCGGATCGGGAGTAGATATGGATACGGCGGAAACACCGCGACATCAACGGCGGGCGTCGTCGATTTGACCTCCGCCGCAATCGCCGCCGCCAGCACCACGCCCGTGCTCTGCGTGGTGTTCATCTTCCAGTTTCCGGCCACAAACAGCCGTCGCATGTGGGGCTCCAAATATCGGATAGGGGATAGCGGATATCGGATATCGGATGGGAAAAGCCGCGGAGGGCATCCGCGGTCTTCGGTTTTCCTTCCGCGATCCGCTATCCCATCTCCACCATTTACTCTACCGCTTCGCTGCGGGGATACGAGCCGAGGATTTCCATTCGCACGGCAATGGCCGCGAGGTCTTCCAGCGTCCGCTTCACCTTGGGGTCTTTCTGGTGGCCTTCGCAGTCGATGAAGAAGATGTAGCCGGTTTCCGGCCCCCGCAGCGGAAACGACTCGATCCACGTCAGGTTGATCTTGTTCTGCTTGAACGTGGTGAGCGCGTCGGACAACGCTCCCGGCTTGTGCGGAATCTGCAGCAGGATCGACGTGCGGTCCTTGTTGGTCGCCGCCAGGTGCTTGTCGCCGATCACCGCGAAACGGGTCACATTGTTTTTATTGTCCTCGATGTTCTCCGCCAGGACGTCGAGTC
>CAZDGB010000520.1:0-1927 GCA_964504645.1 uncultured Planctomycetaceae bacterium | reverse complement strand
GTTCGAGCCGATCTCTTCCACGTTCAACGTTAAAAACGAAACGGCGACATCCGGGCTGAGATAGTTCGCCGGGTCGCCGATTTCGTAGAGCAACTGCTCTTTCACGGTCCACTCGTTGACGAGTCCGCCCGTCCCTTGCGGCTTCGTGACGACGCAGCTTCCGTCCGCGGAAACCTCGACGATCGGAAAGCCGATATGCGCCGGATCGGGTACGCTCAGCCAATCGGTAAAAATCCCGCCGGTGACTTGCGTGCCGCATTCGATGAGATGCCCTGCGACCGTCGCCCCCGCGAGGCGCTGCCAGTCGGTCTCGCTCCAGCCGAAGTGATGGACGCACGCCGCGACGACCAGCGACGGATCGGCGACGCGGCCCGTGATGACGATGTCGGCCCCGCCGCGCAACGCTTCGACCATCGGCGCGGAGCCGACGTAAGCGTTCGCTGTGACGAGCCGATCCGCCACGTCGCTGAGCGGAGCGCTGGTGTCGAGATTGCGGAAGCTCGCCTCGGTCGGATGGCTGCGAAGGTGATCGAGCACATCATCGCCCGAGACAACGGCGATCTTCAGCGCCCGGCAACCGGCGGATTCTAGTGCGGCCCGGCACGCCTCGGCGCAGCCGTGCGGATTTAATCCGCCCGCGTTGACGATCAACCGGCACTTCCCGCCCGACGCCCAATACGGCGCGAGCGACTTCACGACGTCGACAAAATCACGGGCATACCCCGCCGACGGTTCGCGTTCCCGCTGCACGGCGAGAATCGACATCGACACTTCGGCGAGATAATCCATCGTGAGGTAGTCGAGCTCAGGCTCCTGCGCCAGCAGCTCCGCCGCGGCCGTGTTGCGATCGCCCCAGAACGCCTGGGCGTTGCCGATGCGAACGACGTCGGGTTTCGCGCTCATACTTGCAGCACTCCCGTGCGGAACTCCCGCGGCATCTCGGCGGGGAGAATCGACAACGCTGCCGCCAGCCAGGTCCGCGTTTCGTGCGGAGCGATCACCGCGTCGACCCAGCCGCGGGCGGCGGCGTAGCGGATGTCGGTCTGTTCAACGTAGCGGCTGTGGATCGAATCCCGCAGCTCGGCGATCTGCTCGGGCGATAGTTTCTTGCCGCCCCGCTCGGCTTCGCGAAGCTTGAGGGACAGCAGTGTGTCAGCCGCTTGATTCGCCCCCATCACGGCGTAGCGGGCGGACGGCCACGCGAGAATAAGCGCCGGATCATACGCCTTACCGCAGAGGGCGTAGTTGCCGGCGCCGAATGAGCCGCCGAGGATCACCGTGAGCTTCGGCACGACGGAGTTGCTGACGACATTCACCAGCTTGGCCCCGGAGCGGATGATGCCCGATTGCTCGGCCCGCTTGCCGACGATGAAGCCCTGCACGTCCTGCAAGAAGACGAGCGGCGTGCCGGTCTGATTGCAATTCATCACGAAGCGGGCCGCCTTGTCGGCGGCGTCGGCGTAGATCACGCCGCCGATTTGCAATTCGCCCGCCGCCGATTGGCTGTGCTGTTTCTGGCTGGCGACGATGCCCACCGGCTTGCCGGCGATGCGCGCGAACGCTGTCACCAGCGACCGGCCGTATTCTGGTTTGTATTCGTCGAGTGAACCGGCGTCAACGAGGCAGTTCAGGACTTCGTGGATGTCGTAGGCGACGCGGCCATCCGCGGAGACGATGTCGTAGAGCTTTTCCGGATCGGACGCAGGTTCCGCCGCAGTTGATATGGACGTGCGAGGTTCCGGCAGCAACGCGACTAGCGATCGCAGCCGGGCGAGACAGGCGTGATCATCCGGCTCGTGGAAATCGACGGTGCCGCTGATCGCCGAATGCATCGACACGCCGCCGAGTTCTTCGGCGGTCACTTCCTGTCCGATAGCGGCCTTCACCAGCGCCGGGCCGGCGAGGCAGAGCTGGCTCCCTTCGGTCA
>CAZDGB010000519.1:0-1946 GCA_964504645.1 uncultured Planctomycetaceae bacterium | reverse complement strand
CCGCGGCCGGCGGGAACCGGATCGGCGGTTCGTCCGGGAACGGAATGTGCGACAGCTCGACCTGATGCAACGTCTCCAGGAACTGATCAGCCCGGCGGGCCCGCAACCGGAACGCCCGCCGCAATTGCTGGGCGGCTTCCGCGTTGAACAACGCCGCCGCGGTCACGCCGCTGTTCGGCCGCAGGTCGACCGCCACACGGGCCACGGCTTCGGCCTCGGCGAACGCTTCGTCGTCGCCGTGACGTCCTTCGTCCATCAGCGCCCGCACGCGGTCGATCAGGTTCGCCAGACGTTCTTCTTCCAGTTCCAATCGCTCGGCCAGCCGCTGCCGCGATTCCATCTGCGCCTGCCGCTCCTGGATGCGGATCCGTTGCCGGTCGAGAATCTCCTGGCGGTTGATCTGCTGTAGCCGCTCGCTGACGAGCTGCTTCTGCAACTGCTGGCGGACTTCCGGTTCGATGTCGATCGCCGAGCGGACCGTCGTCAGCATCCGGTCGAGCTGATCCAGGCCTTCCTGCGGATCGTTCAGCCGGCGGATGAGGTTGATCACGTCGCTCACCTGCTGCCGCAGTTTTTGCGTGCGGATCTTGACCGCCCGCTGCTGCGCGTCGAGCAGGTTCTCGTTCGGATTCGGCTGCGACCGCGGCGACAGGTCGTCGTCGCCCGCCGGTTCGTCGACCATCGGCTCCGGCGGCGCGGCCGTCGTTTCGTCTTCATTCTCGTTCTGCAGCGCGACGTTCTTCGCCGCCAGCTTGCGAGTCGATTGTTCCACCTGGGCCAGGTCGCGGTTGGCCGGATCGAGCCGGCGGACGGCGTCGACCGCCTGCTGCACGCGGTCGTAGTCGCGCTTCTGGAACGCCGCTTTGCCGTAGTTCACCAGGCCGTTGACCTGGCCTTTGAATTCCGCGCGGGCCACGTTCATCAGGGCCGCGCCGGCCAGCGAGTTCGCCAGGCCCCCTTCGCGTTCGACGCGGTCGGTGAAGACGGCGAGGAACGCGTCGTCCGGTCCGGTCGTCGCCGCGGAGAGCTTCCAGTCGAGGTTTGTCTTGTCGCCGCGGACCGAGATCATCCCGGTCGCCGGCAAGTCGCCCCGCACAAGGTAGACCGTCTCGCGATCGGGCCGCAGCGGCAACGCCTGGCTCGGCATCAAGCGCATGCCGGTCGGCGCGTCGATCTGTTCCGGACGGAAGACCGGCTGCTGAAGCGCTTTGGCCAACCGTTCGCCTTGCAGGGCCGTGTTCCGCGCCGCGTCGCCGCGCGGGTCGATGTGGCTGTCGTCGAACTGCACCACGCCGCCCGTCTGCTGGGCGAGGATGCCGAGGTGATTCAAATTCATCTGCGGGCCGACGCCGTAGCTGTCGACCGCGATCCGCCGCTGACGCAGCTGCGCGACGAGCGGTTCGAGATCGGCGGCGCTGAGAATGTCGGCCGCGCTTAAGCCGTCGCCAATGTAGAGGATCGTGCCGGGTTGATCGTTGGGCAGCATGTCGGCCGCGGCATGCACCGCGCCGAGCAAATTCGTCGCTCCGAGCGGAATGCGGGCTTTCAGTTCGTCGAGGGCCGTCTCCAGCGCATCGCTCTGCGGCGCGACGAATTCGCGGGTCAGCGATTCCGCCGCCACGTCGACGGCGACCAGCCGCACGCGGTCGTTCGCCGGCAGATTCTTCAGCACGGCTTCCAGCACGCCGATCGCATGCAGCCGATGCTCGCCGACCTGGCTGGCCGACGTGTCGACGAGGATCACATGCGTGTGAGCGACGTCGCCCGTCCCCGCCTTGTCCTTGAGCAACACCGCCTGATGCGCGACTCCATCCGCCCCCACATACCGCCGCACCCCGGCGATCTCCGCTCCCTGGGCCGCCAGCGACGCTGACAACACCACCCCCGCTACGCACCAACGCCCAACCAACGGAATTCTCATCTCACAACTCCTGCAACGAGCGGAT
>CAZDGB010000518.1:0-1952 GCA_964504645.1 uncultured Planctomycetaceae bacterium | reverse complement strand
CACGAGCCGTCGCTGATGCTCATGAACTGCGGCGACCAGACGCAAGTCCGGCCGAGTGTCGGCTCTTGGATCACTTACGGGCTCGGCACCGAGAACCAGAACCTGCCGGGCTTCATCGCCATGTGCCCCAACGGCTATCCCATCAAGGATGCCGAGAACTGGCAGGCGGCATTTCTCCCCGGCGCATACCAGGGAACCTACATCGACTCGCAGCATCAGGCCGTCGATAAGCTGGTGGCGAACATTCGCAATGAGACGCTTCCCCCGGCGAAACAACGCCGCCAACTCGACCTGGTGCAGGAAATGAACCGCCGCCACGCGGACCGCCGTCCCCACGATGCAGCGCTGGAATCACGGATTCACGCTCTCGAACTGGCCTACCGCATGCAAATGGAAGCGTCCGACGCCTTTGACATCGAACGGGAGCCGAAGCACATTCGCGAGATGTACGGCGACGGCACGCAGGCCCGGCAGATTCTGGTCGCCCGACGCCTGATCGAACGCGGCGTGCGGTACGTCCAATTGTGGCACGGCCAGGGACAGCCCTGGGACAATCACGACGATCTGGAAGTCAATCATCGCAAGCTCGCCGGGCAATGCGACCAGGCAATCGGCGCGCTGTTGAAAGACTTGAAGCAGCGCGGACTGCTCGACGAAACGCTGGTGATTTGGGGCGGCGAATTCGGGCGCACGCCGACGGTCGAGCTACCTCAAGCTGGCGCGAATGCGTTAAATATCAACGGCCGGGACCACAACCATTATGGATTCACGATGTGGCTCGCCGGCGGCGGTGTGAAAGGGGGCCAGGTGATCGGCGCCACGGACGAATTCGGCTTTGCCGCTGTAGAGAACAAGGTCCACATCCACGATCTGCACGCCACGATGCTGCACTTACTGGGCTTCGACCACACCCGGCTCACCTACCGCTACGCCGGCCGCGACTTCCGGTTGACCGACGTTCACGGCCAAGTCGTCTCTCAAGTCTTCGCGTAAGTTGGAGACGCGACACTTCCAGTCGACAACCGCCCCACGGCCCACTCGACGATGTGGTGATCCAGCCATTCCGGTCCGCGCGGTGTACAGAAACCTAAATGGCCACCATGGCGGGGCGCTACCAATTTCGTGGTCGACGAGCACTCTGCGACTTCGAACTGGTGGAACGGAATCACCGGATCATCCTGGGCCGCGATGATCAGCGTCGGGGTGTTGATCGTGGACAGGAACTGGCTGGCGCCCGAACGGGCGTAATAATCGAGCGCCGAATCAAAGCCGCACACGGGGGCCGTGAACGTATCGTCGAATTCGTACAACGTGCGCGGCGGGCGGGCGAACCATCCCTTGGGGATGACGGCATCCGGACGCAAACGTTGGCGCTGGCGAACGTCGCGAATGCAGGCCCTGCAAAAATAGCGGTCGTAGAGTTGTGCCAACCCTGTGCGCAACGACTGGACCGTGGCGATCAGATCGATCGGCGGACAAACCGCGATCGCACTGTCGATTGCCGCAATGCTGCCCGTCGAGTCGCGGGACTCCCCCAAAAGTTTTAGCGCGACGTTTCCCCCCAGGGAAAAACCGATCAGAGAGATCGGCGAATCTGGACAGCGCAGCTTGATCTCGGCGATCGCGGCTAAGGCGTCGTCGGAACGCCCGCTGTGATAGGGATAGCGTGCCAACGCGACCCCCGCACCACAGCCGCGCCAATCGAGCCGAAATGTCCGCACGTGCTGTTGGTTCAACAGACGGGCAATCCGGGCCATATAGTGACTGGCATGGCTTCCCGACAATCCATGCAGCAGAACCCGTGCACCGATCAGATCGCCCGCGGCGACCAACCATTCGATCTGTCGTTCACGCGCCGCGAGGGCCGAGGGATGAAATGCGAACAATCTCGCAACTTTCGCGCACGCTTCGGAACCATGGTCTATTGCCTGGCTGACCACCGCTCGAATCCG
>CAZDGB010000517.1:0-1954 GCA_964504645.1 uncultured Planctomycetaceae bacterium | reverse complement strand
GTGCCGCCGCCGAGGTCGAACACGGCGATCTTCTCGTTCTTCTTGGCTTGCAGACCGTAGGCGAGCGCGGCCGCCGTCGGCTCGTTGATGATGCGGTCGACCTTCAGCCCGGCGATCTCGCCGGCGTCTTTGGTGGCCTGGCGCTGGGCGTCGTTGAAGTACGCGGGCACGGTGATCACGGCCCGCGTCACCGTGTGGCCGAGATACGCTTCCGCCGCTTCTTTCAATTTGCGGAGGATCGCCGCGGAGATTTCCGGCGGCGTGTACGTCTTGCCGTTGACTTCGACCTTCACGTACTCCTGCGGACCGCCAACGATCTTGTACGGCACGATCTTCTCTTCGGATTCGACTTCACTGTGCCGGCGGCCCATGAAGCGCTTGATCGAATAGATCGTGTTCCTGGGGTTGGTGACGGCCTGCCGTTTCGCGGGATCGCCGACGAGCCGGTCGCCTTTGTCCGTGAACGCGACGACGCTGGGGGTGAGGCGATTCCCCTCCTGGTTTGCAATCACTTTGACCTCGCCACCCTCCATCACCGAAACGACGGAATTGGTGGTTCCCAGGTCGATACCGATGATTTTTTCCTGCATGGCCATGTTGTCGATTCTCCTGCGGGCGTCGCGTATGGAAGCGTTGATGGTTTCGGTGTCAGTTCAGAACGGCGAACAGAGACGGAAAGCAAAGATTGCGCCATTACCGCGCAGCTTTGTTGCGGTTGCATAACCTATTGAGAGTAATTCACTTATCAAGCAAACGTCTTCACGGTGCCCAGAATAAACGAGGCTGCGTTCCGCCAAAATGGCATCACAGGCGATCATGAAACATCCGTTCGGTTAATGCCAAAATGGCACCTGCCGAATTCGGCTTTTCCTGTGCCTCGCCAACGCATCCGATAGGCCGCTTGGTTGCAATCCAAGAAGTCGTTCATTACAACACGTTTACGTTCTTTGAAGCAACGATCCCGCGAGGCGATCCCTCGCCCGTCGCGTTTCGTAAGTTGAATCGTGAAAATGGGTTGCAGCCTGCCAATGTCTGCCGACTCATGATCGATCCCTCCAGACGGCCGGAGTTCCGGGCAATGGCACAAAAGTCGCAACCAAAGCAAAAACTCAAAGCCAAAGCCCCCCAACCCCCAAAGCGCGTCACCAAACCGGCCAAGCACACCACTTCGGAGTCGGAGCTCCGTCGCCTCGATCACGAAATCATTAAGCTGCTGAATCGCCGCGCCACTTTGACCGCCCGTCAGGCGGAACAATCGACGGATCGAAAATCGACGCTGTACGATCCGCGCCATGATGACGATTGGCTGGCGGCCTTGGAAGCCGACAACGCCGGGCCCTTGCCGGGCCGGGCGATTCGCAGCGTCTTTCGGCAGGTTCTTAGCGCCGTGCGGAACCAGGTTCGTGTGCAGCGCGTCGCCTACCTCGGGCCGTCGTTCAGCTTCACGCATCTGGCGGCGCTCGAGCGGTTCGGCGATGCCTCGGACCTGATTCCCGTCAACACCATTGCCGCGGTCTTCGAAGAAGTGAATCGCGGCCATGCCGATTTCGGCGTGGTGCCGATCGAGAACAGCACCGACGGCCGCATCATCGACACGCTCGATATGTTCACGCGGCTGCCGCTGCGGATCTGCGGCGAAGTGCAGTTGAGTATCCATCACAACCTGCTGGGGATGGGGTCGCGCGGCGATATTTCGGAAGTCTACTCGAAACCGCAAGCCCTGTCGCAGTGCCGCGAGTGGCTCAGCCGGAACATGCCCCAGGCCAAGCTGATCGAAGTCACCAGCACGTCAACGGCGGCTCAACTGGCGCGGACCAAGCCCGGCGCGGCGGCTGTGGCCAGCCGGCAGGCCGCCACCGAGTACGGCCTCGACGTCCTGGCAGAGAACATCGAGGACAACAAAAACAATGTGACCCGTTTCGCGGTGATCGGCGACAAGCACCTGGCGGCGACC
>CAZDGB010000516.1:0-1964 GCA_964504645.1 uncultured Planctomycetaceae bacterium | reverse complement strand
GGTTGCCGCCGCGGCATCCGGTGAAAGTCAGCCTCGTCATGGTGTTACTTGGAATCGTGAGCGGCTGGGCGGTCGGCGCTGTGGCCTTGATCACGCATGCGTTGGACCAGACCACCAACATCCCGATTTTCAAGGCTTCGGGGCTGTGTTTTGGACTGCTGGTAGTCATCCCGTGGCTGCTGTGGATGAATCAGACTTATCGCATCCTCATCGGTGTCGTCGTCTATTCGTTGTTCGCCGCTTTCGGCCACATCCCCGCGGCCAGATTTGTCTTTGACAAGGTTCGGTCGCACGCGCCATTTGGAATGACCGCGGGAATCATGCATGCGTCGAGTGGAATGATGTTTGGCGTAATCTGGAGTGGGGGAGTGCTGCTGCTCTTGCGGCGATTCTCATGGATTTGGTGGATCGCGTTTATCGTGATCTCGGCCGGAGCCAGTTGGAGCGTGAGCGCGTTGCTCCCCAACAACTACAGCGGATCGACTCTTTGGATCTACTTCGCCTCCAATTTGAGTTTTGCACTCCGATTTATGACTTTGCATGTTTGTGCCGCGTTGTGTCTCGGGATTTGGCGCTGGGACTGGACGCCGCGAGCGAAGTTTGAACTCTCTGCATCCGAACGGCTCGCCGGAAGCGATGCATGACGAACGTCACACCCGCCGCTGTCTGGATGGACCGACTGTCCGACCGCTTAGGGTCGCTGATCCCCGGCGGGCATCGGTTGCCGCCGCGGCATCCGCTCAAAGTCAGCCTAGTGATGATGGTGCTCGTCGCCGCGAACTTCTGCCCGATGCAAAACCTCGCGGTCCTCTTGGGCCTCGTTCTCCGCGATAGTGCCCACGAGGGATTGATGATCGTGATGGTTTTCCTGGGGTTCGGCATGCTGGTGCTCATCCCGTGGGCGGCGTGGCTCGGCGCGCGGCTGATCTGGCAAATACTCCTGGTTCCGTATTTCATCCTGGCTCTACACCTTACGTCCCAGTACGGATTGCGGTTGCTCTATCCCGGATATGAACTGAGAGGATTGGAGATCGGTGTCCTGTTCGGGCTGGCAGGCCTCTTCCTGGCGGGGCGCTGGCGTCCAGTCTGGCTGATCGCCGTCATCGTGGCGAGCGCCATTAGTTTGGAACCTACATCGTACTTCCTGCGGTATCTCATGCGCTCGGTGGATCTGACATTTCATTTGCGGCCGTACGTCAATTTTCCACTGAATGGGATGTGGGCCGTCTTGTTGGGAATTACGCCCTATTTCGCGCTGATGGCGCTGTGTCTCGGCGGTTTGCTGTGGGACAGGACGCCGCGAGCAGTGCTTGAACCGTGAGCGAAAAAGGCACCGGCGGGACGCAGTCCGTCGGCATACATCCTTTGAGTTCGCAACCTCGGCCTCAAGCCGCTTTCTTTTGCGCAACCAGAAAATAACCGAGGGGAAACCACTCGGACGTCTTCGTCGAAATCTTCTTGCCGAACGACGTGCGGACGAACAGCCCCGTGGCGGATTGAATCAGAATTGCCAGCGACGGTCCGATTAAAGGCACGAACTGCACGTGTTTGGCGAGCAGATCGGCCAGAATCTCGGGGCTGCCCCCGACGGTCTCGAGTTGCAGCAACGTCAGGCCGGCCTCCTGAACAAATCGCTGGAGCGCGAATCGCGTGTAGCGATAGTAGTCGTACGGCTGCTCGTGAATCCAATAGTAGAATGGGACGTTCATCAGAATCTTCCCGTTCGCCGACAGCAGCCGGGAGATCTCTTTCCACAGCTTCTCCGGCTGCGGCAGATGTTCGAGCACGTCGGACAGAATAATCGTGTCGAACTCGCCGTCCGCAAACGGCAGAGTCGCCGTCAAGTCGCATTGCAGATCCAGATACTCGTTCTTATGCGGGGTATTCTCCCAGTCGACGCAAATGTTGTCCGTGACATGGCCGCGGTAGGCTTCGTAGAGTGGAACCTTGCCGCATCCCAAGTC
>CAZDGB010000515.1:0-1995 GCA_964504645.1 uncultured Planctomycetaceae bacterium | reverse complement strand
GAACTACGCCTACGGCATTCGCCAGGCGTGGAAGATCAGCTTCGACACCATGACCGGCGACCTGTGGGCCGGCGAGATCGGCCAAGACCTGTGGGAGATGGTCTACAAGGTCGAGAAGGGCGGCAACTACGGCTGGAGCGTGCAGGAAGGAAGCCACCCGTTCTATCTCGAACGCAAAGTCGGCCCCGGGCCGATTCTCCCGCCGACCGTGGAACACCCCCACTCCGAAGCCCGTTCGCTCACGGGCGGCGTCGTCTACTACGGCTCGGAACTGCCGGAACTGCACGGTGTCTACGTCTACGGCGATTACTCCACCGGCAAAGTCTGGGGCGTGAAAGTCGACGAGCAGAAGCAAGTCACCTGGCATAAAGAACTCGTCGATACCCCCTTCTCCATCGTCGGGTTCGCCGAAGGATTGAGCGGCGAACTCTTCGTCATCGACCAGGTGACCGGCATCCACAAGCTGGAACCCGCCCCGACCGACGTGCCGCCGGCGAAGTTTCCGACGACGCTCAGCGAGACGGGACTGTTCGCATCCGTGAAAGACCATCAGGTCCACGCGGCGCTCATCCCGTACAACGTCAACGCCGCGCTCTGGTCCGACGGCGCGCACAAGGACCGCTTTCTCGCGCTGCCCGGCGAGACGCAGATTGAATTCCCCGGCAGCAAAGTCTGGAAGTTTCCCGAAGGAACGGTCTTCGTGAAAACGTTCTCGCTCCCCGCCGCGAACAACGCGCTGCGCCGCATCGAGACCCGGCTCCTCACGCTGCAACAGAAGGAATGGATCGGCTACAGCTACGAATGGAATGCCGACCAAACCGAGGCGTTCCTCGTCGACAAGGCCGGTAAAGATGTGCAGTATGCCGTCGCCGACGCCGCGGCCCCCGGCGGCCTGCGCGACCAGACGTGGCATTACCCCAGCCGCACCGAGTGCATGGTCTGCCACGCGCGCGGCGCGGAATACGTTCTCGGCGTGCAGACGCTGCAGATGAATCGCGATCACGACTACCGCGGCGGCGTGCGGAACCAGCTCGAAACGCTCTCGCAACTCGGCATCCTCAAGACCGGCGACAAGAAGTCCGACTTGCCAAAGCCCCCCGCCGAACTCCCGAAATTCGCCGACCCGTACAACGAATCGCAGCCGCTGGAAGACCGCGTGAAGGCGTATCTGCACGTCAACTGCTCCACGTGCCATCAACCCGCCGGCGGCGGCAACTCGGCGATGGAACTCGAACACGCCAAGGCAATCAAGGACATGCTCGTCATCGATGAGACGCCGAAGCACGACAAATTCGGCATCGACAACGCCAAACTCATCGCCCCCAAAGACCCCGCTCGCTCGATTCTTTTGAACCGCCTCGCCCGCCGCGGCAAAGGCCAAATGCCCCCGCTGGCCAGCTCGATCGCCGACGACCGCGCCGTGGCGCTGTTCAAGCAGTGGATCGAGCAACTGGAAGTGAAGAGCGAGTAGGTGTGCCACTGGCGAGAGCTTTGGCTCGCCAGTGCTCTTCTCGTTCTGTCACGAAGCCCCTGATGCAGTCCGCACGGTCACGGGTATTCCCCTGAAGTTGAGACATCTCATGGGCCACGACCTATCGTTTTGTCCCAGCACCTTGCACGACGTGGATGATCCGGACGAATCCGACCTCCGCCAGGTTCCTCGCGTCTTCCAGCATGTGGCGTGCGGCGGCCAGACCCATTTGCCGGCGCGGGGGGTGAGGCTCTATCTCCGCCGGCCCGGCTCTATCGCAACTGCGAGCAGGAATACGAACGCTTTATCTCTGAATCTGGGCGAAGGAATTGAGTTCGCTGGAGGGTGGCCCCGACGCTGCTCGGAGCGCCTGGGTTTACGAGAGGTCGTCATCTAGACTCCTTAAACTTGCCCAATCAAAGGCTGTGAAATGACAACCGAGAGCCGGGCTCACGAGAGTGCCGAAGCGCCGGTGACATTTTCCCGCCGACGCACGACGCTCATCGTCCTCGTGCTGCTGCACC
>CAZDGB010000514.1:0-2016 GCA_964504645.1 uncultured Planctomycetaceae bacterium | reverse complement strand
TCGTCCATGACGCCGTGGCGCATGAAGTCGACGAAGACACGTTCTACCGCACGCGGGAATCGGGCGGCACGCGGATTTCCTCGGCGTATGTCCAGGCGAAGCAGATCGTCGAACGCGACTTTCCGCCGTCCGACTGGAATATCTACGTCTTCCAATTCTCCGACGGCGACAACTGGGGCGAAGACAACACGAACTGCCTGAAGGGCCTGCAGGAATTCTTCCTGCCGATCTGTAATTTGTTCTGCTACGGTCAGGTCGAAAGCCCGTATGGATCGGGCGACTACCTGCGCGAGCTGAAAAAGATCGCCGGCAACTGGGATAATCTCGTCCTGTCCGAGATCAAGGACAAGGACGGGATTTACGAATCGATTAAGACGTTTCTGGGGAAGGGGAAGTGACGCCCATGAGCATCGCTCCATCAAAACCGTTGGCCGCCGCTGACCTGCTCGAAATGCCGGACGGTGATCAGTTCGAGCTTGTGGACGGTCAGCTTGTGGAGACCAACATGAGCCTGGAATCGAACTGGATCGCCACCCGCATCGCCCAGTTGATTGGTAATCATCTTGATCGGACTCCGTTGGGCATGGTGTTTGGTGACGGCGCAACCTACCAGTGCTTTCCCGATGACCTCGAAATGGTCCGCAAGCCGGATGTGTCGTTTATTCGCAGCGGCCGATTGCCGCCGGGACAGTTCGAGCATGGCCATTGCCGGATCGCGCCGGACTTGGCCGTGGAAGTCGTCTCGCCGAACGATTTGCATACCGACCTGACGCGGAAACTCGAAGACTATTTCTCCGCGGGCGTGCCGCTCGTCTGGGTCGTGGAGCCGGAACTGAGACTGGTCACCGTTTACGAACAGGGCGGCAAGTCGATTCGACAAGTTCGATCCGGCGAGGAACTGACGGCGGGCGACGTCCTCCCCGGATTCCACGTCGCCGTTGCGGACTTATTCCCCAAGACGACACCAGTTGCCGCGGCACGCTAAAATACCCGCAGGGAAGCTCATGGCCATTTCGACGCATCGTTCGTTGCCCCCGGAAATCCGCGACATCCAGCAGGAGATGGAATACCACGCGCGGTCCTACGGGCTCGATTGCTTCGAGACCATCTTCGAAATGCTCGATCTCGAAGAGCTGTGCATGTTCGCGGCGTACGGCGGGTTTCCGGTCCGCTATCCGCACTGGCGGTTCGGGGCCGAATACGACGAGCTGCTCAAGACCCACATGTACGGGCTGCAGCGCATCTACGAGATGGTGATCAACAACGACCCCTGCTACGCCTACCTGCTCAACACGAATCTGCTCGCCGACCAGAAGCTGGTCATCGCCCACGTCTACGGCCATTGCGATTTCTTCAAGAACAACGCCTCGTTCGGTCCGACCAATCGCAAGATGCTCAATGACATGGCCAACCATGCCACGCGGATCAATCGCTACGTGGACCGTTACGGGTATGAAAAAGTCGAAGAGTTCATCGACGCGTGTCTGTCGCTGGAGGATTTGATCGATCCGCATTCGATGCACATCAAACGGCCGGAAGACATCGCCGCCGTGCCGCATGCGGCCCTCTTGCGCGACGAGGATTTCGAATATCTGCAGCAGGAGTCGCGGTTCGCGGCGAAGGGGTACATGGACCCGTTCATCAATCCGCCGGACGTGCTGCAGCGCGAAGCCCGGCAGAAGAAGAAGGATCAGGACGAGAAGGACAAGAAACGGTCGTTCCCCGATGCGCCGCAGCGAGACGTGCTCCTGTTTTTGCTCCAGCACGCCCCGCTGAAGGACTGGCAGCACGATATCCTGTCGATCATCCGCGACGAAGCGTACTACTTCGCACCGCAGGGTCAGACGAAGATCATGAACGAAGGCTGGGCCTGCTTCTGGCATACCACGCTGATGACCCGGCACGGGCTAACGGACGCCGAAGTCATCGATTACGCCGACCACCATTCCGGCACCGTCGCCATGAGTCCGCAGCGGATCAACCCTTACAAAATCGGCCTGGAGCTCTTCCGCGACA
>CAZDGB010000513.1:0-2079 GCA_964504645.1 uncultured Planctomycetaceae bacterium | reverse complement strand
ACCTCAAGAACCCGACGCGCAAGCCACAGTTGGGTTCGGGCGGTCTATTCAACAACACGCCGGGAACGACCGGCCGCGATCCGCTGGTTCTGGCGGATCGCCCGTTCGGCGATTGGAATCAGTTCCGCATTCGCCAGGTCCGCGATCGAACCTGGGTTTGGTTGAACGACAAGCCCGTGGTCATCAACGCCGTCATGGAGAATTACTACGACCGGGCGGGCGGTTTGCCGGCGAAAGGGCCGATCATGCTGCAAACGCACGGCGGAGAAATCCGCTGGCGGAACATCTTCGTTCGCGAGATCGGACCGGAGGAAGCCGAAACAATTCTCGCCGAGGTCGAAGCGGAGACGCGGTCGAATCTCGCGAAGGCGCTGACGCTGCACGCGTCTTTCGATACGGTATTGGACGCCGACTTCGCCACACGGGACCAGACGTGTTACGTCCAGAACGGCAAGGAGCTCGCCCAAGCCGCGCCGACCGATGAGGTGCGTTTGGCCCCCGATGCCGGCCGCTACGGCGGCGCACTCCATTTCACGAAGAAGAACAACTTCCGCCCGGCGTTCAAAGACGCGGGCGCGCTCGGCTACAACGATCAGAACTGGTCGGCCTCCGTGTCCGTCTGGCTGCGCTTGACGCCGGATGAAGATCTGGAGCCCGGCTATTGCGATCCGGTTCAGATCGTCGGCGACGACGGCAAGAAGGGCTTCATCTTCCTGGAATGGTCGAAAGACGAAACGCCGCGGTTTTTCCGGTACGCGATTCGGCCGTTGTTCCACATCTGGAATCCGGACAACGTCCAGTGGGCCGACATTCCGTTCGCGAAGCGGCCGATGGTGCAGGTGGAGCGGGCCCCGTTTTCCCGCGACCAATGGACGCACGTCGTGTTCAGCCTGCAAAACGTAAATGATAAAAGCCAACCGCAAATCGGCCGGATGCACCTGAACGGCAAGTTGCAGGGCACGATCGAAAATTGGGACCTCACGTTCGGGTGGGATCCGGACAAGGTCTTGCTGGTGCTGGGCGCCGCGTACGTGGGACATCTCGACGACCTCGCCGTATTCAATCGGGCGCTTACCGACCTCGAAGTGAAGCATCTCTACGAACTGCCGCAGGGTGTGAAAGACCTGAGATCATCACATGAGTGAAGGTCTGCCTATCATCTACCTGGCTCGGCACGGCGAGACCGCCTGGAGTCTCACGGGCCAGCACACGGGGCTGACCGATCTGCCGCTGACCGAACGCGGCGAACGCAACGCCCGACGGCTGCAACAACGCCTGCAAGGACTGACGTTTGCCCAGGTGCTGACCAGCCCCTTGCAACGGGCGCGGCGGACCTGCGAATTGGCGGGTTTCGGCAACGTCGCCCAAGTTGATCGCGATCTGGTGGAATGGAACTACGGCGACTACGAAGGCCGGCGGTCGACCGAGATTCACACCGAGCGTCCCGGCTGGCAACTCTTCCGCGACGGCTGCCCCGGCGGAGAATCGCCCGCCGAAGTCGTCGTGCGGGCGGACCGCGTCGTCGATCGCCTGCGCCCCGCCGCGGGAAACGTGCTGGTCTTCTCCAGCGGGCATTTTCTGCGCGTGCTGGCGCTCCGCTGGATCGGTTTCGAGCAGATGACCTCGGCGGCATCTTTCCTGCTGAGCACCGCCAGCCTGAGCGCCCTGGGCTATGATAGAAGCCTGTCCCAGCCGGTCATTCGGCTGTGGAATGAAACGAGTCACGTGGAAGAGTAGTCAGCCAGATCTCTGCGGAGGTTCCGATGAACGATTTCGATCAACAACTGCGGAAAATGCGGTCCGCTCCGGGTTTCATCGCCGCGCTGGACCAAAGCGGGGGGAGCACGCCGGGAGCCTTGCGGCAATATGGAATCCCGGAAGGCAGTTGGTCCGGCGATGACGAGATGTTGGCGCTCGTGCATCAGATGCGCACGCGGGTCGTCACGAGCCCCAGTTTCACGGGCGAGCGGATTCTCGGCGCCATCCTGTTCGAGAACACGATGGACCGGGACGTCTTAGGGCAACCGACGGCCGACTATCTGTGGAACGTCAAACGCGTCGTGCCGTTTCTGAAAGTCG
>CAZDGB010000512.1:0-2081 GCA_964504645.1 uncultured Planctomycetaceae bacterium | reverse complement strand
AACGAGGCCAACGGCGAGGAGAATCGCGACGGGGCGAACGACAACGCCAGTTGGAACTGCGGCGCCGAAGGTCCGACGAAGGACGCCGCCATCCTCGCGCTGCGGGAGCGGCAGAAGCGGAACTTCATTGCCACGCTGCTCCTGTCGCAGGGCGTGCCGATGCTGCTCGCCGGCGACGAATTGAGCCAGACCCAGAACGGCAACAACAACACGTATTGCCAGGACAGCGAACTCACCTGGCTGAACTGGAACCTCAACGAAACGCAAAAGTCGTTCCTCGAATTCGTGCGTCATGTCACGCAGATCTGGAAAGAGCAGCCGGTGTTTCAGCGCCGGAAGTTCTTCCAGGGCCGGCTCATTCGCGGAGCGGAGATCAAAGACCTGTCGTGGTTCAATCCCGACGGCGAAGAGATGTCGGACGAGGACTGGAACGCGGGGTTCGCGAAGTGCCTCGGCGTGCGGCTGGCGGGCGACGTGATTTCGGAAACGAACGAACGCGGAGAGCCGCTCAAGGGCGATACGCTATTGCTGCTGCTGAACGCCCACCACGAAAAAATTCCGTTCAGACTACCGGGCGGACGCCCCGAACATCATTGGCTGAAGTTGTTCGATACGCACGAATCCGACTGCTGTCCCCAGGAGATTGTGCCGGAGTCAATGTACGACCTGCAGGGCCGGTCGATCGCGGTTTTCCGCACGATGACCGCCGACGAGATCCCCCCGGCGACGTCGCCGGCACAGATCGAACAACTGCGACAGGGATCGGGCCCGGCAATCCCCGGTACCCCGTGAAGAAGTGTCCGCACCACGCTGGCGAGTTCGCAGCGATTCACGCCAACGTTTCGAAGTGTGCGATCAACCGCAGCAGCGCGGCGAGTGAAATCAGCGCGCGCTGCGAGCGGAGCGAAACGTCGAACGTCGCCTCCCGCAGCGTGCGATCCAGCAATTCGAGCGCGAGCGCCAACTGGCGGGCCGAGGCGACGGCCGGAAGAAGTTGCGCCGGTGCGACGGCTTCGTTATACGCCGTCCAGCACTCGTAACCCAAACGGTCGTACCACGCCAAGGCGGGCGCTTCGAGGGCCGCGGCGTCGGCCGAGCGGACGGCCAGCGGGTTCTGGCCAGGCGCATCGAGCAGATCGAGCCGGATGACGCCCGCCACGTAGTCGAGCGAGCGAATCAGCGAGGCGATGTCGCGCAGCGGAGAGAACTTGATCCGCCGTTCGCTGACGGGCCGGCTGCGATCCCCTTCGAAACTCGGCAGCAAAATCGTCCGGCCCGAGATGAGCAGCTTGCCCAGGTGGAGGTCGCCGTGGCAGCGAATGCGCCAGCCCGCCGTCAGCCGCGTGTCATGCGATGCATTCAACGCCTGATACAGGGCCGACTGCACGCTGCAGAATTCCGGCAAGAGAAACGGATCGCAGAACGCGCCGGCATTCGGACCGCCGGTGCGGGCAATCGTCAGCGGCGAAAGTGTGCTCTCGTTCTCCGCGAAGCGCTCCGGCGAGACGCGGGCCAGCGACTGCCACACCTGTTCCGTGCCGTTCGTCACGCCGTCGATTCGCACCGTCAGCAGCCGGGCGTCAACTTGCGGAATCGGCAGCGGCAACGATTCCACCACGCGGCAGTCGAGCGACTCCGCTCCCGCCGGCCCGCACGTCGGGACTGTCGAAATTCAAATCGGGCTGATGGCTGTAGAAGCGATGCCAGAAATACTGCTTGGCGACCGGGTCCCACGACCAGTTGCTGGCCTCGAAATCGGGAAACATGAGCGGCACGCCGGCGTATTTCTCCGGGTCGTCGCTCCAGACGTAGAAGTTCCGCTCGCGGCTCCCCGCCGGCGCGCGTCGCGCCCGCTGAAACCACGGATGCTGGTCCGATGTGTGATTGATGACCAGCTCTGTGATCACCTTCAAGCCGCGTGCATGGGCTTCGTCGAGAAACAGCCGGAAGTCGTCGATTGTCCCGTAGCGCGGATGGACGGTCTGGAAGTCGCCCATGTCGTAGCCGACGTCCTACAGCGGCGACGCGGTGAACGGCAACAGCCAGATCCCCGTCACGCCGACGTCGCCGAGGAAATCGAC
>CAZDGB010000511.1:0-2093 GCA_964504645.1 uncultured Planctomycetaceae bacterium | reverse complement strand
CTTCACCTGGAGTCCACCGGTGTCATCCTGACGAAGAATCGTGAGCAGGCCGTAGTCGGTGTGCTCGCCGACGCCCCAGGAACCGGGCGCGTGTTCGGCGGACTTCGGCGCCGGGTAGTTGAAGATGCGGAACAGGATCAGCGGATCGCCGGTATAGTGCTCGCGGAAATAGTTTTCGTCCACGCTGAGCCCGAGGGCGATGCCGGACATAAGCGCATGCCCCAGTTCCGTCAGCGACATGATGTATTGCAGCACGGTTTCGCGGAAGCCGGGAATCTCTGGAAACAGGTTCGGCCCGTGGAGCGGTCGATGGGCGCGGACGTCCGGATGATCGGCGGGCAGTTCCGAACCGAAG
The DNA here is from genome assembly GCA_964504645.1 of uncultured Planctomycetaceae bacterium. Taxonomy (GTDB): domain Bacteria; phylum Planctomycetota; class Planctomycetia; order Planctomycetales; family Planctomycetaceae; genus CAZDGB01. The sequence goes on along the minus strand of CAZDGB010000511.1, from coordinate 1,738 downwards.
TAAATGCCCTCTTTTTGATCGGGCTTGCCAGACGTCAGTTCGTTGCCGATGGGAAAATAGCCGCGCCAGGCCCGGCCGCCGCGGGACATGGCGATCCGCAGTTTCTCCGCTTCGCTCTGGGCGAAGAACTGCCGGCTCAGTGTTTCCAGACGCTGGCAGAGCCGTTCGTCGACGCCGTGCCCGACGACGTAAAAGAACCCACACTCCCGACACGCCGCGCCGATCTCCGCCGCGGCACGTGTTCGATCCGCCGTGCGCTGCACCAGAGGGCCAACATCGATCACCGGCACATGGGAGAAATCGCCGTCCACGTTGAACTCCGTTTCCACATGCGATCTGCAGATATCCGTCTCCGCATCTTACCGCGATCGAACGTCGACCAGCGACGTTTCGGACGTCTACCAGACGATCTCGCAGCACGGATGAACGAGCGGGACGACGCCCATCGGATGAGGCAGCACGCCGATGCCGCCTTGAAGAGAGCCGTAATAGCCGGCCGATTGCCAACCGGTCCAACCCGGCGTGGCAACGTGCAGCGGCGCGGCAGGCGTCGCGACCGGAACCGAGGGGCCGAAATTCGTGCCGCAACACGCCGCAGATTTCTTGTGGCCGGCGTCGGCGGTTTCGAGCAGAGTGAATAGGGCGGCGATCGCAAAAGCCCAGCGCAGTCCGGTCATCGAAAAAATCTCCCGCGGGATGGTTCAGGTTATGGCGTGTCGGAAAAAATACACCCTGCCGGCCTGACCGCCGCCGGAATCTGGCGCTAACAGTTGAACGATGAGCGAGTTCACCGTCGGCGCTGCGGAATGGTCGGATCGCAATAGCCGCACTGCCATGTTGCCGTTTGGCAACATGGCTCAAAAACCCGGATCGTCTTCTAACCGGGCTTCGTTTTTGTAAGGGCCCCATCAAAGCGAATCCCGGTTAACAAAGCTGAACCAGGATTGAGTTCACCGATCTGGCCGGTCGCGGCGGGGGTTCTGGCCGTGAGGAACCCAGCGGGCGTTCATTTCGGCGATCTCGCGGACCGATTCCAGCGTCGGCGGCTGGTTGGAACCGAGCGTCCCCCCTTTGCTCCGGCCGCGGCGGCGCGGCTGATATAGGTCCGCCGGATCGGGGGGCTCCTGCGTGCTCCGCCAGAACTCAAGCCAACTGCGGTGTTCGGTCCGGTCGCGCGTCCCCGTCATGCCCCACAACATCAGCACAATGCCGATGAGAATCCCGCCGAGGACGAGAAACGCTTGCCGCGGATTCTCGGCGAACGACAGGATGATGAATGAGCAGACGAGCACGCCGGCCATCAGCGTGAAGGCGACGGCGAGCCATGCCGTGGCTTTGCGGCCGGAATCCGAATTGCGAAACGCCATGCCGGTCACTCCGTGCTCTCGAAGCCGAAGTCGGAAATCCCTCTCACACCTGGATGCGACGCTGCAAAGAATTCGGAAGCAGGGACAAGGTTCTGTCTTCGGTCTATAATCTCTCATCACTCTCCGTTTGACAACCCCTGGATTTTGCCCGCATGCCGCGTGTCGGTTTGTTCATTCCCTGTTATGTGGACCAGTTGTATCCGCAGGTCGGTCTGGCGACGGTCGAATTGCTCGAACGGTTCGGTTGCGAGGTCGATTTTCCCCCGGCGCAAACCTGCTGCGGCCAGCCGATGGCCAACACCGGCTGCGTCGACGACGCCCGCCCGCTGGCCCGTAAATTTCTCGAAATCTTCCGCGGCTACGAATATATC
>CAZDGB010000510.1:0-2098 GCA_964504645.1 uncultured Planctomycetaceae bacterium | reverse complement strand
TTCGGCGCCGGTTCGCGAGTCAGCAGATCCGTCGGCATGGGAATGGTCCGTGGTCAGTAGGGAACGCCCTCTGTGGCGTTCCGCGAACTTTCAAACGCGTGAAATCTCTCGGAACGGCACAGAGGCCGTTCCCTACAAAGTCAGACTTGTGCGAACCCATCGGCGATCGGCGATGTCGTTCATCGTAGAGGAGGTTCGCGACATTCTGTTATGATCCCGCCATGAGCACCCGACGCATTCTGGTCACGTCCGCTTTGCCTTACGCCAACGGGCACATTCACCTGGGCCATCTGGTCGAGTACATCCAGACCGATATCTGGGTGCGCTTCCAGAAACTGCGAGGGAATCGTTGCGTTTTCATCTGTGCCGACGACACGCACGGCACCGCCATCATGATCCGCGCCCGGCAGGAAGGCCGGTCCGAGGAATCGCTGATCGCCGAGATGCGCGAGGCCCATCTGCGGGACTTCACAGCGTTCGGCGTCGCCTTCGACAACTACGGCAGCACGAACAGCGACTCCACGCGAGCCATCTGCCACGAAATCTGGGGCGAGTTGCGTAAAGCCGGCATCATTGTCGAGCGGGAGTCGTCGCGGCTCTACGACCCGGAAGTGCAAACGTTCCTGGCCGACCGGTTCGTGAAGGGGATTTGCCCGAACTGCAAGTCCGAAGATCAGTACGGCGACGCTTGCGAAAAGTGCCTGGCGAAGTACGAAGCGACGGAACTGATCAATCCGCGGAGCACGCTGTCGAACGCCAAGCCGGAAATTCGCAGCAGCATCCAGTTGTTCGTGCGGATCGAAGACCTGCACGAGTTTCTCAACGAGTGGACGCAGAACAGCGGCGCGCTGCAGCCGGAGATTTCCAACTTCCTCCAGCAGAATTTCCTCGGCGATGCGCTGCGGGATTGGGATGTCTCCCGCCCGGCGCGCTATTTCGGCTTCGAAATCCCCGATAGCCCCGGCAACTACTGGTACGTCTGGTTCGACGCGCCCATCGGTTACGTCGGCTCCACCGCCGACTGGTGCGCGAAGCACGGCGAAAACTGGCAAGACTGGTGGAAACCTCAAAGCCCGGCGACAGCCGTCGCCGGGACTGATGTCGAAATCCACCACTTCATCGGCAAGGACATCACCTATTTCCACACGTTGTTCTGGCCGGCGATGCTCAAAACCGCTGGCTTTCGCCTCCCCACGAAAGTCCACATCCACGGCTTCCTCACCGTCAACGGCGAGAAGATGTCGAAGTCGCGCGGCACCTTCGTGATGGCATCGACGTATCTCAAGCATCTCGATCCCGAATGCTTGCGGTACTTCTACGCCTCGAAGCTCGGCCCGCGGCTCGACGATCTCGATTTGAACCTCGAGGAATTCGTCGCCAAGGTGAATTCCGACCTCGTCGGCAAGGTGGTGAATCTCGCCAGCCGCACGGCGAAGTTTGTGGAAGCGACCGGGTTGTCGGCCGCGTATCCCGACGATCTCGGCATGTTCCACCAGGCGTCGGAGTTGTCGGGCCTGATCGCCGACTTCTACGAAGCCGGCGACAACAACGCCGCGATGCGGGAGATCATGCTGCTCGCCGACCGGGCGAACAAGTATGTGGAAGAAGTCGCCCCGTGGACGCTGAAGAAAGATGCGTCGAAGGCGAAGGAATTGCAGGATGCCTGCACGGTGGCGTTGAACTTGTACCGGCAGATCGTGATCTATCTCGCCCCCGTGCTGCCGGAACTCGCGGCGAAAACGCGGCGGTTGTTGAATTGCCCGATTCAACAGTGGAATGAAGTGCAGACGCCGCAGGTGGGAACGCCGGTGGCGAAGTTCGAACATTTGATGAAACGCGTGGAACTCTCACAGGTAAAGGCCATGATCGAAGACTCGAAAGACACACTCGCTTCCCAAAGCCCTCCGACCGCGTCGGCGGGACCGACCGACAGCACGAAATACCTCGAACAGGAGCCTCTCACCGAGACTCCGTGCACGATTGACGATTTCGTGAAAGTCGACATGCGCGTCGCCCGCGTGCTGGCGGCGAATCACGTCGAAGGGGCCGACAAGCTCTTGCAGTTGACCGTGACGCTCGGCGGCGACAAGACCCGCAA
>CAZDGB010000509.1:0-2104 GCA_964504645.1 uncultured Planctomycetaceae bacterium | reverse complement strand
CGAATCGATGCCCGGCATGATGGACACCGTCCTCAACATCGGCCTGAACGACACCACGGTGCAGGCCCTCGCCAAGGCGTCCGGCAACGAACGCTTCGCCTGGGACAGCTATCGCCGCTTTGTGCAGATGTACGGCGACGTTGTGCTCGGCATGAAGCCCGAAAAGAAGACCGACATCGACCCGTTTGAAGAACTGCTCGAAAAGAAAAAGCACGCCGCGAAGGTCAAGTTCGACAACGAACTTTCGGTGCAGCAACTGAAGGAACTCGTCACCGAGTTCAAGACAGCCGTCAAGAAGCGAACCGGCAAGGATTTCCCGGAAGACCCGAAAGCCCAGGTGTGGGGCGCGGTCGGGGCCGTGTTCGGCTCGTGGATGAACGACCGGGCCATGGTCTATCGCCGAACCTACGGCATTCCGCACGAGTGGGGCACCGCCGTCAACGTGCAGGCGATGGTCTTCGGCAACCTGGGCGATGACTGTGCGACGGGCGTGGCCCTCACCCGCGACGGCGCGCTCGGCACGCCGGGCTACTGCGGGGATTACCTGATCAACGCCCAGGGTGAAGACGTGGTCGCCGGCATCCGCACGCCGGAACGGATCGAAGAAACGCTGGCCCAGGCGATGCCGAAGGCGTTCGCCGAACTCGACGAGATCGGCAAGAAACTCGAGAACCACTACAAGGACGTGCAGGACATCGAGTTCACCGTCGAACGCGGCAAGGTCTACATGCTCCAGACCCGCAACGCCAAGCGGACCGGGTTCGCCGCCGTCCGCATCGCCGTTGATCTCGTCGATGAAGGCAAGATCAGCGAGAAGGACACACTCTCGGCGAAGCGCATTCCCGCCGACGACTTGAATCAGCTCCTGCAGCCGGTGTTCGACAAGTCGGGCAAAGACGCCGCGGTGAAGAACGGCCAGAAGCTGACGAAAGGCATCAACGCCGGCCCCGGCGCGGCGACCGGCCAGATCGTCTTCCACGCCGACGAAGCGGAACAAAAGTTTCTCGCCAATCCTTCGGTGGAACTGGTCCTCGTCCGCCGCGAAACGACGCCCGAAGATTTGCGCGGCATGAAAGTCGCCAAGGGGATCCTGACGGCATTCGGCGGGGCGAGCTCGCACGCCGCGCTCGTCAGCCGGCAGATGGGCAAGGTCTGCGTCGTCGGCGCGTCGGAACTGGAGATCAACTACGAAGCCGCGACGGTCACCGTCAACGGCAAGACGCTGAAGGAAGGCGAGTACATCAGCATCGACGGCTTCACCGGCGAAGTCTTCTCGGGCAAGGTTGAAACGAAGCCCAGCGAAATCGTGCAGGTGCTGATCAACAAGACGATGAAACCGGAAGACTCACCGACGTATCAGCGGTTTGCCAAGCTGATGAGTTGGGCCGACAAGCATCGCACCTTGAAGGTGCGGACGAACGCCGACACGCCGAAGGACGCGACGTCGGCCGTGGCGTTCGGCGCGGAAGGGATCGGCCTGTGCCGGACCGAGCACATGTTCTTCGATCACGTCGATGAGTTCCGCGCGATGATTCTGGCCAGCGATTTGCCGAGCCGCGAGAAGGCGCTCGCCAAGCTGCTGCCGTTCCAGCGGGACGACTTCGCCGGGCTGTTCCGCGCGATGCAAGGCCGGCCGGTGACGATCCGCCTGCTCGATCCGCCACTGCACGAATTCCTGCCGCACGATCACAACACGCAGTCGGCGCTCGCGGCGAAGCTCGGCATTCCGGTCGATTACATCGCCAAGCGGGTGCACGAACTGCACGAATCGAACCCGATGCTCGGCCATCGCGGTTGCCGGCTGGGCATCGTCTTCCCGGAGATCACGGCCATGCAGGCCCGCGCGATTTTCGAGGCGGCGTGCATCGTGAAGAAGGAAGGCATCGACGTTCATCCGGAAGTGATGATCCCGCTCGTCGGTTTCGTCACCGAATTCCGCGATCAGGAGAAGACGATCCGCGAACAGGCTGAGAAGGTTTTCGCTGAGAAGGGAATGAAAGTCGAATATCTCGTCGGCACGATGATCGAAGTCCCGCGGGCCTGCGCCGCCGCCGACCAGATCGCCAGCGGAGCTGAGTTCTTCAGCTTCGGCACCAACGATCTG
>CAZDGB010000508.1:0-2163 GCA_964504645.1 uncultured Planctomycetaceae bacterium | reverse complement strand
GGCCCAGACGGCGACCGGAAAGTTGAAGGCCGAAATAATCCCTACCGGGCCGAGCGGATGCCACTGCTCCATCAGGCGATGACGGGGCCGCTCGGTGGCGATCGTCAGGCCGTAGAGTTGCCGGCTCAAGCCGACGGCGAAGTCGCAAATGTCAATCATCTCCTGCACTTCGCCCAGCGCTTCTTGCCGGATTTTTCCCGCTTCCCAGGAGACGAGTTCCGCGAGATCGGCCTTGTGCTTGCGCAGCGTCTCTCCGAAGCGCCGCACCAGTTCGCCGCGCACCGGGGCCGGCACGAGCCGCCATTGCAGGAATGCATTTTGAGCCGCGGTGATGGCGGCTTCGACGTCGCTCGGCGTCGCGGCGGCGAACTCAGCCAGCGTGTGTCCGTCGATCGGGGAACGAATCGTCAGTTGTTCGCCGCCGCCGTGGCGGGATTCGCCGTCGATCCACACCGCGGCGGGACGTTCGAGACCGAGACGCGTGACGACATGCTTAACTGCAGATTGCATGGAAGCTGCTCCTTCTGCATCCATTATAGGCAAATCGAGGCTTAATCTGGCTGGAGTCCGATCTCTCGCAGCCGCAGCCAGAGCTGATCGATCCATCCCGCGCCGGGAGCGTTCCGCATGTTCGCGAACGCGGAATGTCCGCCCGCGTTCACCGTCCACAGGCGGGCCGAGGCCCCGGCTCGACGATAGGCCGCCGTCACTTCCTCGGCAAATTCGATCGGCGCCACATTGTCGTCGCGGGCCGAGCAGATCAATGCAGGCGGCGTGTCTTTCACGATGGGAAAATCGGCCACGGACTGCTTGTTCGGCCAAGGACACAACAGCGTGAGGAAATCGGGACGGCAACTGACGCGCTCTAGCGGGTCGTCGGCGTCCGGGTCGCCTCGGTCGCAATGCGTCGCCAAAGTCAGAATCAGGTGCCCGCCTGCGGACCCGCCGATCATGCCGATTTTCTCCGAATCGATGTTCCACTCCTGGGCGCGGCTGCGCACGACTCGCACGGCCCGTCGGGCATCCTGCAGCGCAGCCGTGAAATCGCGCGCCGGCGGACTGGTGCGGTATTTGACGACGATCAACGCCACGCCTTTGGGAACGAAGTGCTCCGCGTCGCCCACCTCGTCGGAAACGGACGAGACCTTGTTGTACGACCCGCCCGAGCAATAGATCAACGCGATGCCGCTGGCCCGCTCGCGCGGCGGGAGATAAACGGCGAGCGTCGGCACGCTGACGTTGCCGACCGTTCCCGGCCATTGCGGAAACTGCGTTTCCGGGCCGGCGTCTTGCATGAATCCCGGCGGATCGCCATCCCAAAGATTCATCAGCATCGGCTTCTGCTCGGCCGCGGGAGCGATTTGAGCGAACACTATCGCGACGAGCCAGCCGAGTTGGCGCAGGTCGAACATGTCATTTCCCTGAAGGGCGAATTCCGCACGGAGAACGCGCCCATCGTATTTTTCCGCCGCAGTGATGAGAAGTCGAAATCACCTAGCCAATTCCGGCAGCATCCATTACATACTCCCGTCCGAATTTCGGAGAATTCCATGGACGCCGAACCAGCCGCCCCCACACCGCCAGCCGAAACGCCCGCGAAACCTGAGGCGAAAGAACCGACGTCCGTCGCGTGGGTGGAAACGCTGTCGCAGATGGTGCAGGTCGTCAGCGTGGTGGTCGGCGTGATCATGAGCGTGCTCAGCTTCAATTCGGCCCGCGAAGCCGAGTTCCTGGCCCGCACGATGGAAGCCGAAACGAAAAAGCTCGAACTCGAAAAGTACGCCGAGCAGCGGAAGGATGAACTCGAACGGCGGCAGGCCGAGGCTGCGAAGCCGTTTCTGGAACTGCGGCAGAAGATGTATCTGGAAGCCGTCCAGGCCGCCGGGGTACTGGCGAACGCGAGCGATCACCCGCCTGAAGAAGTGCAGAAGGCCCGCGTGAGGTTCCGTCAGTTGTACGTGACGGAGCTCAGCCTCGTCGAAGGCTGGGGCGTGGAGATCGGCATGGTGGAACTCGCCAAGGCCGTCGACCCGCAATTGCGGACGTTCACGAAAGAGCAGGAGGCCGCGTACTTCCTGGCCCACGCGCTCCGCGATTCGCTGGTGAAATCGTGGAAGCTGACGGACGAGCTCGTGGACAACCCGGGCGAATAGCGCTCCGCTC
>CAZDGB010000507.1:0-2172 GCA_964504645.1 uncultured Planctomycetaceae bacterium | reverse complement strand
AAGATCATTCTCTACGCCTGGCTGGAGCCATTTGAATACGCGTATCTGAGCGATCCCCCGCGGTGGCGCGACGGCGGAGAGCCGCGCTATCTGCAAACGTCGCCAGAAGCCCACATGAAAAGGCTGCTGGCGGCGGGGGCCGACGCGATTTTTCAGTTCAGCCGCGTCTTCCGCAACGGCGAACTCGGCCGCCGGCACAATCCCGAATTCACGATGCTGGAATGGTATCGCGTTGGCGACGACCATCACGCCCAGATGACGTTCGTCGAACAACTCGTGCGGTCGGTGTGGACGGCATCGGCCATGTGGCGCGAGACAAATCTTGCACCAGATGTCGCCGCGCCGTTTGAGCGGCTCACGTATGACGACGCCTTTGAGCGTTTCACCGGCGAGCGAGTGCTCACGGCGACGATGCCCCAATTGCACGCACTGGCATCACGGCACCGGCTCGTCGCGCCGGCGGGATTGGACGCCGACGATCGCGACGGCTGGCTGAATTTCCTGCTCACCGAACTGATCGAGCCGCGGCTCGGTGCCGAACGGCCGGCGTTTCTCTACGAGTATCCCGCCTCGCAATCGGCGCTGGCGCGAGTTGTTGCGAGCCATCCCAGCGGGCCGCTCGTCGCAGAACGCTTTGAGCTCTACCTGGACGGCGTCGAATTGTGCAACGGCTATCACGAGTTGCTCGACGCCGACGCACTGCGGGAACGAACGCGTCAGCAAGCCGCGCTCCGGGCCGCCGCCGAGTTGCGCCCGCTGTCGCCGCCGGAGCGATTGATGGCCGCGATGCAATCCGGCTTGCCAGCCTGCTCGGGCGTGGCGCTCGGCGTCGACCGGTTGATGATGCTGGCCCTCGGCGCGGATTCGCTCGCCGAGGTCATCGCATTTCCTTTTGATCGGGCGTAATGACGGGATTCGCCGGCACCGCGGCGGCGTCAGGCCGGTCGAGTCGCGGCGGAAGTTCGATCGGCGTCAGACCCCACGAGAATACCCGCCGCGCGACCACGAACGACGTCCCCAGGCTGACCGCGATCAACGCCGCGGCGGCAAGCCCCAGCAACGGTGCGACAAGCAACCCGAAGAACCCCGTCGCCGGACGTCCGCCCCAGGTGACCGTTTCGTAGCCGAACGCTGCGAGCAATCCCATCAGCAGTTGATACGGAACGCACAGCACGGCGGCGGCGAAAAAAATCCACCGGAACACGGCCAGCGCCGGCCACCGTTCCACCTGCTCGCGCTCCGGGAGATCCATCGACCATCCCTCGCTGACGTTGTCCAGTGCGCTCAAGTTCATGATGGCGGCCGGCTGTTCCGAGGAGTCGCGCCGTTCTCACGCGGCGCCTTCATTGCATCTCTAGCACGCGAGGACAGACTGGGGGCTAAAGATTCCGGAACAGCGGCCGACAGGAAAGTTTCCAAATCCGATTGTATCACGGCGGAGAACAGGCGTTGCTTTTGAGAAACAGGCTTGATGCCGCGAAGCCACGACGGCGAGCGGTAAAGCCCGGTTTCAGAATTCCGCGCTCTTCGGCGTTCTGGGAAACGGGATGCAGTCGCGGATGTTGACCATGCCGGTGATGAGTTGCAGCGTTCGTTCCAAACCGAGGCCGAAGCCGGCGTGGGGGACGGTGCCGTATTTGCGAAGTTCCAAATACCACCAGTAGTCGTCGGGGTTGAGGCCGCATTCTTGCATGCGGTCGACCAGCACGTCGTAGCGTTCTTCGCGCTGGCTGCCGCCGATGATCTCGCCGATGCGCGGCACCAGCACGTCCATCGCCCGCACTGTTTTGCCGTCCTCGTTGCACCGCATGTAGAACGATTTGATAGCCCGCGGATAATCGGTGAGGATCACCGGCTGCTTGAAGTGCTGCTCGGTCAGGTAGCGTTCGTGCTCCGATTGCAGGTCCTTGCCCCACGAAATCGGGAACTCGAACGTCTGACCCGATTTCTCCAGGATGTCGACCGCCTCGGTGTACGTCAGCCGGATGAAATCGTGCGAGACGATGTTCTCCAGCGACGCCAGCAGCGTCGGCTCGATCCGCTCGTTGAAGAACGCCAGGTCGTCCGGACACTTCTCCATAACATCCCGAATGATCGAACTCACGAAGACCTCGGCGAGGTCCATGTCGTCGTTCAAGTTGTAGAACGCCATCTCCGGCTAGACAATCCAGA
>CAZDGB010000506.1:0-2178 GCA_964504645.1 uncultured Planctomycetaceae bacterium | reverse complement strand
GAGCTGAGGTTTTCGAGTTTGGGCGGATCGCGGTGGATCGGCCAGCGTTCGTCGGTGTTGACCGGGCCGCGGCCGTCGATCGGGTCGCCGAGCAGGTTGAACACGCGGCCGAGGGTGCTGTTACCGACGGGGACCGAGACGGGAGCGCCGGTGTCGACGATCTCCATGCCGCGAACCATGCCGTCGGTCGTGCCGAGCGCGACGCAGCGGACGCGGCCGCCGCCCAAGTGCTGCTGCACTTCGCCGGTGACGTTGATCTTTACGCCCTTCACTTCGGTTTCGATTTTCAAGGCGTTATAGATTTCCGGGAGGTTGTCTTCGGAGAACTCGGCATCGAAGGTCGAGCCGATGATCTGCGTGACCTGTCCCGTCGAGCTTTTGGTCGCTGTCGCCATTTTCTAGTCTCTCTTTGGATTCGCCCAACGGAGGCGTTGGTCCGCGAATCGTAAACGGATTTTTCTGTTCGCTCTTACTCCAGCGCCGCGGCGCCGCCGATGATTTCACTGAGTTCGCTGGTGATCTGCGATTGCCGGGCCCGGTTGTACTGGCCGCGGATCGAGCGGATCATTTCGTCCGCGTTATCCGTCGCCGACTTCATCGCCACCATGCGGGCGATCTGCTCGCTGACCGCGGCGTCGAGGAAGCACTTGAACAGCCGCGCCTTGAACGACGCCGGCACGATCTCTTCCAAAATTTCTTCGGGCGACGGCAGGAATTCATATTCGACCTGCGACTGCGGCCCGGCGTCGGACGTCGGCAGCTTGCCGATCGGCAGCAGCGTCTCGATCACAGCCTTCTGCTTGGCCATCGATTCGAACCGCGTGTAAGCGACCTCCAGCCGGTCGATCTGGCCGGAGATGAACGCTTCGATGTACCGCTTGGCGAGCGGGTCGACGTCGTCGAACGTCGGCTTGTCCTCGAAGTGTGTGTAGGTCTGGCTGGCGACGAGCTTCTGAAACCGGAAAAAGGCGATGCCTCGCTTGCCGGACACTTCCACGTCCAAATCGACGTTCTCGGCCTTCGCGTCGCGCATGCGCTGTTGGGCCAGGCGGATGACGCTGCCGTTGTAGCCGGCGCACAAGCCGCGGTTGGAGGTGAGAATCAGCAGCACGCCCCGTTTTTCGACGGCCCGGGCCTGCAGCAAGGGATGCGAGAAGCCTCCCTTTTCCGCGGCGGCTTGCAGCGTGCCGGCGAGGTCGGCGACGATCTCGGCCATTTTCTTGGTGTAGGCGGCGGCTTCGGTGGCCCGGTCCATCGCCTTCTTGAAGCGCGCCGTCGCCACCAGTTCCATCGTCCGCGTGATTTTGCGAACGTTGCGAACCGCCTTCAGCCGTTTGATGATCGCGCGGGCTTTGGCCATCGTTTATCATTCGTAGGGTGGGTCGAGTCTTCGAGGCCCACCGGTTACCAACGAAATTTCCAGCGGTGGGCCTCGCAAAGCCTCGACCCACCCTACGAATTACTTCTTCGCTTCCGTCTGGTCCCAACGGACGACGAATTCTTCCAGGGCTTTCTTCAGGCTGGCTTCCGTGGCTTCGTCGATCTGGTTGGAATTGATGATCGCCTGGCGGACTTCGTTCTTTTCGTGCCGCAGGAATTCGAGCAACACGCCCTTGGCGTCCTGCACGCGGTTCACGGGAACCTTGTCGAGATAGCCGCGGCTGCCGGCGTAAATCAGCAGCGCCTGGTCGGCCATGTGCAGCGGCTGGTACTGCGGCTGCTTGAGGAGTTCCACCATGCGGTAACCGCGGTCGAGCTGCTGCTGCGTCGCCTTGTCGAGTTCGGTGCCGAGCTGTGCGAACGCTTCCAGTTCGCGGAACGCCGCGAGGTCGAGCTTCAGGCCGCCGGCGACTTTCTTCATCGCCTTGGTTTGAGCGTTGCCGCCCACGCGGGAGACCGAGATACCGACGTTGATGGCGGGCCGCACGCCCTTGAAGAACAGTTCGGGCTCGAGATAGATCTGGCCGTCGGTGATCGAGATCACGTTCGTCGGAATGTACGCCGAGACTTCGCCTTCCAGCGTTTCGATGATCGGCAGCGCTGTCATCGAGCCGCCGCCGAGTTCATCGCTCAGCTTGGCCGCCCGTTCGAGCAAACGGCTGTGGCAGTAGAACACGTCGCCGGGGTAGGCTTCGCGGCCGGGGGGCCGCCGCATCAGCAGCGACAGCCTGTTGCGCG
>CAZDGB010000505.1:0-2228 GCA_964504645.1 uncultured Planctomycetaceae bacterium | reverse complement strand
CCGTGGGGTTTTACGGCTATCCTCGTGCGACGGGCGACATGGACGTGTGGGTCGATATTCGATCCGAGAACGCCAATAAACTGGTCTCTGTATTTCAAGCGTTCGGTTTCGGCGGCGAAGTGACATCAGAGTTATTCCAGCAACTCGACAACGTGAGTCGATCGGCAATCCTCCCTTGAGACTGGAAGTGCTGACGACGATTTCCGGCGTGACGTTCCAAGATGCTTATCCGCAGCGCAAGACGGAATCCATTGATGGCGTACTGGTTAACATCATCGGCCTCGATCAATTGAAGATCAATAAACTCGCCAGCGGTCGGCATAAAGACTTGAACGATCTTGAAAACTTACCGTAATGGAATTCCCGGAGAATGACCTGTGACGGATACACACAACAACCCTCTTCTCGCCACCTCTGGCCTGCCCGATTACGCCCGCATCGAACCCAGCCACGTCGTGCCCGCCGTCAAACAGCGGCTGGAAGAAGCGACGAAGAAACTGGAAGCGATCGAACAATCGGCCGGGCCGAGTTGGTCGTCCACCATCGCCGTGCTGGAAGAATTGGATCAGCCGTTCGAGCACGTCTGGGAGCCGGTCGGGCATTTGTTCGGAGTGAAGAATTCGCCGGAGCTGCGCGAAGCGTATGAAACCGTCCTGCCGGAAGTCGTGCAGTTCGGCCTGCGGGCGCGGCAAAGCCAGCCGATCTACGCCGCGCTGAAAGGCCTGAAAGACGGGCCGCAGTGGGCGAATTTATCCGAAACGCAGCAGCGGATCGTCACCGACCGCCTGCGCGACGCGGAACTGTCGGGCATCGGGCTGACGGGCGCGGCGAAAGACCGCTTCAACGCCATCGAGCAGGAGCTTTCGCAGATCAGCACCGATTTTTCCAATCATGTCCTCGACGCCACCAAGGCGTATGGCTTGGACATCACGGACGCCAAAGACGCCGAAGGCGGGCCGGAAACGCTGCTCGCGTTGGCGTCGCAGGCGTGGAACAAGGCCCACGCCGACGCGCCGAATTCCACCGCGGCGGCCGGCCCGTGGCGGATCACGCTCGAAGCGCCGCTCTACATTCCCTTCATGGAGCATTGCCGCAACCGCAGCCTGCGCGAGAAGGTCTACCGGGCGTTCATCACCCGCGCGGCGGCGGAGCCGTTCGACAACAGCGGCCTCATTCCGAAAATCCTGCAACTGCGGCAAGAGCAGGCGAAGCTGCTCGGCTATCCGAACTACGCCGAGGTCAGCCTCTCCCGCAAGATGGCCGGCCAGCCCGCCGCCGTCCGCGGGATGTTCGATCAACTGCGGACCGCGTCGTGGTCCGCCGCCGAGCGCGATCTCAATGACCTGGACGCGCTGAAGCAATCCCGCGGCGACAAAACGCCGCTCGCGTTGTGGGACGTCCCGTTCTGGGCCGAGCGGCTGCGCGAACAGCGGTTCGATTACACCGACGAGCAATTGCGCCCCTATTTCTCCTTCGAGAAAGTCCTTGACGGCTTGTTCCGGCTGATGCACCGGCTGTTCGGCGTCACGGTGGAGCGGGCGAAAGAACACGTCTCGGTCTGGAACGACGATGTGCGGTTCTATCACATCGCCGACGAATCCGGGAAACGGATTGCGTCGTTCTTTCTCGACCCGTACTCGCGGCCGGAGAACAAGCGGGGCGGCGCGTGGATGGACAATTGCCTCGGCCGCCGGCGCCTGGCGAACGGCGAGTTGCAGTTGCCGGTCGCGCACCTCGTCTGCAACCAGACGCCGCCGATGGGGGATAAGCCGAGCCTGATGTCGTTCGGCGAAGTCGAGACGCTGTTCCACGAGATGGGCCACGGCCTGCAGCACATGCTGACGACCGTCGAGATCGCCGACGCGGCGGGCATTCGCGGCGTCGAGTGGGACGCCGTCGAACTCCCGAGCCAGTTCATGGAGAACTGGTGCTACCACCGCGAGACCCTGGTCGGCCTTTCGGGCCACGTCGAGACCGGCGAGCCGCTCCCCGACGCGATCTTCGAGAAGATCGCCCGCGCGCGGACCTATCGGGCCGGCTCGTTCATGTTGCGCCAGCTCTACTTCGCGAGGCTCGACCTCGCGCTCCACCGCGAACCGGGCACCGATCGCCGCGAGCGCATCTTCGAGATCCAGCGGGCGATCGCGGAGCGGACGACGGTGATCCCGCCGCTTTCGGAGGATCGCTTCCTCTGCAGCTTCGGCCACATCTTCGCCGGGGGCTATGCG
>CAZDGB010000504.1:0-2252 GCA_964504645.1 uncultured Planctomycetaceae bacterium | reverse complement strand
CCGCCGGCGGGGTGGGTGCAGATGAGCACGGCCCACATCTATGGCGACCCGCCGGAAATCACTTGCTCGGAAGACTCGGCGCCGGGCTATGGGTTGGCCCCGACCGTCGGCCAAGCCTGGGAGGAAGCGTTCCACGACGCGTGCGCTTCGCGGCCCATTCGGCCCGTGATTTTGAGAACCAGCTTCGTCATCGGCCGCGACCGCGGCGCCGGGTGCGGCGCGATGGCCAAACTCGGCCGGCTCGCCCGCCTCGGACTCGGCGGCACCGTCGGGTCGGGCCGACAAGGCATGAGCTGGATCCACGAAACCGATCTCAACCGGCTGTTCGAGCGGGCGCTGATCGACGAAACGATGCGCGGCGTCTACATCGCGTCGTCGCCGCATCCGGTTCCGCAGCGCGAATTCATGCGTACGCTGCGGCGCGCCGTCGGCATGCCCATCGGTCTGCCGGCCTTCGAGTGGATGGTCCGTCTCGCCGCGCCGCTCGTGCTGCGCACCGATCCCGAATTGGCCCTTTACGGCCGCTATGTCGTCTCCCAGCGATTGCGTGACGAGAACTTCGAGTTTCGCTTTCCGGAGCTAGAAGCCGCGCTCGCTGACGTGATCGGATGAAGGCAGGCCTCGCGCAGAGATCGCAGAGGCAAGCAAAAACGAAAAATGGAGAGAGGACTCGCAGCCTCTCTCCTTCTCTTTTTGTATTCTCTGCGGCCTCTGCGTCTCTGCGCGAGGCGCTTCGATTTTACCGGCTCATCACGAACTGGCCGTTGTCGCGGCGGGCGCTGTAGCTGGCGACGAAGTGGCAGTTGTCGGCCCAGGCGTTGTAGCAGAACGTGCCCATCAGCGGGCCGAGGAAGTGGCTGCCGCTGAGGTAGACTTTGCCGTCCGGTCCGTAGCCCGTGACGTTCAGCGTCGTGCTGTAGTGGAACGGAATCAGCTTGAAGAACCGGCCTTTGAACGTCACGTCGTAGTGGCCGTCGCAACGCTTGCAGAACTGGGCGTTCATCGGGCCGTTGTGTCCGTTCGTGCAGCTTTGCCAGCTTCCGCACCATGGGCCGGAGAGGTCCGGCACGTTCGCCGGGCTGGCCGCCGTGGCCGGCGCTTCGGAAGTTTCATACGCGACATCTGCGGCCGGAACGGGCGTCGGCGACTTCTCATCGCCGCGCACGCTCAAGCCATGCAACACCATCACCCCGAACGACACACTCAACCAGACCGCTCGCCGCATAACGCCCTTTCTTCGAACTGCCCCGTGACCGAAAGACGCCTCGCCCATTCACGAAATCGGCGGAAGCAGCGATGGTGAATCACGTTTGCGTCGCGGGACATTGTGCCGCGAACAACTGCGGCAAACCGGCAGAAAGTGCCGGTCTTCGCAACGCGCAGCGTCTGCGCAATCGGCCGCGGCACGGCGATTGCGTTTTAGTGCGGAACGCTGCACAAATCCGCCGGGCGGACCGGGATTGACCCTTCCGCACGGAACCAATAAACTTTGATATGGATGCGAGTTACGTCGACAGGAAGGTCGGTGGCCGCCCCGAGGAGTCTGTCACGCCGTCAGGACGACGCCGCCGGAAGCCGCTGTCAGTCTGGCAGGCGCAAAACGCGGGCCATGAAATTGGCAAATTTGCAAGGATGTGAGTTGGAAGTTGTGGATGGCGGGTTGGAAAGACAGTCATTTCCCCTCCCACCCTTATCCTTCAATCCACACCGGATGATTCACCGACTCACGCTTTTGGCGTGACGTCCCCCTAAGGTTCCCCATGGAATTTCTCGAAAAGGTCGGCAGTTTCTTCACCGCGCTGCTGGCGGGCATCGAGCGGCTCATTACGAAAATCTTCGGCTCGGCCAACGAACGCCGCGTCCGCCAGATCGGCTTCGTCCGCGACAAGCAGGGGAATACGGCCATCACCCCCGGCTCGGTCCTCGACCGCATCAATCGGCTCGAACCGGAGTACGAACAGAAGTCCGACGCCGAATTGAAAGAGACCGCGTCGAAGATGCGCGAGCGGCTGAAGGACGGCGAAACGCTCGACCTGCTGCTCCCCGACGCCTTCGCCGCCGTCCGCGAGGCCGGCAAACGCTATCTGAAGATGCGGCACTACGACGTGCAGATGGTCGGCGGCTACATCCTCCACAAAGGGATGATCGCCGAAATGGTCACCGGTGAAGGGAAGACCCTCGTCGCCACGCTGCCGGCGTTCCTCAACGGCGTCGGCGGGCATGTCCACGTCATCACCGTCAACGACTACCTC
>CAZDGB010000503.1:0-2282 GCA_964504645.1 uncultured Planctomycetaceae bacterium | reverse complement strand
CAACTTCCGTTGTAAGGTACCTCGTCCCATTACAGGACGGATTGTTTCCGCTGTCGTGCGTGAGGGAATCGCCCAAGGTTGGAACCCAATTGAATCGGGTGCTGACCGCGCGTTCGATTTGGTCGAGGTTATGGGGGATTCGCAGGTCCGACTCGCAACGCCACGCGATGAACTCGGCCCTGGATGCTGAGTCCAGATGGTTCTCTGACGCTCATGTAGATATGTCAGGGTCAAATTCGGAAGCGAACACGTCGGGCTGACGCTTCGACGTTCGCCATTTGCCGCTATCCGATATTCTTCCCATCCGTTACAATCCCAAGACCGGCGGTGAACCGGTTCCCGTGCGGAGGCAAACTCAGGTCAGGGCGGATTGTGGAATGACGGCGGCGCGTGACAGCAGTCGAGATGTGGTGATCACCGGTTTGGGCATTTTCAGCCCGCTCGGCATCGGTGCCGAGGCGTTCTGGCAGAGCCTGGAAGCCGGCAAGTCGGGCGTGCATAAGGTCGATTTATTCCCGGGCTTCGCCGCGCCGGACCAGGTCGGCGGCGCCGTCACCGAGTTCACCGAGGAGACGGCGAAAAAAGTCTATTTGAAGGACCATCGCAAGAACCTCAAGGCGATGTGTCGGGAGATTCAGCTCGGCGTAGCCTCGGCGACGCAGGCTCTCGGTCAGGCGGGGGTCAAGCTCGACCAGATCGACCATGAACGGTTGGGGGTCGAATTCGGCGCGAACCTGATGCTCAGCGCGCCGGACATTCTAAGTTCCGCGGTGGATGCCTGCGCGCAGCGGGAAGGACACCGCTTCGAATTCAAGGACTGGGCGAGCGAGGGGTTCCCGAAGATGGAACCGCTGTGGCTGCTGCGGTATTTGCCGAACATGCCCGCCTGCCATATCAGCATCGGGTCGGACGCCCGCGGGCCGAGCAATTCGCTGACGCTGGACGACGCTTCCGGAAACACAGTGCTGAGCGAGGCGTGCCGCATCCTGGACCGCGACGCGGCCGACATCATGATCACCGGCGTGACCGGCACGACAATGCATCCGATCAAGACGATGCACTTGGCGCTGTTCCGCGATCTGGCCGCGACGCCGCCGGAACCGGAGCGGCGTTGCCGGCCGTTCGATCTCCATCGAGCTGGCCGCGTGGTGGGGGAAGGAACCTGCACGTTCATCCTCGAACCGCGCCGACATGCCGAGGCGCGTGGGGCAAAGATTTGGGCCCGCGTGTTGGGAACCGGGATGGCGACGGTGACAGATTCGACGGGCGCGGCCGATTATCGCCGGGCGCTCGCCGGGGCGATGAAGGCGGCGCTGCGGTCGTCGGAACTCTCGATCGGCGACATCGGCCATATCAACGCGCACGGGCTGGGCGTCAAAGACGTCGACATCGCCGAATCGCAGGCGATTCACGATGTCTTCGGGCCGGAGCGGGGACGCAGCATTCCGGTCACTGCGCTCAAGAGCTTCATGGGGAATTCCGGCGCTGGCGCCGGACTCCTGGAACTCGCCGGGTCGATTCTGGGCCTGAGCCGCGGCGTGATTCCGTTCACGCTGAATTATGAAACGCCCGATCCGGCGTGCCCCGTGAACGTTGTCACGAAAGAGCCGTTGAGCACGAAAAATAAAGTCGTGCTGAACGTCAATGTGACACGCATCGGTCAGGCAAGTGCTGCGATCATCGAAGTCTACTGACTCTTACGATTCACAGTGCATCGACGCCCGACCGAGTTGCTTCCACGCCGTTCATTCCGGCGGATTTTCAGCCGTCTTTCTCAGGGAACTGACGGAAAAGCAAGAAATACTGCCGCTCGGCGCGCGGCTTGCGATGGGTCTTGACGGGCCTGCAAAGGCATTACCGCAAGTGATTCAAGAGGAGACTCATCATGGTTTCAAGAATGGAAGCGGAGCATCGCGTTTATACGGGCTTCTGGATTCACCTCGCCGCGTACGTGGCGGTGATCACCGGTTTGGCGATTCTGAATGTGAACCGCAATCCCGACAACTTGTGGGTGTTGTGGGTCGCCGGCGGCTGGGGCATCGGCATTGCCCTGCATGCGCTGGGGCTGTTCGTCATTCCGGGCGGCCGCGAACGGATGATCGAACGGACCGCGGACCGCCTGGAGCGCCGCGAAGTGCGGCACGCCCATCGGCATACGCCGGCCTAGTCGAGCACCATTTCCGTTGAGACGCCGCGGACATCCATTTCGAACTCGATGTCGACGATCGGCGGCCGCGTATAATGCCAGCGGACGCCGATCTGTCGGCCCGATGTCAGACGCG
>CAZDGB010000502.1:0-2320 GCA_964504645.1 uncultured Planctomycetaceae bacterium | reverse complement strand
CCGTCGGTGGCGATCATGCGAAACCGGGCCGACTTCGCTTCGACGAGCTTCGCTTCGAGATCGGCCATGTCGTTGTTCTTGTAGCGCGCACGGTTCGCTTTGCAGAGCCGGACGCCGTCGATGATGCTGGCGTGATTGAGTTCATCGGAAATGATGGCGTCTTCCTCGCCGAGCAACGTCTCGAACAGCCCGCCGTTGGCGTCGAAGCACGACGAATACAAAATCGTATCGTCGGTCCCGAGGAACTCGCTGAGCTTCGCCTCCAGTTGCTTGTGGACCGACTGCGTCCCGCAGATAAACCGCACCGAGGCGCAGCCATAACCCCACTCCTCCAGCCCGCGCTGCGCCGCGGCTTTGATCTCGGGATGCTGGGCCAGCCCGAGATAATTGTTCGCACACAAATTGAGCACCGGCTTGCCGTCGGCGACCCGAATATGCGTCCCCTGCGGCGTGGCGATCACCCGTTCGGTCTTGTAGAGACCGGCCTGGCGGATCTGATCGAGTTGTGCGGCAAGGTGTTCCTGAAAACGCGTCGTCATGAGATCCTCCTCCAAAGCCCGGCGACGGCGTCGCCGGGTCCCGCCGTCGCCGACGGCGGGCTTTAGGTTTTTGTCAAAATGGGTTTCGCCCACTCCCGTTGCGCTGGCGTGAGCGGCGGGACGGGATCCCGGTCGTAATCCAAAACTAATTCATAACCCGCGCGTTCGTAAACGAGGTTCAGCACGGCTTGCAGATCAAGCGTTGCTTCGGGATCTTCGGGCCGCACGGGAATCGGAATTCCGGGAAGGCGTTGCTCGAGCGCCACGGGCAAAACCCAGTCACGCGGACGTTCGTTGACGCGCGACCAATGCATCCGATAGTCCGACTCCGTGAAGCGGCCGTTCAATGGAATGCGCACGCCGCCGCGGAGCAGATCGATTTCGACCCAATTGGCATTCGATCGGAGCACATCTCGGCGTTTTTCCTTATAGCTGGCCATGCCGCTTGAGCCGGAGATCTTGTTCGACGGACTCAGAACTTCGATCACGGTCACCACTTGTCGAGACGCGGTATTGATGATCTGCAGATAGGGTTCATGGATTTCATCATCCATGAGAGTCACAACCGGAATCGGCTCCGCCAACATACTGGCGGGGGAGGCGGTGGTCTGCTGTAGCGTCCCCCGATCGAGTTCGGAAATCGAAACGTCGGGGATGATCACTTTTCGAGCCGAATCGAATTCGTCGACGACATAGATTCGCTCTTCGGCACGACAGAAGTATGTCGGCCGAATTTGCGGCAGCAAAAATTCCGAAATGGCGTTGATCAGACGCAGATGCACGTCGGGCCAGAGCGTCGGATCTTCCAGATACGGGTCCATTCCCGGAAACGGCGAGGGCATGACGGCGTCTCGGTGAAAGTCGGCACGGAACCGGCGATGCGAAGTCCGGTTCCTGAATGATACCGCGAAACGCACAAGACGCGACAGGCAAGGCTGTGAGCGTCAGTACGCGTTACGTCGCCACCGCTTCGCGCGAAATCACGGCGCTGGGACGCGCTCTGCGGCGCAGCAGGTCTTCCAGCGCATCGCAGGTGCGCTGCACGCCGTCGCCGCCGTCGTGGCGGAGTCGTTCGGCGAGGTTCCGGCAGCGTGTGCGGATCGCGGGCGAGTTCGCGAGTTCCGCGAGGGCCTTGGCGACGCGCGGGGCGCGATATTGCCGCGGCGAGATCGCCTGGCCGACGCCCAGCAATTCCAGCCGCATGCTGAAGTCGCGTTGCATCGGCAGTTGCGGGACGAGGAGTTGCGGCACGCCGGCGGCGAGGCTGGTCGCCGCGGTCCCCGCGCCGCCGTGATGGACGAACGCCGCCGCCCGCGGCAGGACCAGGCGATGCGGGAGGAACGGCACGTGCAGCACGTTGGGCGTCGAGGACGAATTCGCGTCCGAACCGGTGAGAATGCCGCGCAAGCCGGCCTGGGCGAGGGCTTGCTCGGTTTCCTTGCGGAAGCGATCGTTGTGCGTCGACCACGACGGCTGGCTGACAAGAACGGGTGCCGGCCCGGCGGCGAGGAATTCTTCCACCGCGCTCGGCAGCGCCTCGTCACGAAATCCTTGCAGCCCCGCGAACCCCTGGAAGGCGAAACGCGGATCGTCGTAAAATCGCCGCACGCGGCCGATCCATTCCGGATACAACCCGCAAATCAAATCGAGATGCTCATCGGCCCAGCGACACAAATTCCGTATCGGCGCGATGCCGAGTTTCTTTCGGAACGCGTTGAAGTCCGGCCCGAAGGCGCGGTTCACGAAGCGGTCGTGAACGAACAGAATCGCCCGGCGCTCCC
>CAZDGB010000501.1:0-2320 GCA_964504645.1 uncultured Planctomycetaceae bacterium | reverse complement strand
GGAACTGTAGAACTTGAGCGCGCGGCCACCGGGTGTGGTTTCCGGACTGCCGAACATCACGCCGATCTTTTCGCGGATCTGGTTGATGAAGATGACGGTGGTCTTCGATTTGGCGATCGCTCCAGTGAGCTTCCGCATCGCCTGGCTCATCATGCGGGCCTGCAAGCCGACGTGCGTGTCGCCGATCTCGCCGTCGAGCTCCGCCTTCGGCACGAGCGCCGCGACCGAGTCGATGACGATGATGTCCACCGCGTTCGACTTCACCAGCATCTCGCAGATCTGCAGCGCCTCTTCGCCATAGGACGGCTGGCTGACCAGGAGTTCTTCCAGGTTCACGCCCAGCCGCTTGGCCCACGCCGGGTCGAGGGCGTGTTCCGCGTCGATGAACGCCGCGATGCCTCCCAGTTTCTGGGCGCTGGCGATGGCATGCAGCGCCAACGTGGTCTTGCCGCTCGATTCCGGACCGAACAGTTCAATGATGCGTCCACGGGGAAGGCCGAATCCGCCCAGCGCCAGGTCGAGCGAGAGCGCTCCGGTCGGAATGCCGGAGATCGATCCCTCGCCGCCGTCGGCGAGCTTCATGATCGAGCCTTTGCCGAACGCTTTTTCGATCTGGCCGAGGGCGTTATCGAGATTTTTCTGTTGCGCTGCGTCGACGACTGCTTCCGATTTTTTGCCCGATTTCTTCGTGGTTGCCGCCATCCGTCCGATCCTTTATTGCGACGATTGTGGTGTCCAAACCGAAATGGTGAACAAGAGAATACTATCGTTTCGGGCCCGATTCTTCAAGGGAACACTTTGAAGATTTTTGAGCTTCCCAGACCAGTTCCAGATACGTTTTTTCCTCGACCGCGTCCAGTCCGAGAGCTTGAGCTAACCCCCGCACGGCGGCTTCCGCCGCGGCCAGTTCGTCCGGCGTTGCGAGCAGTTCGATTTCCAGAAACCGTCCCACGGGAGGGACGTCATCCATGGCGATGTGGAAATCACAACCCTGCCACTTCAGTTCGAACGGCTGCCGAGTTTTCCGCACCGTGAGGAACGAACGAAACCCCAGGTTGTGAAATACCTCGAGGAAACGATCGCGATCGCCGCCGAGCGGGATCTCGATCTCCTGCCGCGACTTCACGCCGGTGCGCGACGCCGGGCCTTTGTACGTCAGCACGCTGTCGTCGCCGCACGTGCGAATCCGCAGCGCTTCGTCAGTGGCGTGGAAATCGCGGCACGGATGCGACAAGTACAAGTCGGCCTGCGATTGCGTCGCTGCGGGCCGGGCATCGAGCTCGATCAACCGCCGGATGATCTCGGTCGAATCCGCGAGCCGGAATTTGAGTTCGACTTCAAGCATGGTCTTCCAGCAAGCCGCGAATCGCCGCGGGGCAGGCGCTCCACGTCGCCTGATACGTGCTTTCCAGCGGCACGAGGACGTGAGCCTTCGGCGTGAGGAACAGCGGCATATCGGGGAGAGGCTCGCCCACGGCGACCGGCTCGATGTACGCCGTGATCTTCCCGTCCGCTTGATACCCGACCAGCGTCAACGGCTCCGACGGCGGCAATTCGAACGGCACGTCGGCGAAGTCGTCGAAGATCAGCGGATGAAGGCCGTGCGGATCGCGTTTCGACGGCGGGAACAAGTCGACGATCAGCAAATGGATGCCGGCCCGCAACAACGCGGCGGCCTTCTGCGTGAAGGCTCGCAGCGCGCCGCGGCTGCTCTTGTTGCCCGGCGAGACGATTTCAATGACCGCGACGACCTGCCCGAGTTCGTGATGGATGCTGATGCGGTTCGCCTTTTCCGCATAGCGCTCGGTAAGTTCCGGCGTCTGACTGACGACGCGAGTGCGCGGCGCTTCCAAGAGGCCGATGTTTCCCCCCGCCTGCGGTGCGGCGGCTTCGACCGCGATCACGTCCGGTTCCGGACCGTCGACTCGCTGCTCGACTAATGCGGAATAGCCATCAGGCAAGATGGACCGATTGAGTGCATTGCGAATTTCTACGCTCCACACTTGGTGGAAATCGTGGAAAATCCCCGCCGGGACTTTTGTCCAATCGTGAATGGGCATGTCGGCACCTCGGCTCCGATCTTACCACATCGGCTCGTTAATACGTTCTCGCCTGCGGATAGTATTTTCGCAAGATCCGCCGACGCATCCACAAGATCGCCAGGAGATTGACAGCCTTCACCCACAGCAGCCACGACTGGAGCACGAATGCCTCGCGGACGTCGGTCAGGCCGAACGCGACGAACAAGGCCGCATAAATCCATTCCTCGCGGCTGCGGCGATAGCGCCGCCCGCGCAGTAGAATCAAACCGGCGATGACG
>CAZDGB010000500.1:0-2324 GCA_964504645.1 uncultured Planctomycetaceae bacterium | reverse complement strand
ATAGTTCCTTGCACACTTTCCATGTCAGTGACATTCCCCCTCACCCCCGGCCCCTCTCCCGCCAGGGGAGAGGGGAGAAAAACCGAAAACCGCTCGCTGCACTGGAGCCGGCGCACTTCGCGCAATCGGTGGAGACCGCTCCGCCTCGGCACTACAATGCCGGATCGGTTTCTTCCGGCGGTACTTCAGCTCGAAAGCGCGGCGTGCATTTATCCTGGCCTGCGACTCTGTTGTGCATCTACAGCGGCTTCATCGTGGTGGCGTCGGTCAGCGGCGGCGTGGCGACGTCGGCGATCCGCATCACGCACACCCGGCTGCAGGTACTGATCAGCTTCGTCGGCGGGCTGATGCTCGGCGTCGGCATCCTGCATCAGTGGCCGCACGCCGCCGCGCTCCTCATGGATTCCGACCCGGCGTTCGCGTTGAACTGGTCCGCCAGTTGGATGATGGGCGGATTGCTGGCGATGTTCTATCTGCTGCGGACGTTTCACTTTCATCATCACGAGCCGTTTGAATCCGGTTCGCCCGCGCTCGCCGCGGCTCGTCATCACGATCATTCCCACGACCACGGACATCATCATCACGATCACGACCATGACCACGGCGGCATGGCCCCCGGCATTCACGGCGTGAGTTGGGCCGGCGTGACGTTCGGCTTGTGCCTGCACACGATTCTCGACGGCGTGGCCCTCGCGTCGAGCGTACAGGCCGACGCGGTGAACTTGCACGGCGGCGGCTGGTTTCCGCTGGGCTTCAGCACGTTTCTGGGAATCGCGCTGCACAAGCCGCTCGATTCGCTGTCGATCACGTCGCTGATGCTCGCCGGCGGCTGGTCGGCCCGGGCCCGGCACATCGTCAATTTCAGCTATGCGCTGATGTGCCCGCTCGGAGCGTGGCTGTTCATGATCGGCCTGCACGCCGTCGCGGGCCGGGAAGCGTTGATCGCCTCCGCCGCGCTGGCGTTTTCAGCGGGCGTGTTCATCAGCATCGCGCTGAGCGATTTGTTGCCGGAAGTCCAGTTCCACGCGCACGACCGGATGAAGCTGACGTTGGCGCTGGTTCTGGGCGTGTTCCTGGCCTGGGGCATCGGCTACCTGGAACCGTCCCACGCCCACGGAAAGCACGCCGTGCCGGCGGAGAGGCGATGAAGGCTATCCGCAGATTTCGCAGATGGACGCGGATTCAGAAAGACGTCTCTCGCCAAGGCGCGAAGACGCAAAGGACCGCTAAGCGGAATACAGGTTTCGCACAGAGACGCAGCGAACTTCCTCTGTCTTAATCTGCGTTCATCTGCGAAATCTGCGGATCGTTTCTTCGCTTACATTCAGCGCGGCTGCGTGGTCATTTCGACATCGTCGACCCACAGTTCGCCGGTCGCGCCGTTAAGGCCGATGCGGACGATGAGTTCGCGGGCTTTCAGGGGAACGGGGATCGTCTTGGCATCGGGCTTCCAATCGGACGAGCCGAGCCACGGGCCGAGCATCGTGATCGATAGCTCGCGGCGCTGGTCGTCGTAGAAGTGGAAATACATCGCCGGTTTCTCGTAGGTCTCGGGGCCGGATTGAATGTCGCGGACTTTGCGTTTCAGCCGGACTTTCAGCGTGCCGATCGATTCGCCGTCGATCGCCATGCCCTGCAAGGCCTGCCCGATGCGTCCCGATTCGTCGTTGGCGAAGTGAAGGCAGACCTTGCCTTCCTGAGCTTCCTCGGTATCGAGGTTGGAGAGGCGTTGGTAATGCCAATGGTCGGCGATGCCATCCTCGTTCTCGTCCTCTTCAAAGCCGGGGTTGAGAATCTGCGGACGCCGCGGATCGGGCTTGATCTTGCGGGCTTTTTCCGATTCGCCCGTCATCGGCACGAAGAGGGTGGGAATCAATCTCGTCGCGACGAGCTTGCCATCCTTTTTCTCGAAGAGGTGGAATACCTGTTGATAGCGCTCGCCGAGGGGAATGAGGAGCTTGCCCCCCTCGGCCAGTTGATCGACGAGAGGCTGAGGAACGTTTTCGGGGGAACAGGTGACGATGATCTTGTCGAACGGGGCGTGTTCTTCCCAGCCGAGGTAGCCGTCGCCGATCTTGCAGTGGACGTTGTCGTAGCGGAGTTTCTTGAGCCGCTCCGCGGCGGTCTTGCCGAGTTTCTCGACGATCTCGATCGTGTAGACTTCTTTCACGAGCTCCGAGAGGATGGCCGCCTGATAGCCGCTGCCGGTGCCGATCTCCAGCACTTTTTCGTTGTGCTGCGGGTCGATGACTTCAGTCATGTAGGCGACGATGAACGGCGGCGAGATCGTCTGCCGTTCGCCAATGGCCAGCGCCCGGTCGTGA
>CAZDGB010000499.1:0-2342 GCA_964504645.1 uncultured Planctomycetaceae bacterium | reverse complement strand
ACGGTCGATACCTATCGCGTCGCCGCCGTGGAACAACTCCGCACCTATGCGGAGATCATCGATCTGCCGATGAAGGTCGTCACGAATCCCGCGGAGATGCGGAAGGCGCTCGACGAACTGTCGGGAGTCGACTTGGTTCTGGTCGACACCGCCGGCCGCAGTCCGAACGACGAACTCAAACTGCAGGAATTGAATTCCCTGCTCGAAGCGGGCGTCGATGAAATCCACCTGGTACTCAGCCTCTCGACGGGGGCGAAGTCTCTGATCGCGGCGGTGGAGAAGTTCTCGTCGCTCAAGCTGACATCGATCATCGCAACGAAGCTCGACGAAACGGCTCATCGCGGCGCACTGCTGACGTTGGCCCGCGAAGTCGCCTGGCCTATCAGTTACCTCACGACGGGACAAAACGTTCCGGAAGACATCGAGCCGGCGCACGCCGCGCGGCTCGCGAAGTGGGTGATGGAAGGTGGGTTGTAGGTTGTGGGTGGTGGGTTGGGAATTGAGAGATCCGATTTGAGATTGGGATTTGAGATCAGCATGACATCGTTTCTCGTGGAACATTCGCCGCCGCAGGATCAGGCTCGCACGTTGCGGGCGCTGGTGGAACAAGGCGCGGCGATCTCGGAATCGAACTCCTCCTCGGGCTGCCGTACGATCGCCGTGGTCGGCGGCAAAGGGGGCGTCGGCAAGAGCGTGATCGCGCTCAACCTCGCCGTGAGTCTCGCTCAGCAAGGCCGGTCGGTTTGTCTGCTGGACGCGAACCTCGGCCTGGGCAGCCTCGACGTGATGTGCGGGCTGAACGGTTATTGGAATCTGTCGCACGTCGTCTCCGGAGCGCGGCGGCTCGACGACGTCGTCTTGAGCGGCCCGGAAGGAGTCCAACTCATCCCCGGCGCCAGCGGCCTGACGGAACTCGCCGATTGCCCGGTATCGACTCAACAGAAACTGTGGGAACAACTGACCGATCTCGAACAGCGCCACGACGTGCTGATCATCGACACCGGCAGCGGAATTCACCGACTGGTGCGGCAATTCTCGCTCGCGGCCGATCAACTCCTGGTCGTCACGACGCCCGAAGCGACGTCGATCACAGATACTTACGCCACGATCAAGTCGCTGTGCGCCGCGGGCTTGGCGCTGGGCGTCGTCGTGAACCAAGTCGATTCCGGCGAGCTGGCGCTCAAGATCGGCGAACGATTGAAACAAACGGCGCGGATGTTCCTGCAAGCCGACGTCGACCTGTGCGGCTGCGTTCCGCACGACCGCTCGGTTCCGCAGTCCATCGCCGTGCGGCAGCCGCTGATGACTTACCACCCGCAAAGCCCGGCGGCCCGGTCGCTGGCCCGCCTGGCGATGCGCGTCGTCGCTGGCTCGCGGGAGACCGCCAAAGAGACATTTTTCAGCCGTTTGTCGCAAACCCTGCGGCGAGCCGCGTGAGGAGATTGCAAGGTATTTTGAAGTCGCTAATCCGATGCGCAAGCGAGGGCAATGCGTCACAGACAATCTTCGTGAGCTTGGGACTCATCGCCCTCGCTTGCGCGTCGGGTTAGTGTCTCCAACGGACAGCAGCAAACAGCGAAAAACTTGAGACAGTTCCTCGCCCGCGGGCCGGATTCTCGGATCTGGGTCCGTTCAGAGGAACCACGCGGAATAAAGGAGTTTGGTTCAACATTCGGCGCGCGTGCGTCGATAAAGTTCTCACGGGAAAGTGCCGACAGCGCGCTGTTGCCGGCATCCTTCTCCCAGGAGAACTCGGACAATGGCTCGGCAATTTGCCGTTCGCCTGGCATTGGTCGCCTTCGCGGCTTCGACGGTGCACGGACTCCTGGAGTCCGCGGACTTCGTCGGAACGATCGAGAGCGCCCTGTTGCACGGCGCGGCATTTTTCGGGCTGGGTTGGGTTTGCGGCGAATTGGCTGGAAAAGTCGTGGAAGAAAGCGCCCGGCAGGAAGTGGCCCGGCGCCTGAAGGAACTCGAACAGCCGGCGTCGCGGACCGCGTGACGTGGATGCGGAAGGATCACCATGGAGGGTCGGATGGTCACACGGGAAATCGAGGACGTCAACGAACTGTGGCGCGCCTACCGGCAAGACCAAGTCAATAAAGAGTTGCGCAATGCGCTGATCGAGCGGTTCCTGCCGCTCGTCCGCTACAACGCCGAGCGCGTCTGGGCCAAGCTGCCCGACGGGGTCGATCTTAACGACTTGATTTCCGCCGGCGTCTTCGGGCTGATGGACGCCATCGAGGCGTTCGATCTCGAGCGCGGCGTGAAATTCGAAACGTACTGCGTCCCGCGCATCCGCGGCGCCATGCTCGACGAGCTGCGGACGATGGACTGGGTTC
>CAZDGB010000498.1:0-2384 GCA_964504645.1 uncultured Planctomycetaceae bacterium | reverse complement strand
CGTCTCCAGGCGGCTGACCGTCACGAATTGAGACGAAACGATAAAGCCGGCGATGGCTGAAATCGACATGCAAGCAAATACTTCGAGATCCGGGTCTGGCGGATCCCGGTACCGGTTTGAACCATAGAAGCGCCAATACAGCGACCACACGGGCGCAAGATAGTAGAACAGCAGGAACAGCACGCCTGGGATGCCGATTTCAGCGGCCGTCTGCAACCAATAATGGTGCGCCTCTTTTCCCAGCTTCCAGCCGAAGCGCGGGGCATGCCTCCCGAAGTGCTCCGGCCCGACGCCCATCACGGGGTTTTCGGAGATCAACACCAGGCAATTGCTCCAGAGCACAAAACGACTTTTGGCTGAATCATCCCGCTTCTCTTCGGCGGCAAAGACGGTGGAAAACCGTTCATACACGCGAGGGCCTGTGACCGCGATCGCGCACACGACCACAATCGAGACCATCGTCAACGTGGCCCTGGTTTTTGGCATTAAATAGGCAATTGCCATTCCTACCACGGTGATTTGCAACAGTGCACCACGTGAGTCGGTCAGTAGGATGGTGTGCCCGATCAGTGCGACAGAAACAAATGCCAAAAGCTGAACCCATCGACGGGCGCTGAACAATACATAGCAGCTGCTGAGTGCGAGTATCACTCCTAAGGACGCGCCGAAGATCACGTTATCCATGCTTCCATAACCGTCTTGCGGCGTATTGATCTGTGTCGTAAGGTAGCGCTCGTTCAGGAAATAGGCAAGCACCGTTTGCGACAAGATCAACGTCCAGGCTACGAGATGCAGATCTCTCTTGGTTCGAATCGACGTCACCCCGACGATGCACGGGAACACAATCTTGGCTGTGGCGGTGAGATATTCTTCGGCAATGTGTGGAAAATCGGCATTCAAGCCGGCCACGAAAGCCCACCCCCAGAAGCATCCTAGGGCCACCGTTCCCCACCAAGCCCGTCCCAGGCGGAGATCGCCCCCCATATGCAGCAGCCAGCCTAACGCCATCGCGCTGCCGGAAATCAGGCTGAGCCGGTCTCCCGAGGGCAGCGACCAGGTCCAGAACGCTTGTGGTTGAAGAACCGAGAGACAAGCGTACGCGGTAAAGCCATACAAAGGATTAAACAGCGAGCCGATGACTGCCCACAGCAAAAGGCCGTAGGTGATGATGATGCCGGTCATGCACGTTCGCTCGCAAAAATCCTTGGCCCGCTAATGCGAGTCTAGCAGGCGATGGCATTGCCCCGCAACATGCGGCTGCGACGCATCAATGTGCGGCGTTCCGACGGAGAACTTCAGCGGCGGGCGCGTGCCAGATCGGCCAGCATCGGAGCGGCAAGGCCCGTCCAGCCGGTCTGATGGCTGGCGCCCAGCCCGCGGCCTGTGTCGCCGTGGAAATACTCGTAAAACAGCACTAAGTCCTTCCAATGAGGATCGTGTGCGAAGCGCGTTTCGTCGCCGTGACACGGCCGGCGGCCCTGCTCGTCCGGCAGGAAGAGCCGCGCCAACCGGCGTTCGATCTCGCGGGCGGCTTCCAGCAGCGTGAGCATCTGTCCCGAACCGACGGGGCATTCGACCTTCAATTCCTCGCCGTAAAAGTGGTGGTAGGTTTCGAGCGACTCCATCAGCAGGAAGTTGACCGGAAACCAGATCGGGCCGCGCCAATTGGAGTTGCCGCCGAACAGCCAGGTGTTCGATTCGCCCGGCACGTAGTCGACACAATGTTCTTCTCCGCCGGCGTGCAGCACGAACGGGCTTTTCTCGTGAACTTTGGAAAGCGACCGCACTCCGTAGGGCGAGAGGAATTCGTTCTCATCCAGCACGTAGCGCAGCATGCGTTCCAGGCGCTGCCGCGACGGAATGGCCAACAGCCGCCGCTCGGAGCCGGTTCCTTCGCGTCGCGCGCGATCGCAATAGGCGATCCGTTCCGCAAGGTCCGGGCGGTGATTGAGAAACCATTCCATCCGCTTCTTGAAGCCGGGCAAATGATCGATCAGCCCCTGATCGAGAATGTGCACGGCGTAGAGGGGAATGATGCCGACCATCGAGCGGATGCGGAGCGGCGTGCCGGTGCCGTTCGTGTGCAGATGGTCGTAGTAGAATCCGTCGAGCTCGTCCCAGAGACCGGCGCCATCGAGCGTGTTGATGGCGTCGGCGATGGCGACGAAGTGCTCGAAGAACTTCGAGGCGATGTCCTCGTAAGAGGGGTCTTCGATGGCGAGTTCCAGCGCCATGGCGAGCATCATCACGCAGTAAAACGCCATCCACGCCGTGCCGTCGGCCTGTTCGAGATGCCCGCCCGTCGGCAGCGGCTTCGAGCGGTCGAAGATGCCGATGTTGTCCAGGCCGAGAAATCCCCCGGCGAACAGATGCTTGCCGCGCAC
>CAZDGB010000497.1:0-2422 GCA_964504645.1 uncultured Planctomycetaceae bacterium | reverse complement strand
CCGCCTGCCGGCGAACCTCTTGCAAGCCCAGCGCGACTACTTCGGCGCCCACACCTACGAACGCATCGACAAACCGCGCGGCGAGACGTTCCATTCGGATTGGATTCGGGAACGGAAGCTGAGCTGAAGCGGTTTTCCCCAGACTTGCCCCCATTGATCGAGGTATAATTCCGTGGGACGGCCGCAATGCGTCTGGTTGCCGAAGAATGGGCGCGGGAAGCCGTTCAGGAATTGAGAGCGGCAACATGACAATCGCTGCGACACAACCGTTGCAGATTCCAGGCGATTGGTCTAGCGCTGCGTTCTATTTGTGCGACTTGCATCGTCGAGCGCCGTTCAGTCCTTCTGAATGGGCGGCGCTTAAAAATTGGCTGCTGACTACGAAGATTACTCCGGACGGTTGGCTAGCCGGCGAATGCGCCCTCGCCTTGTTTCGCGACCACGCGTCCCCGCAGCTCCGCCGGGAAATCGCCGAGGCGTTGGAGCGATCGGATCTTCTGCCGCGGCTCAAAGCGCTGTTGCCGGAAGTGGTGCAGGGACCGCGTGACGAGCCAGTGTTGAAGGCTGCCAAGGCGAATTGAATTTGCGACAGCCTCACTTGGCATAATCCGCCGGCTTCAACCCTTTGCGAAACCCTCCGAAACTGAATTTCGACGGCGCGTATTCGCC
The DNA here is from genome assembly GCA_964504645.1 of uncultured Planctomycetaceae bacterium. Classification (GTDB taxonomy): domain Bacteria; phylum Planctomycetota; class Planctomycetia; order Planctomycetales; family Planctomycetaceae; genus CAZDGB01. The sequence continues at coordinate 1,753 of CAZDGB010000497.1, read as the reverse complement.
GACGATCTCGACGTTCGCCTTCTCGGGAATCTTGTTCTCCATCCCCAGCGCCCAGAAGCTGGCGTTGACGAGCAGGCGGCGGAGGGCTTCGTTCTGCAAATCGGTCGCGGCGCCCATCGTCGTGCAGAAGACGCGGGATGGTTTGCCGGACGATCCCTTGTACGATTTCGTCCAGGCCACGGGCATCATCGGGTCGTTCTTTTTCTCGTCCTTCGCCGGCGGATCGGTCGGCTGCATCCCTTCGACGACTTGACCGAGAACCAGCACCTGGCTGTCGCCGGGCAGCGGCAAGCGGACGCCGTAGACGTCGGTCGGGCCCCAGATTTCGCCGTCCTTAATGCCCTTCAAAATCGGATTCTTTTCCTGTCCCTTCGCGAAAATGCCGCGCGTGCTTTGCGAGCCGTGGTTGCCGTGATGGCTGAGCCACGTGTCGCCGAGAACCTGCTTGCCGAAGCCCAGTTCGTAATCTTTGACGTCGCTTTGCCAATGGTACTTGTAGTACTTGCGGCTCTTGTCCTTGATGTCGAAGGCGTGTGTCGATGTCCGCAAGCCAATCACCGGTTTGCCCGCTTCGAGGTAGTTCACGAAGTGCTCCATCTGCTCGTCGGGCAAGTCGCGGAACCGCAGGCCGAGGATCGCCAGGTCGGCGGTCTTGAGGTGTTCTAGCCCCGGAATGTTGTGATGCTGTTCCGGGTTGATCGTACCATCGGGATCGAGGGCGAACAGCACCGTGCACTTGAAGCCGTGATGCGTGGCGAGAATCTTCGCCAGTTGCGGGAACGCTTCCTCGGAGCGGTATTCATCGTCGCCGCTGATGAGGACGATGTGCTTCCCCTTGCCGAGACCTTCTTTCCCCTCGAATTCGATCCAGCGGTCGTCGGCGGCGAGCGACCCTGCGAACAGACACACGACAGCAGCGAGCGATTTCATGGTGTTCATTCTCCGGTGAAACAGTGTTGTTGCTCAAAGTACCTTGGAAGCCCAGGGATCGCTATCCCTGGGCGTTCTTTCGCGAACGCCCGCGCCGCTAGTAGCGCCAGCACCGGCACGAGGGGCGTCCGCATGCGGGCGTCGGTCCAGTAGCACAGATGCACGCCTTGAATCGTGGCGATCAACAACAGCGCGGGGAGCCACGCACGCCATTCGTTGCCGCGAATGATCCGCCAGAGCCCCCACCCGGCCAGCGCATATTCCAACAGATAGAACGCCGCGACCGCGAGCCGCACGAATTCCGGCAGCGAACGCCCTTCGCCGTGCGGGGCGACGCTCCACAGTTTTCGCACGCGGTAGCCCATCGCCGCGAGAAACCGATTCGGGTGCTCGTGGATGTAGTCCTTTGCCCGTTGCGACAGCCAGCGATCTTTCACGAGTTCATCGCGCGCTCGCGCACCGAGAGCGGCTTCAGCCTCTGCGTCGACTTCCGTTTGCCAGCGATTCAAACTCTCGCCGGACCACGTCGTCCCCCACGGCTGCCGCACGACATCGGCGTCGAACGTCGGATTGTTCGCCAACAGCAGCGTGTACCCCCCATGCGTCGTCGTCCAGACCGAATGCCCGAGCACGACCTGATTCCGCGCCACCCACGTCCCGACGACAATTAGCGTTCCCGCCGCCACGCACCATCCGAGCCGGAAGCGGTCCACTTCCAGTCCCCTCGCCCCCGCCTCGGGGGCGAGGGTTAGGGAGAGGGGGCGAGCGGTCTCTGACGCCTCCGCCTCAACAAGCAGACCTGCCGAAGACTTCTCCCCTGGTT
>CAZDGB010000496.1:0-2422 GCA_964504645.1 uncultured Planctomycetaceae bacterium | reverse complement strand
CCCCCGGGCGGGCCGCCGCCCGCGGGGGCCCCCGCCCTCCGCTCGGAATAATTTACTCAAGTTGGTCCGCACGGCGGACCCTACGAAACGGTGTCTCGGACAGTACCGCAACGGATCGCAAAAAACCAGTTGCCGCCGTCGCTTGCGCTGCGCGGCGTACAAAAGACAAGCTTGCGCGCCGCGAATTCTGCGAAACCACTGATCAGTCAACAGGTTACAAAAACCGGGAACAATCGGCGTTTGAAAACCGTCTCACTCGGTCCGTCTTGTCTGTACATTTTCCGCGGATGCCTGTCCCTGACGCTATTCTCAAAGTGTTACGCTACAGGGCTGCATCTCTCGACGTTTCGGCGTCGTCCTTGCGATCATTTCGAGTCAGGAGCGTTCCATGAATCGTCTGGCGTGGGTGGGAGTCTTGGTCATGCACGGATTCGCAGCCAGTTTCGCCGGGGAGATCGAATTCGTCGAGACGTTCGCCCTGGCGCCGGATCGAGAGGCGGCCCTCAAGCAGCTCATTCCCGGCACCGAGGAATACTACTATTGGAATTCGCTCCACCTGCTCAACACCGAGCAGTTCGAGAAAGTCGACGACTTCCTCAAGCCTTGGGTCCAACGGCACGGTGAAACCCAACGTGTCTGGGAGATTCGCACCCGCAAGGCGCTCCTCACCTACGACCAGAACCCGCAGGCGACGCTCGATTATCTCCGCGGCCGATTCGGCATCCACTACCCGCATCGCAAAGAGGAGTTGAACGCCGAGCCGAACTTTCCGGTCGCGCTCGACCCGAACATCCTCTCGCGGCAAACATTCCAGCAGCAGGCCCTCGCCCGCCACGGCAACAGCCTGAGCGGCTTCGAGGACGCCGCCCTCGACTGGCTCGTCGCCGCCGAACTCAATCCCGACCAGCGCCGGCAACTCTTGTCGCGGCTCACGCGGCCCGATTATCCGAATCTCGTGAAGCTCGTCGTCGACGATTTGAATCACGCCAACTCCGGCGGCTTCGGCTCGCACGCCACTCACCGGCAGATGCTCAAGTCGCAGTTGGACGAACTCCTCGAACGGAAGCCCGATCTCCTCAACCAGCAGATGTTCGTGCTCGCGTACCTGACGAAGCTGCAGCCCGGCCCCGATTCCAACTGGCGGCATGATCCGGCCGAATTGCAGACGTATCTCGAACGTTTGCAGAAGTTCGTCGACCGGCTCGAACCGGTCCACAATTCGCTCAAAGCGCACGTTCTCTATCACCGGCTGCTTTTGGACCGCAGCCTCGGCAAATACGACAAAGAACTGTTCCTCAAATATCTGAAGCTGCCGCGGCCGCTAGCCTACATTTCCAAGGCGCTCGCCGAGTCCGAAGCGATCAAGCGGTTTCCCTGCGATCTCAATTCGAATTACGATGGCGCGACGCTGCTGGCGGCGATCGGCAACGACGAGCCGCTCGTCCGTTCGTACCTGTCCCATTTTCTGCTCAATGCGCAGAACACGAAGGAATTCGAGCCGTACGTCAACGACATCTATCTCCGCCACCTGTTCGCCGAGACGAAGATCGTCAACGGCCTCGGCGAGCCGGAGCAGTGGGCGTCGCTGTTGCCGCCGGAGTTGTTCCGCCAGTTGAAGGACCGCGTCGATCTCGATTTCGATCCGACGAATAAGACGAGCTATACCGCCGACGGCGCGATCGGCCTGTCGATCCACGTCAAGAACGTGCCGACGCTGCTGGTGAAAGTCTTCGAGATCAACGCCCAGAACTTCTATCGGCAAAACGGCCGCGAAGTCGACACCGACATCAACCTCGACGGACTCGTGGCGAACGTCGAGCAGACGTATCAATACGACGAGTCGCCGTTCCGCCGCGTGCAGCGGAAATTCGAGTTCCCCATGCTCGACAAGCCGGGAATTTACGTGATCGACTTCATCGGCAACGGCCAAAGCAGCCGGGCCTTGATTCGCAAGGGAACGCTGCGGCATCTCGTGCGGACGACCCCCGCCGGGCAGGCGTTTACCGTCCTCGACGACGCCGGCCGGCAGGTGCAGGATGCCTCGCTATGGCTCGGCGGGCACGAGTATCAGGCCGGCGAGAACGGCACGATTCTCGTCCCGTTCAGCACCAATCCCGGACGCCAGCCGGTCGTGCTGACGGCCCCCGCGCCCGGCGGCAAAGGAACGTATTCGTCACTCGGCTTCTTCCAGCACGAACCGGAAAGCTATCAACTCGTCGCCGGGTTCTACGTCGACCGCGAAGCGCTGCTCACCCGCAAGACGGCGGAACTTCTCATCCGACCGGGACTCTCGGTGAACGGCACGCCGGTGTCGCTCAAGCTGCTGGAAGAGGTCAAATTGACAATCGTCTCGACCGATCTCGACGGCGTCTCGGCGTCGGCGGAGATCCCCAACTTCCAGCTCTTCGAAGACCGCGAATCG
>CAZDGB010000495.1:0-2432 GCA_964504645.1 uncultured Planctomycetaceae bacterium | reverse complement strand
CACACTCGTTTGGCTGGCGCCGCCACAAATACCGCCGGCGGAAGCGCCAGTTGCTGCCACATTGCCCGCCGTGCGCACTTCGAAATTTCGCAATACGGAAACCGGCACGGCGTTCGTCGGGGCCTTGGCTTGCGTCGCGTGCCATGCGGATGCGCATGCTTCTTATCTCGCAACCGCGCATAGCCAGGCCTTGGCGGAAATCGAATCAGAGCGCGAACCGGATGGCGGGGAGTTCTTCGATCCCCGTTCGCAGAAGCGTTATCGCATCCATCGCGAGGGAGACCAAATCTATCACGAGGAGTCGATCCACACCGCGGACGGAGGCAAACTGGTGCTGGCCGATTTCCCAGTCCGGTACGTCATCGGCTCGGGACGATTCTCCCGCAGCTACCTGATCGACATCGACGGGTTTCTCTACGAGTCGCCTGCGACCTGGTACGCCGCGCGGCCCGGATGGGCCTTGTCGCCGGGGTATGAGAATCACAATTCCGGATTTCAGCGTCCTGTCGAGCTACGCTGCCTGTTGTGTCACGCGGGGCGAGTGGAACCAGTCGACAACAGTCCGCAGCGCGTCGATCTGCAGGCGCTGGTCATCGATTGCGAACGGTGTCACGGTCCGGGAGCGCTCCACGTCGCCAAATGGGAACGGGAAGGCGCCGCGCGGATTCCGGGGGAAATCGACGAAACGATCGTGAATCCGGCGCATCTGGAGCGGAGTCTGCGGGAAGACGTCTGTGCTCAATGCCATCTGCACAGCGCTGCAACGGTGGAGTTGCCGGGGCGGCGGCTGCAAGACTATCGCCCCGGGTTACTTCTGGCGGATTTTGCGGCGCATTATGGCGTGCAGACGCCTTCAGAGGAGATGCAGGTCGTCGGCCATATGGAGCAGATGCGGCTGAGCCGCTGTTACCAGGAGAGCGAAACTCTCACCTGCACGACGTGCCATCATCCGCATGACAAGCCATCGGCCCAGGAACAGCGGGACGTCTACCGGTCGAAATGCCTGTCATGCCATCAGGAGCAGACCTGCACCGCGCCGGCCTCGAGCCGCTTCGCGGACAGTATCGCCGACAATTGCGTTCACTGTCACATGCCAACGGGCGATACGGAGATCCCGCATTTCGCGTTTACGCATCACCGCATCGGGATCCACCATCCGAGCGGTCTGCGCAAAAACGAGACGGAACCGGGCGAACTCGTGCCGCTCGGAAATGACGCGTGGCTGCCGCAGCCGCTGCGAGAGCGGAATCTCGGGCTGGCCTATCTGCAGTATTCCGATGCTCCCGGCCAAGGACCGTTTGCCGCGGCCTACCGCCAACAGGCGTTGTCCTTGCTGGAACGATTCGAACGGGATCACCCGGGAGATTCGGAGGTCGAGTCGTCGTTATCGCGACTGTTCTGGGGGCAGGATGCGACGGCGACGATCCGCTACGCCGAGCTGGCGCGGCAGCGCGACCATCGCAGCCCGGAAGCGGATGCCACGCTGAATTTCACGCTCGGCTCGACGCTCCACGCGGAGGGGCGTTTCGCCGAGGCGATTCCGTGGCTGGAACAAACCGTGAAGCTGCGTCCCACCGCGGACGTGTGGTACATGCTGAGCCGCAGTTATACCGAGACGGGATCGCTTCAATCGGCGCTGACTGCAACTCGTCATTCGGTCAAGTTGGCATCGGACCGACCGCTATACATTCAACAGCTTGTGAAGTTGCTGCGAGATACTCACAACTCGACTGAAGCGGACCGATGGCAAATAAAATTCGAACCGCTGCAACTTTATCGCAGAATGCAGGCGTCTCCGTAAATGGAGACGTGCTTTTATTTCGAGGTGATTTCGAGGTCTATCTTGTTGTCTCCCTTTTTGACCTCTTTGGTGAGTTGGCTGTCGGTGTTGAATTTAGCGGGGATGTTGAGCGGCTTCGCAGCCTTTTCTCCACCGGCCGGTCCACCACCGGCGGCACTTGTGATTCTCACCTTATGCGTGCCGATGGCAGCTCCTTTCGCAGTGCCTTTGTATGTAAGTTCATAATTTCCGCCGGCGTCCGTGGTTCCTACCGAGCCAGCACCGGTTTGCGCAGCGGCCTTTCCAGTGGCACTCCCTTGGGGCTCGAACGTCACCATCAGATTCGCGCCTGGCTGCCCGTCAACGGTAACTTTGCCCTTCACTTGCCCTAAATCAGGTTCTTTCAGACTGGCCGCACAGCCACTGTACAAAACAAAACTCACCAGAATTGCAAGCCAGGACAACGTACGGGACAGCGACATGAAATCTCTTCCTGATACCGAAGAAAAAGAACTCGTTAAGCAAGGGAGGGCATCTCGACAGCGGCGAGATGCCCTCCAAACAGAATTAACAACTTGTTGACGCCCGAACGATTAGAGGGTGAGTAGGTGTGGTTCGTTCCGGACACGATATGGCGTCGGCGAGCGATCAG
>CAZDGB010000494.1:0-2444 GCA_964504645.1 uncultured Planctomycetaceae bacterium | reverse complement strand
TTCACCAACCCGCACGGCGTCTGAGCGTCGACGATGGTGTCGTTCACGACGGCGTGATGGAGGACTTGCAGTTGCGGCCCAGCGGCGAAGGCTAGCGGCGAAGCAGAGACGTAAGCAAGTAACAAGAACATTCGAGCGACCATGGAACTTTCCTATCTCCAGCGGCGGCTATGAAATGCGACCTCCTGTTGTTGGCGGGGGTTCCGGATAGCCGACGTGATGAGGCAATTTAAGTGATGCGGGCTTACAGGACCATGCCAGCAGTTGTTTTTCCAGTTCAATCTCGTTCTCGCATTCGAACGTTTGATCCAGAATGGGGCGCTCGCGAATGGCGATATCCATGTCCCAATACCAGCGTTCGTCCAAGTGCCATTCGGACAGTTCTACCCGGCGCGCTGAAAACCTGACAGAAGTGTCGTCGTTCATTGGAAGCGGAAAGACTGTCCTGGTGTCGCTGTCAGCAAATCTAGGGCGGACGTAAACCCAGGCGCGCCAACCGGCGCGCGAGGCGGGCACTGAAGCCGCCAGTGCTTCGCCATAGCGCAGCGTCGTGAGAATCTCGACGGGCAACATGAAGGGGTCTAACGGAAAGCACGTTATTGCGCGTCGCAAAGGGTCACGCCTTCGCAATCTCCGCCGCGTGTTGCTTCACCTTGCGGAACGCCTCCGCCAATTGGTCGATCCGTTCGCGGTCGGCAAGCAAAACATTCTGGCCGAACCAGCAGGTCGTTTTGATCATGCGGTCGTTGGCTGGCAGGACGTTTTCCTCCTGCCACTTCTTCAGCCGCGTGTCGCCGTAGATGCGGCGATAGTGGCGGCTGGCGGTGAGCCGCTTGGCCCAATCCATCTTGTTCGTTGCGCTGTAGCCACCCGTCGCGGGGACCCCTTCGGCCTGCAGTGCGGCGGTGAATTTCCGCTTGTTCATCCCGGCAAAGGCTTCCGGGTCGAACTCGAAGATGAAAAGGTGATACCCGTGCCGCGTCGTCCCGGCGAGAAGTTTCTTCCCGCGGACGCCGCCGATCTCATCGAGCTGCTTACGCAGATGGGCTGCGTTCTCCTCGCGGATTTTTGATTGTTCTTCCAGCCGCGCGAGTTGATGCTGGAGCAACGCTCCCTGGAAATTCGTCAGCCGCAGGTTCGCGCCGTTGCCGGTGTAGCCGCCGTCGTGTTTCGGCCGGCCGCCGCCGTTGTCCTGATAAGATTGGGCGCGGTGATAGATCGTTTCGTCGGACGTCACCATCGCGCCCCCTTCGCCGCTCGTCAGGTTCTTCGAGTTCTGAAAACTGTAACAGCCGGCGTCGCCGAACGTGCCAAGCCGCTTCCCTTTCCATTCGCCGGTGTGCGTCTGGCAGGAATCCTCGACGACGGCGAGTTTTTTTCGCTTAGCGATGTCGAGCACCTGTTCGATGTCGCACGACGCCCCGCCGATGTGCACAGGAATCACGCAGCGCGTGTTCTCGTTCACTCGCTCTTCAATCTTCGCGGGGTCGATCTGTGCCGTGGCTGGGTCGCTGTCGACGAACACTGGCAATGCATGATGCAGAATCACCGCGTTCACTGTCGCAATGAACGTGTAGGGCGGCAGCAGCACTTCATCCCCCGGCCCGATGTTCAAGGCCGCCAGCGCCGTGATCAACGCCGACGTCCCGCAACTGGTCGCCTGACAGAACGGCACGTTCAGCGCCGCCGCCCATTGCCGTTCGAAGACGTCCACCGTCGATTCGCTGCTATTGTAGCGATACCAGTCGCCGCTCTTGAGGACGTCGGCAACGGCGTCGATGTCGCCTTGCAGCGTCACGGGCCACCGCGGCCACTCGCCCGCACAGACCGGCGTGCCGCCGAGAATCGCAGGTTTATCGTTGGCGATGAGGATCGAAGGCGATAAGGCGGCCGCCGCCGCGCCGGCGGCGAGTTGCTGATGAAACGCGCGGCGGGAGATGGGGGTGCTCATGGAAACGTCCTCAAGAAGGGGGTGGACGTATTTCAGCACCCGACTGCGGAGCAAGCAAGGGACGCTGGCGGTAAGAGACTTCGTGTCGTCGGCGGGTTGAGCGGTGGTGAATGGCCGTTCGCTCAACGAGCCGTCAAAATTTCCCTCGGCCCATCACGAGCGAGACGACGAAAAGTACCAGAAAAATGAAGAAGAGAATCTTGGCGATGCCCGCCGCCTCGGCTGCAATGCCGCCGAAACCGAACAGCGCCGCGACGAGCGCCACGATCAGGAAGAGGATTGCCCAACGGAGCATGGCTCATTCTCCACAAGGAAACGTTACGGCACAGACGTCACTATACCGCAAATTTGCCTTTCTCTGCGTCTCTGCGAGACATCTCCCTAAAAACCACGTTGCTACGATGCGTCGCGAACCTACTGACGCTGCGCCGCTTCCGGTATGATGCCGCATTCGTAGGGTGGGTCGAGTCTTCGAGGCCCACCAAAGACACTT
>CAZDGB010000493.1:0-2463 GCA_964504645.1 uncultured Planctomycetaceae bacterium | reverse complement strand
GCCTCCTGTCGCTGCGCGACCTCGGTAGCCTGAACGGCAACCGAGGCTACCCGCTCAGTGCATTCCACATTTCCCGGCTTCGATGTCGTTGAGCAAGATTCTGAATATCGCCTCCGTTCCGTCATCGATCGGGTCATATAGCTTTTCAAATCGCACCTTGTCCCCGTCACACACCCTCAAACGAATTCCGATGTCCGGATAATCCTGGCTGCCGAAGGCGTACGTTAGCTTCACTTCAAGATCGCCTCGACGGTAGATCGCAAAGTCATAAATCGAGCCACGCGTGAAGCTGCCATGCTTCTTAAAGCCGCGCTCCCGGAGCACTGGTGTTACGAGCTTTGTCGTGAGTGCGGAGAATTCCGACATGACATTTTTTACTTTTCTCGTTGATCGTTTCCTCTCACCCTTCCTCAAACAACGCCTCCACAAACCCCTCCGCGTCGAATAACTGCAAGTCGTCGATCTGCTCTCCCACGCCGACGTATTTCACGGGGATGCCCATTTGCTGGCGGATGGCGACGGTGACGCCTCCTTTCGCGGTGCCGTCGAGTTTCGCCAGGACGATGCCCGTGCAGCCGGCGGCTTCGCCGAAGTGCTTGGCCTGGTTGAGGCCGTTTTGGCCGGTCGTTGCGTCGATGACGAGCAGGCATTCGTGCGGGGCGCCGGGGATCCGCTTGTCGATCACCTTGCGGACTTTTTCGAGTTCCTTCATCAGGTTGACCTGGTTGTGCAAGCGGCCGGCGGTGTCGATGACGACCACGTCGACGCCGGCTTTCACCCCTTCGTCGCAGCCGGCGAAGGCGACGGCGGCGGGGTCGGTGCCGCTCGGTTTGGTGACGATCGGGCAGCCGAGGCCGTTGGCCCACACCGTGAGCTGCTCGACGGCGGCGGCGCGGAACGTGTCGCCCGCTGCGAGGAGCACCGTCTTGCCGTTCGCCGTTAGGAACTTCGTCAGCTTGGCGATCGACGTCGTCTTGCCGGTCCCGTTCACGCCGACGACGAGGATCACCGTCGGCTTCTCCGCGGCGAACTTCAACGGCGACAGCGGCTCGTTCGCGTTCCAGACGGCGCCGTCGTTGCCCTTCAGCAAATCCTTCAGCGTGTTCTTGACGGTCCCCCACACCTCCGGCAGCACGACGGTGCGGCCGAGATGATTGGCCCGCAACTCGGCGATGATCTTATTCGCCGCGGCCACGCCCATATCGGTACGAATCAGCCGCGCCTCGAACGCCTCGAGCTTGGCGTCATCGAGGATTTCCCCCGCCTTGAACAGATCGCGGACATCGGTCTGCAAAAGCTGCTTGGTCTTCTGCAGGCCTTGCTTCAGTTTGTCGAACCAACCCATTGCTGACGTTACCTTCTATGGAAATCGGAAAAGGCGTCTCTCGCAAAGGCGCGAAGTCGCAGAGTTCGCGAAGAAGAAAGAAGAAGAGGTTTGCGCACAGAGCCACAGAGAAAAAGGCTTATCAGAGAGCTTATCCTGTCGAGTTTTTATCTCTGTGTCTCTGTGCGAAACGTTTTTTTCTTTGCGAACTCTGCGACTTCGCGCCTTTGCGAGAGACGCCTTCATTCTATCCCCGCGCGATTTGGCGGGCGCGTTCTTCGAGTTCCACCGGGATTTTTTCCAGGAGCATTTCGACGACTTTGTCCGTCGTGATGCCCTCCGTCTGCGCGGCGAACGTCGTCACCAGGCGGTGCCGCAGCACGGGCTTGGCGACGGCGCGGATGTCGTCGGTGATCACGTGGAACCGGCCTTCCAGCAGCGCCCGCGCTTTTGCGCCAAGAATGAGATATTGCCCGGCCCGCGGACCGGCGCCCCACGAGACGTATTGCTTGATGAACTTCGGTACGTTCTCCTCGTTCGGCCGCGTCGCGCGGACGAGGTCGCGGGCGTAAACAAAAATATGCTCGGCGACCGGCACGCGGCGGACGACTTCCTGCAACGCGAGAATCTGCCGGCCAGTCAGCGCGGTGGAGAGTTGCGGCTCTTCGCCGCCGGTCGTCTGCTTCAGAATGCGCAGCTCCTCGGCCGGAGTCGGGTAACCGACGACGACGTTGAACATGAACCGGTCGAGCTGCGCTTCGGGCAGCGGATAGGTCCCTTCCTGCTCTATCGGGTTCTGCGTCGCCAGCACGAAGAAGGGCAGCGGCAACCGGTACGTGTTCGAGCCGACGGTGACGTGCCGCTCCTGCATGGCCTCAAGCAGTGCGGCTTGCGTTTTGGGCGGCGTGCGGTTGATTTCGTCGGCGAGCAGCAGGTTCGTGAAGATCGGCCCCTGCATGAACTGGAACAGCCGCCGGCCGGTTTCCGGGTCTTCCTGCAAGACGTCGGTGCCGGTGATGTCGGACGGCATCAAGTCGGGCGTGAATTGAATCCGGCGAAACGAGAGTTGCAGAATTTTCGCGATCGTGCTGACGAGCAGCGTCTTCGCCAGCCCCGGCACGCCGACCAAGAGGCAATGC
>CAZDGB010000492.1:0-2480 GCA_964504645.1 uncultured Planctomycetaceae bacterium | reverse complement strand
GCGATGGTGCGGAACTGCTCGCCGGTCTCCATGTTCCAGACCTTGATGGCGTTGTCGGCCCCGCAACTGGCGACGCGGCTGCCGTCGGACTTGAAGCTGACGCCCAGCACGTGGTGCGTGTGGCCCTCGAACGAACGGACCAGCTTGCCCGATTCGACTTCGTGCACCTTGACGAACTTGTCCGCGGCGCCGGTGGCAAGCAACTTGCCGTCGTAGGAGAAGTCGATGCCGAAGACGGTGTCGCTGTGCGCGTCGGGGAAGGCTTTCAGGAACGATTTTGTTTCGACGTTCCACAGCATCAGTTCGCCCGAGCGAGACGGGTCGCCGCCGCCGGTGGCGAGCAGCTTGCCGTCCGGGCTGAACGCGAGACTGAGGACGCGGCCGACGAACGGCGACGGAGCGACGTCGAGCGGCGCTTCAGGCTTCGGGCCCAACACGCCGACGAGTTGCCACGGCGGGTTCGAGTCCCACAGCGTGAGTTGTTTGTCGTCGGCGATGGAAATCAGCGCGCGGTCCGGACCGGCGAGCAGCGTGTTCGTCGCGGCGGCCTGACCGACGAGTTCTTCGAGCGGCTTGGCGGTTTTGGGATCGTACAAGCGGACGACGCCGTCGTCGCCGGACGCGGCGAGGAACTTGCCGTCGGCGGTGTACGCGGCGAACTTCACCGGTTTGTCGAGCGTTGGCTGTTCGGTCTTCGCGGCGGCGAGAACGGTCTCGGCCTGCTTGCCGACGGCGGTTTCGGCGTCGAGGACCGTCTTCGCGGCGGCCACTTGTTCGGTCGCGGTCTGCTGCGATTTGGTCGTTTGATTCACGGCCTTCACGGTGGCGTCGACCGCTTCCTGGGCCTTCTTGGAGGCATCGACCGCGGCGGTGACGGCGGTCTCAGCGTCGGCGAGGGCCTTCTTCAGACCGTCGTTGTTCGCGTCGCCGTCGAGCTTCTTTTTCGCCTCGTCGCGGGCGGCGACGGCGGTCTGCTCCTTCGTCTTCATTTCGGCGAGGGCCTTGTCGGCGGCGTCTTTCTGCTCGGTCGCCTTCTTGGTCGCCTCGGTGCGCTCCATCAGGTTCTTCTCGGCGGCCTTGAACGCGGCGTCGGCCAGCGCGACGCGGCCTTTGCCCACGGCATCGACTTCCGCCAGTTCCGCGACTTTCCGCAGCGCGGCGAGGCTCCCTTTGATCTCGCCGCCCGGCTGGCCTTCGATCGTGAAGATCTTGGCGACGTTGCCGCCGGCGGTGGCGACGAATTTGCCGTCGTTCCGCACGGACAGCGACGTGATCGGCGCGCCGTGATTGACGGCCCGCACCGCGGCCCCGCTGGCCAGGTCCCATTGCCGCCAATGAGCGTCGGCCCCGGCGGAGATGAAATGCGTCCCCGGCGCGACGAGAGCGAGGGCCGTCACCGGGCCGCCGCTGCCGGGATACTCCTTCACCGGCTTGACGGGCTCGGCCGTCGGCTGATCGAACGGCACGTTCCACGAGCGGATGCCGTTGTCCTGATGTCCCGTGACCAGCAACTTCCCGTCGGCGCTCAATATGAGCGACAGGATTTCCGTGGCGGTCGTCAGCAGGTCGGCCTGCGCGCCGTCGGCGACGTTGTAGACGCGGGCCGTCTTGTCTTTCGACGCGGAGAAGACCTTGGCGTTATCGGCGGAGAACTGCAGCGCCGTCACCGGCGCCGTATGTCCGGCCAGCGATTTTTGCACCGCCCCGTCGGCGAGCGAGATCAGCCGAATGCTGTTGTCCGGTTGCGCGATCGCCAGCAGTTTGCCGTCAGGCGACACGGCGGCCGCGGTCGGCGGATTCTCGACGGCGAACTTCTTAAGCTGCACGTTCTGTCCGCGCTGCCAGAGTTTCACTTCGCGGTAGCCGGCCGAGGCGATCAGATCGGCGGTCGGGCTGTACGCCAGGGCATGCACGAAATCCTGATGGGCGGCGCCGTTCGGATACATCGGCTTGTCGCCGGACTTGATGGTGCCTAAAGCCGGGTCGGTCAACCGTTGGACGTATTCGCCGGTGAGGACGTCGTACACGTCGATCTGATTCGCACGGCCGCAGACGGCGAAACGCGACCACGGCGACATCGCGACGGCGTAGATCGACTGCATCGACGACGGCACGGCTTGAAAGACGACCGCCGGGCCGGTGTTCCCCAGGCCGCCCTGCGCCCCTTCGAGAATCCACTGCTTGAGGATGCCGAGTTCCTGCGGCGTGACGGCGGCGGCGGAGACTTTGTTCGGCAGCGGCGGCATCGCCGGCTGCGTCCCGCGCGATGCGACGAGGAGCAAGAGGCTCTTGTCCGGTTCTTTGGCCATCACGGACGGGCCGCGCTTGCCTCCTTTGAGGATGCTCGGCACGTCTTCGAGGATCAACCGGCTTTCGGCGATGGCGACGTTGTGGCATGCCACGCACTTGTCGTCGAGGATCGGCTGCACGTCTTTCACGAAGTCGACCGGCCGGCCGAGATTCACCGCCGCCGGCTCGAT
>CAZDGB010000491.1:0-2484 GCA_964504645.1 uncultured Planctomycetaceae bacterium | reverse complement strand
TGCGGTCGAAGTACAAAGTCTACATCATCGACGAAGTCCACATGCTGACGAAGGAAGCGTTCAACGCGCTCCTCAAGACGCTGGAGGAACCGCCGCCGCTCGTCAAATTCATCTTCTGCACGACCGAGCCGAATAAAGTTCCCGATACGATCCTCTCCCGCTGCCAGCGGTTCGATTTCGGGACGATCGCCACGGTGGAGATCGTCGCCCGGCTCGATGCGCTCGCCAAGAGCGAAGGCTTTCAAGTCGAGCAGGCGGCTTTGGAACTCGTCGCCCGCCGGGCCGCCGGGTCGATGCGCGACAGCCAGTCGCTGTTCGATCAACTCCTCTCGTTCGGCTCGCAACAGATTTCGGCAGACGACGTCCATCGGCTCTTCGGCACCGCGCCGGATGAACGCCTGATCGGGCTCGCGCAGTCGCTCATCGACCGCCGCCGCGACGTTGCCTTGCAGGAATTGCAAACGGCGTTTCAAAACGGCGTGCAGATCGACCCGTTCACCGACCAGTTGATCGCCTATCTGCGCGACCTGATGGTCGTCGCCGCGGGGGCGACAACGCTGCCGTTGATGAGCGTCGGCAACGAGCAAGCCCCGCAGTTGCAGGCCCAGGCGCAGCAGTGGGGTTTGCAGACGATCGCGGCGGCGTTGCAAATTCTCTCCGAGACGAAAATCCGCATGCAACGCGTGAATTTCGGCCGCGTGCTCCTGGAACTGGCGTTGGTCCGGCTCTCGATGTTGGAGGATCTTGACCAACTCGGAGCGATCATCGGCCAACTCCAGGCCGGCAAGACATTGCCGCTGGCGGCTGGGACGCCAGGGCGTCCTGCGGCAGCAAATAATTCACCGCCGCAAAAAAAAAATGACACCGGGCCGATAGCTGTCGCACCGGAGCCGGAAACAGAGACGCAACCCACAGAGATAATTGAGTTTGCGTCGGGGAATGAGTCCGCGATTTTAGCGGAATTGGCGACGCGATTGGGCGACACGGTCGGCGCGAACCTTCGTCGTGCGATTTCCAGTGCAATTTCCGGGCCGAATGGTCTAGAAATTGTTTTGCCGGCGAGCTATGATTTCGCGAAGAAGGCCTTCGAGCAGCCGGATGTCCTGTCGCGAATCGAGAATACGCTGCGGGAAGTCACGGGGCGGACGGTCGCGGTGAAGTTTCGGGTCGACGCCCAAACCCAGCCGAAGCCGGTCGCCCGTCCGAACGTCGACGTGAAGACCTTGCGAGTCGATGATTCGCAAGACGTTCTGGTGAAAGAGATTGCGGAGAAGTTCGGAATCGAGGCCTGGCGGGTGCAAGAGTTTATTGCCGCGAGCGCCGTCGAGGACGCGACGTAGGAGTCAGTCGAGATGTTCAAAGAATTGGGTAGCCTGGCCAATCTGATGAAAAACGCCCAGGCGTTGGGCGACAAAATGCAGGCCATGCGCGATCGGCTCGGCGAGCGCCGGGTCACCGGGTCGTCCGGCGGCGGGATGGTCTCCATCGAAATGAACGGCCACTCGCAGGTATTGGCCTGCCAAATCGACCCGACAGTGTATCAATCCGGCGATCGCGAAATGCTGGAAGACCTGATCGTCGCCGCGGCGAACCAGGCGCTGGAAAAAGTCAAAACCGTTGCCGCGGAGGAAATGGGCCAGGCGACGGATTCGTTGAACTTGCCGGGACTTTCCGACGCGCTGTCGCGCTTCGGCCTCGGCGGAGGGAAGTAAGGAAAAACCGCTTCTCGCAGAGACGCGAAGACGCGTTTGAAGAATCAGGATGATGTTCGCTCATGTCGAAAGCCTTTGAAACCAAGCATCCGTATGGTCCGACGTTCGCCCGGTTGATCGACCGGTTGGCGAAGCTGCCCGGCATCGGGAAGAAGTCGGCGGAGCGGATGGCGTACCACCTCTTGAACTGCGACGAGGCGGAAACCCGCGATCTCGCCGAGGTCTTACGGGCGATCCGCGACGTCGTGCGTCCGTGCCAGCAGTGCTTCAACCTCACCGAGGGAGAACTCTGCGAAATCTGCCGCGACCCGCGGCGGGACCAGCACGCGGTGTGCGTCGTGGAGCAGCCGAAAGATTTGATCGCCCTCGAAGCCGCGGGGGTCTTCTCGGGGTTATATCACGTGCTGGGCGGGCGGATTTCGCCCCTCAACGGCGTGGGGCCGGACGACTTGACGATCGACGCGCTGCTGAAGCGGGTGCGGCAGCAGCAGGTGCGGGAAATCGTGATGGCGACAAATCCGACCTTGGAGGGAGACGGCACCGCGCTGTACATATCGAATCTGCTGGCCGGAGAGCCTGTGACGATTACGCGGCTAGCGCGCGGAGTGGCCTCCGGCAGCGTGCTAGAGTTTGCCAACCGCGAAATGCTGGCCGATGCGCTCCGCGGGCGGCAGGCGTTTTGAGTTGGAATAGAGAGTCGAGAAAGTATTTTGTTCGGCGCGGGGGGGCGGCCCCCCCCGCGCGGCCCACCCCCGGGCGCCGAGGCGATAGG
>CAZDGB010000490.1:0-2517 GCA_964504645.1 uncultured Planctomycetaceae bacterium | reverse complement strand
CCCTGGCCGCGACCATCACATGGCCGGCTTCAGCATGTGGCTCGCCGGCGGCGGCGTGAAAGGGGGCGTGACCTACGGCGCGACCGACGAGTTCGGCTACAAAGCCGTCGAAAACCCCGTCCACGTCCGCGACCTGCACGCCACCATGCTGCACCTCCTGGGCGTCGACCACGAGCACTTCACGTATAAGTATCAAGGGCTTGATTTCCGTTTGACGGGCGTCGAACCGGCGCGCGTGGTGCACGAGATTCTGACATGACCGCTTAGCCAAGACGCGGAGGGAGGGCAATATGCGGCTGAGTTCTCAAATTCTTCGCTCCACGCTGATCTGCGGGATGTCTCTTGGCATCACGTCGGCGAGTTCGCTTGCAGGCGAACCGCTGAGTCTGGCCAATGTGCCGGAACCGGTCCCATTGTCCGCAGATGAGCCGTTGGCTGCGGAGTTTTCGCTGGAGCGGGCTGCCCAATCGCTCGACATCACTGCACTATACTGGCAGAAGACCCGGCAGTGTGCAGCGTGTCATACTCTGCCGCCGTATCTCATGGCTCGCCCCTTGCTGACGGCGGTGTCGGCGGAACCGTCGGACGTGCGGCAGTTCTTTGAAAAGATCGTCGCCGAGCGCCTGGAGCCGGAGCCGGCTTTACCGAAGGATGGCATCGCCGCCGTCACGGTCGAAGTCGCCGTCGCATTGGCCTTTCACGATCGAGCTACGACGGGCGAACTCCATCCGCGGACTCGCGAGGAACTCGACCGCATGTGGACGTTGCAGCGGGCTGACGGCAGTTGGGAATGGCCGTTCCGCGATACGCCGCCGATCAAGAGCGATGAGCATTACGGCGTGACGCTCGCCGCGCTGGGAACGGGCATGGCCCCGGAGAGCTACGCCGAAACCGAAGCTGCGCAGCAGGGACTGGCCGGCATTCGCCAGTATCTGAAAACGCACCCCGCTACGAGCCTGCATCAACAGGCGATGCTGTTGTGGGTCAGCCAGTCGATCGACGGAATTTTGACCCCCGAAGACGAGCCGCAGATTTCTGCGGACTTGTTGTCCATTCAGCGTGCGGACGGCGGCTGGTCGATGGCCAATCTCATCGACAATTCCCGTGATCCACAGCGACAAACTGAAGCCGGCCAAGCCGCCCGCGCCAAACCGGGATATGGGACAGAGTTCTTGGTCTATGTGGGCCGCGACGACGTCTACCAATCGCGTTTGGAAAGCGATGCCTACGCAACCGGCCTGGTGTTGTACGTCTTGCGACAAGCAGGGATCCCTGCCAACGATCCTCGAATTCGCCGTGGTGTCGACTGGCTCAAAAGTCATCAGCGAGCCAGCGGCCGCTGGTTTACTCCGTCGCAAGGCTGGCATACGGAACATCGAATCGCCAACGCCGGTACGGCTTATGCGATAATGGCGCTGCACGTCTGCGGCGAAGTCCCCGACAGGTGAACCGATCGTCCTCGGCGTTTATCATCTCCCTTGTTGCTTCTAACGCTTCGCGCCACTTCATGGACCCCAACCCCTTCTCAGTCCTCTCGTTGATCGTCGCCCCGTCGATCCTGACGAACGCGTCATCGGTCCTAGTGATGAGCACCAGCAACCGGCTGGCGCGGGCCGTCGATCGGGCGCGGGAGTTGTCGAAGCAACTGGAAGCGGCACAGGAATACGTCTCGGAAGAATCGAAACGCCGGCTGAAGGAACTCTCGGCGGCGGAATACCGGACGATGCTGCTGCTCCGGGCGCTGCGCGGGTTTTACGTGGCGCTGGGCGGGTTCGCCTCCGCGGCGCTGATGTCTCTGCTCGGCGCACTCTCGATCCCGACGGGCCTGTTGCATGCGATTCGGGTACTCGAAGTGCTGGGCGTCGGCGCCGGCATGGTCGCCGTGGGCGCACTGGTCTACGGTTCCGTGCTGCTCTTGCGGGAAACGCGGATCGCCGTGGAGGTAATCACCGACCGCGTCTCCGCCCTGCAAGCCCGCGCCGGCCAGACCTCCGATTTGCAGATACGGTGAGAACGTGCTGCGGCGGGAAATCTGTCTCTCGAAGACGCGAAGAGCTTTGAGCACAGAGGCACAGAGGTCACAGAGTAAGATCAGGAGAGAAATTCATAGGAAGTCTTTTTCTCTGTGTCCTCTGTGCCTCTGTGCGAAACCCGCTTTCTGCTTCGCGATTCTCTGCGTCTTCGCGCCTTTGCGAGAGACGCCTTTCAGATCGCCGCTTTTCCTCGCGGCGCGGATGGAGATAGAATGCAACAATCGATCGACCCGTCGCGAAGGAAAGCCGCATCATGGATGAATTCGATCTCAGCCGGCATGGCATCGCGGTGAAGACGGTGCTGCGGAACGTCTCGCCGTCCGTTCTCTACGAAGAGGCGATTCGCTACGACAAGGGGACCACGCTGTCTGACACCGGGTGCCTGATCGCGTACTCCGGCGACAAGACGGGCCGCTCGCCGAAGGACAAGCGCGTCGTCAAGCATCCGGCGAGCGAGCACGACATCTGGTGGGGGCCGGTGAAC
>CAZDGB010000489.1:0-2574 GCA_964504645.1 uncultured Planctomycetaceae bacterium | reverse complement strand
ATGGCCGTCATCGGCGTGCGAATTTCGTGGCTCATGTTGGCCAGGAACTCGGTCTTGGTCTGCGCGGCGGTCTCGGCCAGTTGCCGGGCGGCGGTCAATTCTTTGACCATGTGTTCTAGCCACAACGTGTGCTCTGCTTCTCGATCCTTGGCCGCCGATAAATCGGCGGCCTGTTGGCGGAGCACATCCTCGGCGCGGCTGCGTTCCTGCACTTCCGCCTGCAAGCGTTGGTTGTTGCGGGCATAGAGCACGAGGCTCGACTGAAGGCTGTGATTGGCCTCTTCGAGATCGCGCTTCGTCCCTTCGAGTTCCTGACGCTCTTTCCGCAAGTCCCACAACTGATGATAGGCCGAGGTGAGATCCTGAATCGAAATCACGAGCCGCGGTGGATCGGCGGACAAACGCCGCACCGAGGTCTCCTGCACCATCAATTCGCCGACGACGCCGTTTCGCGCCGGCACATCGAGGAATTGCCGATGCAGGGCCGCAGAGAACGACGTCGGCAGGCCGGTCTGGAGCACGGCCTGCAACCGATCAAAGAGACGAGGCAGACGCAACCGCGGATAGCGCGCGCCTAGATCGGAATGCAGCATCTCTCGCTCAGAAAGTCCGGTCCACGCCGCTAGCATCTCATTCCAAGTGTGGACTCGCAAATCGCCGTCGACTACGCAAACCCCGAGCGGCACGAGATCGTAGGAGGCGGGTTGCGGGTTGTGGGTTGCGGGTTGGGAAGAGCCGTCGACGGCCAGCGAGAAGCGCAGCGTTTCGTCGAGGTCTCGGCCGGCGATACGGCAGCGGACTTCCGCGAGGAGACGATCTCTCTCGGGGAATGTGTCGCAAGAAATATCTTCTCCGCCGCGCGCGATCTGCAATTCGGGAGAGGAGAAATGGATGGCGGACGTTGCATTGTCCCAGAGTGGCTGTGTCGCGCCGCTCAAGAGTAAGCTGCCGGTTTCCAGCAGAATGCCGCACCATTCCACATCGAGCCGAGATCCGGCGCGGCGATCGGTGCCCGCCGCAGCGCTGGCCAGCGCTGCACTGACATTCGCCGGCAGGCCCACCGACGCGCAGCCGCGAATCGCCCCGTGAAATGATTGCGTGACGAGGGTGTCCGAGCGATCCTCATGCGGCGCGGCATCATCCATGTCATCCGCCGGTCGAATCTCCATCGCGGCGACGTGCAGTTCAACCGGCTGGCCGATCAATTCGCCGAGCGTTGCGGCGGCGTGGCGCAATCCGCCGGGAATCGATTCCGTGAGAGCGTCGAGTGTGAAGTCGCCATTCAGCGGTGTTGGCATAAGTGTTAGTTCGCCGAGACCAGAGGGAGGACAGCCTGCTGCAAGTAGGGTTACATCGCCACCGGCGAACGGAAAATTTCGAGAATTGTCAGACAGGCGTTATTCTCCGCGCCGCCGTCCCGCGAACACACCGAATCGACCAAATGCACCGAAGCTATCGAAGAGACCGGTGCTAACGGCAGCGCCAGAGGCAGTCATCCGCAATCGCCAAACGCTGCTGCTCGGCGGAAATCTCGTCCCGGAAGCGGCGGGCGTCGGTGGGATAGCCTTGCGTGGGTTTCAATCCCGGCACGCGGGCCGACCAGAAGCGGTTAAAGCGATGCATGGCCAGTTCGCGGAGATACTTCGACACCATCGACGCCAGCGCGACCGGTAGATGGCATTCGGCCCGCGGTTGAAAGCGAAATTCCATCGCCTCCAATCGGTAGACGCTGAGCTCGGCCGATTCCTTCACGCGGAACACGAACTCGTTGTCGAAGCACGCGGAGAGTAGAACGTCGTAGCGGTTCCGGCCGCCGTGTTTGTCGCAAAAGGCGAACACCGGCTCGTCGCCGGCCGATTGAACGGCCCGCTTGAGGACCCGTAGGCTCACCGTCGAGAGGGCCTCGGCTTTGTTCTGATGCTTTTCGATCAACACGTTGAACCGGCTCGGCTCCAGAATCGCCGTATGCACCGCGGCGAACCGAATCCCGCGGCGTGCGAACGCCGCTCGACACAACTCGGCCAATTCCGCGATGGCCGCGCGGTCGAGTTCCGTCGGCAGTGGAAGATCGTCCTCCGCATACCACGGGGCGTCCCCCGTGTGATCTTCACCGTCGATCGACAGCCGGCGGCGCAATTCGCGATCGGAAGAGGGCAACTCCTCGCAGCACAACCGCAGCGCCGTCAACACGCCGCGTTCGAGCGCCGTGAGCCCTTTGCCCGGCTGAAAGACGGCTTTGGAATCGGCGATATGCAATCGCGCGTCGCCGGCCTCAGGAGCGTTGGTGACCACCTCGGCGAGCGCCTGCCATAGATCGAAGTCCGCCCGCTTCCCCGGCACTTCCCATACGGTCGCCGTGACCACATACGGCCCGAGATTCGGCCCCAACCCGGCTTCATCCACGCCGATGAGAATCGCCATGTCTCGGCCTCGAATCGCTCCTCAATTCCGAGCGGGGGGCGTGAGCCCCCTGGTTAAGGTGTCAATGGTCATAGCGCGCGGATTCAGGGGGCTTACGCCCACTGCTTTTAACATCTTTGCCGTACACAATCTCCAGCGTTTTCCCTATGTTCC
>CAZDGB010000488.1:0-2601 GCA_964504645.1 uncultured Planctomycetaceae bacterium | reverse complement strand
GCTTCGATGTCGCCGCCGCACGCTTCGCAGGCGAGCAGAACCAGCACCGGTCGCAGCCGTTTTCCTCCCGCGAGCAGACTGTAGGCCATCGCTTCGCGAAGACGATCAGGGCAATCGCGTTGGGGTCGGACGTATTCTTCCAGGCGGGCCTCGATCCGCAATCGGATAGGGTCGACCGCCTTGTCAAAAGAAACGCCGCCGGCTGCCATGACGCCCGATCCGCATCCATGCCCCTGAGACCGACCGGAACTCTGCCAGCCGGCAATTTACCCCCCTGCCCCGCGGCCATCTTATCGGGATTCACGGAGAATGAAAATACCGGGTTGAGGGAAAATGCGATGGAAGGGCAAAGGACCGTAGCGGCGCCGCATCGCATAGCGGTTCGGTTTTGTTAACCAGGATTTGCAGGCATCGAGCCGCCTGTTCTACGGGCCGCGCGCTGGAAGTCGCTTCGCGACGGTGATATCGTCGCTGGTTTGATCGTCCTTAGGAGTCAGCCACATGAAATACCGCACGCTCGGCGGCAGCGGACTGCTCGTGTCGCCGATTTGTCTCGGCACGATGACGTTCGGCAGCCCCGTCGAAGAGGCCGATTCGATTAAGCTGATTCACGCGGCCATCGACCTCGGCATCAACTTCATCGACACGGCGAACGTCTACGAAGGCTACAAGCGTTTCCTCGGCAGCCCCGGCGGCGTGGCGGAAGAAATCGTCGGCAAGGCGCTGAAAGACCGCCGCGACAAGATGATTCTTGCCACGAAAGTTGGCGCGCCGGTCGGGCCGGGTCCGCAGGAGCGCGGCCTCTCGCCGGTCCACATTCTTCGCGAAGTCGACCGCAGCCTGAAGCGGTTGCAGACCGATACCATCGACCTTTACATCATCCATTGGCCCGATTTGCATGTGCCGCTCGACGCGACGCTGTCGGCCATCGACATTGCGATGAAGCAAGGGAAGATTCGCAACTTCGGCGTGTCGAATCACTCGGCGGCCCAGATCTGTGAATTCTTGTGGATCGCCGACCGGCAAGGCGGGCCGAGAGTCGTCAGTTCGCAGATTCCGTTCAGCCTGTTGCGCCGCGAGTTTCAGCACGAGTTGCCGTTCTGCGCGAAACACGGCGTCGGCGTCACGCCGTATCAATCGCTGCAAGGGGGCATGCTCACCGGCAAGTACAAACGCGGCCAGACGCCGCCCGCCGATTCCCGCCTCGCCGAGAAACCAGAGTGGACCTGGAAGCCCGATGACGCGCTGTTCCAGAAGCTGGAAGGACTCGAAGCGCTGGCCCGCGAGATCAACGTGCCGGTCTCGCAGTACACGCTGGCCTGGACGCTGACGCAGCCGGCGATGACGTCGCCCGTCGTCGGCGTCAAACGGTTGTCGCAGATCGAAGACGCCGTCGCCGCCGCGAACGTGACGATCCCCGCCGAGCATTTCGCGAAGATCGACGCATTGTTCGCCCCGCCCTGGAAACAACCCGACCCGCTGCGCGGCTGAGTTTACTTTCCCAGAAGCCGCGGGGTCTTCCCTGCGGTCACCCACGGACGCAGTTCGTGGGCTTCTTCAACTTTTGACGATCTACAACTTGTGAGGACATCGATATGACATCTCTGCAAACTTACGCGGCAATCTGTTGGCTCGCTTTCGCATCGCTGGCAAACGCGGCCCCGTTCACGGCGGGCGTCGGCAAGGTCGACATCACCAACTACGACGCCGGGCCGGTCAACGACAAGATGTATGCCCGCGCCCTGGTCTTGAAGCAGGGCGACCTGACGGCGGCATTCATCGTCGTCGACGCCGTTGCCATCGGCGAGATCGGGCACATCAAGAACGATTACCTGCCGAAAGTCCGGGCCGCGCTGCAAAAGGATCTGAAGATCGACCCGGCGCACGTTTTGATCAACGCCAGCCACTGCCACGGCGTCATCTGTGCAGACGTGGCCGAGCGGACCGTCGAGGCCGTGCAGCAGGCGTTGAAAGAACTGGTGCCGGTGAAGATCGGCGTCGGCGAAGGCCGCGAAGACCGCGTGATGGAGAACCGCCGTATCCAGATGAAGAACGGCAAGGAAATCGACATTCGCCGCGCGTATTCCATGCCGCCCGACGCCGAGATCGGCGGCGTCGGCCCGGTCGATCCGCAAATCGGCATCGTGCGGATCGACCGCATGAACGGCCAGCCGCTCGCCGTCCTCTACAACTTCGCCTGCCATCCGATTCAAGGCGTGCCGACCGGCGGCAACACGGCCGACATGACCGGCTTCTCGTCGCAGGCCATTGAGGACGCGCTGCCGGACGGCGCCGTCGCGATGTTCGTGCAAGGCTGCGCCGGCGACATCAACCCGGCGAAGTACAAGGAATTCGACACGCCGAAGAACGCCGAGGAACTCGGCAATCTCCTCGGACTCAGCGTGCTGCGGGCGCTGAAGAAGATCGAAACGAAAGCCGACGGCGACTTCAAATTTGTGCAGGAAAAAGTCACGCTCCCGCGGGCCGATCTCGCCGAACGCATCGCCTCGCTGGAGGAGGAAATCACGCTGACGTGCCGGAAGCTCAAAGGGACGAACCTCAACCTGCGTTCCTTCCTGCCGCTGATTGTGAAATACAAGT
>CAZDGB010000487.1:0-2605 GCA_964504645.1 uncultured Planctomycetaceae bacterium | reverse complement strand
CCCCTGCGCGGCACGCTCGTCTGCAACATCGGCGACATGCTCGACCGGCTGACCCGCGGCATCTATCGTTCAACGCCGCATCGCGTCCTGAACACGTCCCGGCGAGACCGCCTGTCATTCCCGTTCTTCTTCGATCCGAATTTCGACGCCCAGATCAGGCCGATTGACGAGCTGCAACACGTCGCGTTCACGGATGACGCCGCCACGCGCTGGGACCGCTCCAGCGTGCACGAGCTCACCGGCACCTACGGCGATTATCTCCTGCGGAAAGTGTCCAAGGTCTTTCCGGAATTGCGGAACGAGGTGCTTCCCTAACATCGGCGCAGATGGCCTTTTCATAAGTTTTCGCTGCGGATAGACTTGTGGCCTTCACCGAGGATCGGTTTTTCAGGGAAATCGGATGTTGTCCACTGTCGATGATGCGGCCGCGTGCTGGCAGGATCTTGCTGGAAAAGTTCTGGACGGGCAGGAATTGAGCGTCGACGACGCGCTGTCGATCCTGCGGTCGCCGGATGACGAGTTGCTCGATCTGCTCGCGGCGACGTTTCGCGTCCGCAGGAAGCATTTCGGACGCAAGGTCCATCTTTATTTCCTGAAGAACGCGAAAAGCGGGCTGTGCCCCGAAGACTGCGGCTACTGCTCACAGTCGAAGATCTCCGACGCCGAGATTCCCAAGTACGCGCTGCTCAACGAAACGAAGCTGATGGAAGGGGCCGCGCGGGCCGTCGAATCGCAGGCCCGGACGTACTGCATCGTGGCGTCGGGCCGCGGGCCGAGCAATCGCGAAGTCGAGCACATCGCCGGCACGGTCGAGAAGATCAAGGACAAATACGGTCTGCACATCTGCTGTTGCCTCGGGCTGCTGACGCCCGAGCAGGCGCAGCGGCTGAAGTCGGCGGGCGTCGATCGCATCAATCACAATCTCAACACCAGCCGGAATCACTACCCGGAAATCTGCACGACCCACACCTACGACGACCGTCTCGATACGCTTCGCACGGTGCGTAATGCCGGCATGGAACTATGCAGCGGCGTGATCGTCGGCATGGGTGAGCGCGACCGCGATATCGTCGACGTCGCGCTGGAACTGCGGTCGCTGCAAGTCTCGTCGATCCCCGTGAACTTTCTGCACGCCATCGACGGCACGCCGCTCGAAAAACGGCATGACCTCGACCCGCGTTACTGCCTCAAAGTGCTGTCCCTGTTCCGGCTGACGAACCCGACGACGGAAATCCGCGTCTCCGGCGGCCGCGAGGTGAACCTCCGTTCGATGCAGGCGATGAGCCTCTACGCCGCGAACTCGATGTTCGTCAGCGACTACCTGACGACGAAAGGCCAGCCGGCGGAAGACGATTTCCAGATGGTGAAGGACTTGGGTTTCGAAGTCATCATCGGCGACCACGAATCGCACGCCCTGTGGCAGTCGCAACAAGCCGCCCCCGCCTGACGCTTGCGGGTTTGCAGCCCCGCCAACTCGCAAGGATGCCGTTCGTATGACGTCCCCCTCCTCCGGCCCGCGGCGTGAAGTCTCCGAAGGGTTGAACTCGGTTGTCGCCGGCGCGGCCTCAGCCCACGATCCCTGGGTGACCGCGACCCGCCTGCAGACTGCCACGGAGAAAGCCCGCGACTGGCTTCTGTCGCGGCAGCACGGCGACGGGCATTGGTGCGGCGAACTCGAAGGCGACACGATTCTCGAATCCGAGTACATCCTCCTGCTGGCGTTTCTCGGTCAGGGACAATCGCAGCGGGCGAAAGAAGCCGCGGCGTACATGCTGGCTCAGCAGCAACCGCACGGCGGCTGGGCGATGTTCCCGAACGGTCCGTTGGAGATGAGCGGCTCCGTCAAAGCATACTTGGCGCTCAAGATCACCGGCCACGATCCCCAGGCCGATTACATGGTCCGCGCCCGTGAAGCCATCATCGCGGCCGGTGGCGTCGAAAAGATCAACAGCTTCACCCGCTACTACCTGGCGATGCTGGGGCTGATCGACTACGAACTCTGCCCCGCGGTGCCGCCGGAATTGATCCTCATTCCAACGTGGGCGCCGTTCAACATCTACGAGATGTCGTCGTGGTCGCGGACGATCATCGTCCCCTTAAGTCTGCTGTGGGCGTACAAGCCGGTTCACAAACTACCGCCGGAACACGGCATCGAAGAGCTCTACGCCACGCCGGAAAAAACGCTTCCGCGGCGGTTGCAAGGCGTGAACACGGAACACTCCGGCGGCTTCGACTGGGCCGGCTTCTTCCATCGCGTCGATCAGACGATCAAGCTCGGCGAGCGGCTCGGCGTCAAACCGCTCCGCAAGCGGGCCATTCGCCTCGCCGAGCAATGGATTCTCGAACGTCTGCAAGACAGCGACGGCCTCGGCGCGATTTTCCCGCCGATCATCTGGACGATCATCGGGCTGAAGTCGATCGGTTATGCCGAGGAATCGCCCGTCATCCAGGAGCAGATCGCCGAACTCGAGAAACTCGTCATCCGCGAGGACGGCAAAGTCCGCTTGCAGCCGTGCAAGTCGCCGGTGTGGGACACGATCATCAGCGTGATCGCGCTGCGCGACGCCGGCGTGTCGCGGAAACATCCGGCGATTCAACATGCCGT
>CAZDGB010000486.1:0-2630 GCA_964504645.1 uncultured Planctomycetaceae bacterium | reverse complement strand
GATCACCACCAGCAATTCGATCAGCGTGAATCCTCGTCGTCTGGCTGTCCTCGGCATGGTCAGGCTCCTCGTTTCGGGAAGGAAGAAAACAGGGAACGAACTGCAACTGCAAGTCGTCTCGGCCTGGAAAACCGCCTGAAAACTCGGCCCGCTCAGACTTGGGCCGTCAATCGATCAGCTCGAGATCTGTTTTGCCGGGGTGGTCTGCCCCCACGGTGTCGGTTAACCCGGACGTCGAGGTCTGCAGATATTTCTTCGGGATCGCCGCCTTCACCTCGCGCGGAGCCAGAGGCGCGTCTTGCGGACTCGCCGCTGTCACCTGTCCTTCGAACGATTCGACGCGAATCTTGTACTCGCCCGGCAGCACGCCGCGAATTCCCTTCGAAGTTCGCATCTTGAACGAACCGTCGCCCGTGATCTGGCCGACCGCAGGCCGGCCTTCGGTTTTGCTGGACGGCTCGTAGTAGACGGCGCCCCCCTTGAGCGGTTCGCCTTTGTACGTGACGGTCCCGCCGATCTCGACGCCTTGCGGCAATCTCGGACCGCCGCAGCCGGCAACAAACAGGGCCAAACCGGCCGTCAGAGAGGTAAGCATCCGTGGGATGCGCGACGCCGATTCGCCGCCGAGCAAAGAACGTTCATAACCGCGACTCATGAAGCGACCCCCGTAAACAGGCGATCTGAGGCGGACGCGAAACGGAACAGCCCGAATTGTCGAAAGGCAAGTGAGAACTCGCGAACGGAGCGCTGATTTCAAAATCCTAAAATTCGCTGTCCGCTTTCGCAACACAATATTGCGCAAAAAAGTTGACCTTTTGCGCATCGCTGGGCAACGCGGCGTGATATCTTGCGGGGATGGCCGCGCTCGCCCATGAACTCCATATTCTGATCGCCATCGATACCTCCATGACCTGGCGGACCGAGGTGATTCGGGGCATCGACGACTTTTCGCGGACCCGGCCCGGCTGGTACGTCCACGTCGAGGGACGCCAAGGCCCGGATTGCCTGGCCGCCATTCGCCGCTGGTCGGGCCACGGCGTCATCGCCCGCGTCATGCAGCCCGCACTGGCTGAGGCTATTCGGCAGCGCGGACTGCCGGCCGTCAACGTCTCCTGGAGCAAGGTCCGCGGCTATCCCATCCCGCAGGTGATCGCCGACGAAGACGCCGTCGGCCGCCTTGCCGCCCAGTATCTGGCGGGCTTGGGATTGCGGCGGTTCGCCTATTGCGGCCATGCCAGCCAGACGTGCTACACCGATCGGGTCGAGCCGGTGTTTGTGAGCGAACTGCGCCGGCAGGGATTTAACGTCTCGGCGTTTCGCCCGTCGCGCGGCGCGCGGTCGTCCCGTAAAAGCCCAGTCACGATTTCCGCATTGCGAGCGTGGCTGCGCGAGTTGCCGAAACCGGTCGGCATTCTGGCGTGGGAACCGGAACGGGGCCGCAGCCTGATGGAAGCCTGCCGGGCCGAAGGGATCGCCGTTCCCGATGACGCGGCCGTGTTGACCACGGCGGATGACGAACTCTATTGCCGGATTTCCCACCCGCCGCTGTCCGCCATCGACGAGCGGCCGCGCGAGGTCGGCTATCGGGCCGCCGAATTGCTCGACCGTCTGATCTCGGGTGAGCGGCCGCCGACGCGTCCGATCCTTATTCCGCCGCAGCGCGTCATCAGCCGGCACTCCACCGACGTCAGCGCCAACGAGGACGCCGTCGTCGCCCAGGCCGTTCGTTTCATCCGCCAGAATTATCTGGAGCCGATCGGCGTCAACGACATCGTCGGCAACGTGCGCCTGTCGCGCCGCTCGCTGGAACAGCGGTTTCAATCGGCCTTGGGGCGCTCGCCCGCGGCGGAAATCCGCCGGATTCGCCTGACGCGCGCCATGGAACTCCTCGCCGAAACCGACTGGCCCGTCGCCCGCATCGTACGGGAGTCCGGCTTCACCCACGTCGAAGGCATGAACCGCGTCTTCCGTCGGGAACTCCGCCAGACGCCCAGCGAGTATCGCCAGCGAACGCGCTGAACTCCGTAGAGCAGGCGGCTCGCCTGCTTCATCGCGACTGTTTAGCGCTTCAGATCAGTTCGGCGATCGGCGTGCCGCTGGGAAGGATCGGCGTCGGCCGGCCGGCGTGATTGAGCAGGTGGGTATCGAGCGCAATGCCGAAGTGACGGTACAGCGTCGCCAGGAGATCGTTGGGTGAGAGCGGGCGCTGGATCGGCTCGTCGCCGTTCGGCCCGCTATGCCCGATGGCCTGTCCCATCCTCAGTCCGCCACCGGAGAGGAAAACCGTCATCGTCTTACCCCAGTGCTCGCGGCCCGGCTGCCCTTCGAAGTTGCTCAAGCGCGGCGTGTGCGACATTTCCCCCGTGACGACGAAGAGCACGTCTTTGTCGAGTCCCCGGGCCGCCAGGTCTTCGATGAGAGCCGAACAGACCTGATCGAGCACCGGCAAACGAATTTTCATCTGCTCGAAGATATTCCACACGCTGGCGTGGTCGTCCCAACTGAACGCCTTCTGCCCGGGGACGCAGGGGAAATCGATCGTCACCATGCGGACGCCGGCCTCGACCAGCCGCCGGGCCTGCAGCATCTGCTGCCCGACCGCGTGACGGCCGTAGCGCTCGCGGACCTTC
>CAZDGB010000485.1:0-2690 GCA_964504645.1 uncultured Planctomycetaceae bacterium | reverse complement strand
AGACGCCTTTTTATGCCGGAGTGCTGGCACTCGGCACGCTGAAACTCGCCGACCGACCCTACGTGCCTCCCTGGAACGAGCAGGAAGAATTGGCGGAATGGGACGAATTCGACGAGGTTGCCGATGAAGCTCCGGCGCACGCTAGCCAAGCGTTCCCTTCCTGATCCAAGATCGCCTCTTACAGCGGACCGGGAAAAGAACGACGCCCCGGTCATCCATTGACCGGGGCGTCTGAACCAGAGGCGGGCTGATCCTTCAACGACGTCACTGGCTGTTTTCGGAAGGTTGAGGGTTGATGGTCGAGAGTTGAGGGTCAGAAACTCTGTTCTTTGGTTTGACCCTCAACCATTCACTCTCAACCATCAACCATTCAGCTGCATCCCAAACTGTTTCCACAGTTGTGGCACAAGTAACAGTTGCCGTTCCGCACCGTGATGGCCCCGCAGTTGTCGCAGGCCGGGGCATCAGATTGGAACTTCGCGAATTGCTGGTTCCGCACGTGGCCTTGTTCGGCTGTGGACAAAAACTCCGGCTGAATCACGCTCAAACTGCCGTTCATCCGCTGGGCGATCGCCGTCGGGAGCCGGGGTTGGGTGTCGGCCGAAGTCAGAGGCTCCGTGTTCACGGCGACTTCGGCCGACCGATGAGTTTCCGGCGGGTCGTCTCCCGAAGTTTCTTGTGTCGCTGGACGCCGCAGCGCGTTCGCTTCGCGATAACCGGGAATGAACTGGATCGCCATCCACCGGAAGATGTAGTCCACCACGCTCTTCGCGTTCGGAATGTCCTGGTTGCCGGTCCAGCCCGACGGCTCGAACCGCATGTGCGAGAACTTGTCGGTGAGGACCTGCAGCGGCACGCCGTATTGCAGACACATCGACGTTTCGGTGCCAATGACGTCCATCAGGCCGCCGATCGTGCTCCCTTCCTTCGCCATGTTGATGAACAGTTCGCCGGGCGAGCCGTCCTCGAACAGGCCGACCGTGATATAGCCTTCGTGGCCGCCGACGGAGAACTTGTGGGTGAGCGACTGCCGCGTCGCCGGCAACCGACGCCGGGCGGGCATGCCCCCTTTGTCTCCCTTCTTGCGGTCTCCCTCTTTCGTCGTGGCGAGCGGCTGGCTCTGCTTGGAGCCGTCGCGGTAGATGGCGAGGGCCTTCAATCCCAGCCGCCAGCCTTCGAAGTACGCCTTCTCAACGTCTTCAACCGTCGTCTCCGCGGGCATGTTGACGGTTTTAGAAATCGCCCCGGAGAGGAACGGCTGCGCGGCGGCCATCATTTTGATATGCGCCCGCCAAGCGATCGTCCGCGTCCCGTTCTGCGCCTTGATCGCACAATCGAACACCGGCAGATGATCGACCTTCAGGTCAGCCGAGCCTTCGATCGTCTCGCGGTTCTCGATGTGCTCGACGATCCGCTGGATTTCGTCGCTGTCGTAGCCGAGCGACTTGAGCGAGAGCGGCACCGTGCGGTTGACGATCTTCAGCATCCCGCCGCCGGCAAGTTGCTTGTACTTGACCAGCGCGATGTCGGGTTCGATGCCGGTCGTATCGCAGTCCATCATGAACGCGATCGTGCCGGTCGGAGCGAGCACCGTGGCCTGGGCGTTGCGATAGCCGTACTTGCGGCCCTCGTCGACCACTTCGTCCCAGACTTTCTCCGCCGCCTGGCGGAGATACTCGGGACACGCGGAGTCGATGCGATCCACGGCGTCGCGATGCATCCGCATCACGCGAAGCATCGGCTCGGCGTTCGGCTTGTAACCGTCGAACGGGCCGACGAAGCTCGCGATCCGCGCGCTGGTGACATACGCCTGGCCGGTGAGCAGCGACGTCAACGCTCCGGCGATGCCGCGGCCGGAATCGCTGTCGTAGGGAATGCCCATCGACATCAAGAGGCTGCCGAGGTTGGCGTATCCCAAACCGAGCGGCCGGTACAGGTGGCTGTTCCGGGCGATGTCGGGCGTCGGGTAGCTGGCGTGATCGACCAGAATTTCCTGGGCGGTGAAGAAGACCGAGATGGCTCGCTTGTACCGCTCGACGTCGAACATGCCGTCCGTCCGCTGGAATTTGCGGAGGTTCAGACTGGCGAGGTTGCACGCCGTGTCGTCGAGGAACATGTACTCGCTGCACGGATTCGAGGCGTTGATGCGTCCCGAATTCGGGCAGGTGTGCCACTTGTTGATCGTCGAATCGTACTGCACGCCGGGGTCGCCGCAGTACCATGCCCCTTCGGCCATTTGCCGGAAGAGATATTTCGCATCATACGCGGGGCCGCTACGGTTCGGCTCGGTGACCCAATGCGTCGCCCACTTTTTGTCGTTCTCGACGGCCCGCATAAACTCGTCGCTGACGCGCACCGAAAGGTTCGCGTTCTGGAACATGATCGAGCTGTAGGCTTCGCCGTTGAAGTTGGCGTCGTACTCGCCCGATTCGATCAGGACGCGGGCCTTCTTCTCTTCCTTCAGTTTGCACTGGATGAATTCGAGAATATCCGGATGCCAGTCCTTCAACGACTGCATCTTGGCGGCGCGGCGCGTCTTGCCGCCCGACTTCACCACCGCGGCGATCTGGTCGTAAACTCGCATGAACGAGAGCGGGCCCGACGGCGTGCCGCCGCCGGAAAGCTTTTCCTTCGAGCCGCGGATCGACGACAGATCGGTTCCCGTGCCGGAGCCGAACTTGAACAGCATG
>CAZDGB010000484.1:0-2701 GCA_964504645.1 uncultured Planctomycetaceae bacterium | reverse complement strand
ATCTGCACCCACACCGGCGGCGGGGATTCTACGCTGTTCAAGGCCTGTCCCAAGACGCGGGTCGCTTCGACGCGAGACCGCAGAATCTCATCGCAATGAGCGGGCGTCTTGAGGCAATCAACGCTGCGTCCGGTCAGATTCACCAGCCCGGCCGCGCCGTTCAGTTCGCTCGCCCAATCGCCGAGCGTGCGGGCGTCCCAGGTCACGTGCTTCCATGGCCCGGCGCCTTTCGGCGGCTTGCGGGACAGAATGACAACGTCGCGGCCGATCTCACTGAGGTGTCGTGCGAGCGAGACGCCTAAAAATCCGCTGCCGCCGGCGATGACGAAGGGACCGAGATCGGACATGGAATTGGCCCCGCAGGAATCTCAACACAGACCACGCTGGATGAGACCGCAGGGAGCGCGGAGAATTAACTGAAAAAAAGGCGGGGATCGAGGTGCCGCCGAACGACAAAGCTCAGCAGCAGGAGCCGCCGAGTGACCTACACGTCACGAAAAGCCTACATCCGGCCCCGGTCTGCTGCAGTGCCTAGTTCGGCATCAGGAACTGGCCATATCTTCTCTTCTACGTTAACGCGAGGGCTGATGCGTACTTCCGCTTGCTCCAAGAGATCGTTGGCCCGGAGCCACCGTAACACGGCTGCAGATCCCGATTCGCGTTCGTCAACAACGACAATCACCCAGAGTTCAGAATCGTCCAGCGCATTCATTATGGAAATAATTCCGCTGCCAGTCTCCACCAACTCTCGCCGTAACGTCTCGCGCTGTACTTCAAACCACGTAACGTCTCGCGCTCGGTTGTTATAGACATTGATATACACCCAATATCCATCCGCGTTCTTGCGTTTGTTCTGGCATGCACGGCACGAGCCGTTCCAGAACGTTGGTTGAAATGCCATCAGCGCGACGCCACAGTCTGGGCATTTGTGGGATGTCTCTCGGTCCCACCAGCCAGCACAAGCATCATCGGGCACACGTGGTGAAGGAAAGTAAAAGTCTGCTTCGTGTTCATCGGCCAAAGCCTTGCCAACTTCAGCGGCCTTCAGTGCCTCCGGCCAGGGAGGCACTTGGCCATTGAAGAGGCGAATGTCTCCTCCTTCGCTCAAGCAGCAGAGACCTAGCCTCGTGAAGTCTGGATGTTGTTCGCTCGGTTGAGCCAAAACGGCGGACAGATAAACGAA
The DNA here is from genome assembly GCA_964504645.1 of uncultured Planctomycetaceae bacterium. Lineage (GTDB taxonomy): Bacteria > Planctomycetota > Planctomycetia > Planctomycetales > Planctomycetaceae > CAZDGB01. The sequence goes on along the minus strand of CAZDGB010000484.1, from coordinate 1,518 downwards.
CCATCCGTTCGTATCTCCGTCCCAAAGTGCTTCGATCGCGACGACTTTGCTGTGAGAGCTGGCAATTTTCGTGCGCAGTTCGCTGAGCGTTACCACTGCGGCAGCTCCTCTGAAATAGCTATTTCGACAGCTCCCGTGCGACCGAACTAACCGATAGCCAGAAGCAATTTCTGGCTATAGAACTTGCAATTCTGTCTATCGCCTCCGTCAGAAGGGTGAACCGAGTTTTCGAGTCCCACCAACTCTATGGTGGTTCGCCTCACAGAGCCTCGGCAAACCCTACGTTCCATCACCCCTTCACCAGTTGCCTGAGTACGGTGTGCAGGATGCCGCCGTTGCGGTAGTAGTCGACTTCCACCGGCGTGTCGATGCGGCAGGTCGTGACGAAGTGGACCGCCGTGCCGTCGGATTTCTTCGCGGTGACTTCCACGGCTTGCAGCGGCTTGATTTTGTCGTCGATCGAAATGTCGAAGACTTCCGTCCCGTCCAGGCCGAGCGAATCGCGGCTTTCGCCGGGGCGGAATTGCAGCGGCAACACCCCCATGCCGACGAGGTTCGAGCGGTGGATGCGTTCGAAACTCGTGGCGATGACGGCACGGACGCCGAGCAGATACGTGCCCTTCGCGGCCCAATCGCGGGACGAGCCGGTGCCGTATTCCGCGCCGGCGAGCACGACGAGCGGCGTTTTGTCGGTCTGGTACTTCAGTGAGGCGTCGTAGACCGACAGCTGCTCGCCGGTCGGCAGGTATTTCGTCACGCCCCCTTCGATGCCGGGCACGAGCAGGTTCTTGATGCGGATGTTCGCGAACGTGCCGCGCGTCATCACGCGGTCATCGCCGCGGCGGGCGCCGTACTGGTTGAAGTCGAGCGGCTTCACGCCGAGGCCTTGCAGATACAACCCGGCGGGCGACGTCGCTTTGATCGACCCCGCGGGACTGATGTGGTCGGTCGTCACCGAATCGCCAAGCGACAACAACACCCGCGCGCCGTGAATCGCTTGAATCGGTCCCGGAACCTTCGGCATGTTCTGGAAGAACGGCGGCTCGTGGACGTAGGTGCTGGCTTCGTCCCAGTGATAGAGTTCGCCCGTCGCGCCGGAGATCGCCTGCCACTCCGCCGGGCCTTTCGTCGCCGAGGCGTACTGCTGCTGGAACATCTCCGGCGAGATCGACTTGGCGATCGTGTCTTCAATTTCCTTCGACGTGGGCCAGATGTCTTTCAGGAAGACGTCCTTGCCGTCTTTGCCTTTGCCGATCGGCTCGGTCGTCAGGTTGATGTCGGTGGTGCCGGCGAGAGCGTACGCCACGACGAGCGGCGGGCTGGCGAGGTAGTTCGCTTTCACGTCGGGATTCACGCGGCCTTCGAAATTGCGGTTGCCGGAAAGGACCGCCGCGGCGACGAGGTTGCCGTCGCGAATCCCCTTGGAGATCGGATCGGGCAGCGGGCCCGAGTTGCCGATGCACGTCGTGCAGCCATAGCCGACCGTGTTGAAGCCGAGTTGATCGAGCGATTTATCCA
>CAZDGB010000483.1:0-2715 GCA_964504645.1 uncultured Planctomycetaceae bacterium | reverse complement strand
GCGGATATCGCAAGTTCTTGTCGATATCCTTGATCGTGATTAACCCCTTCAATTGATATTTCTCGTCTACCAGGAGCAGTTTCTCCACTTTATTTTCCAGGAGAATCCGTTCGGCTTCTTCTAAAGTCGTGTTTTCTCCCGCCGTGACAAGGTTTTCCTTCGTCATCACCTCGGAGATCGGCACGTTCTTGGAGGGCAAAAATCGCAGATCGCGGCGGGTCAGAATCCCCAGCAGCCGCCCGTTGTCGGTCACCGGAACGCCGCCGATGTTCCGCTGATCCATGATCTCCTTGGCCTCGCCCGCCGTCGCATCGGGTGGCAAGGTGAGCGGGTCGACGATCACGCCGTTTTCCGCCCGCTTGACCCGTTCGACTTCCAGGCCCTGGTTTTCAATCGACATATTCTTATGAATGATGCCGATGCCCCCTTCCTGGGCCATCGCGACGGCCATGTCGCTTTCGGTGACGGTGTCCATCGGGCTGGAGAGCAGCGGCACATTCAGCCGAATGTGCCGCGTAAGCTGCGTCGACGTATCGACCTCGGACGGCATCAACTCGCTGTAGCCCGGTTCGAGCAGCACGTCGTCGAAAGTGAGTCCGCGATAGACGATACGGTCATCCATGAGAGCCTTTCATTGAAGCCGGTCTGCGTGACCGTGAACGCAGGAGAGAAGCGGGTCGTTCAAATCGATTTTGCCAGTTTCGGTGGGTGGGAACAAGTACCAGATGGAGGAAGCCGCCGCACAACCAACCATGATCATGGTTACCGACGAAATCGCAGAAAGGCTATATTGAGGAGGCTTCACGCGCGATCCAACTGAGGCGGGCGCGATTTACAAAGTTGTCGGATTCGAGAAGGCCGTTCCCCTTGGAATCCTTTCCTGAAGATGTGCGGCAGTTTCTGCAACACAGTATTGCGTCTGTGGAGCATTTGGAAATTCTGCGAATTTTAGGTGAAGATCAGACGCGCGAATGGATTGACTACGAAATCGGCAAACAGGCCCAGATTGCCGCTGAAACCATTCGCGATCATCTGCAATACCTCGAGCAGCGCGGTCTGCTGCGCTGTCGAACGAACGAAACCGGCGTCGTCTGCCAGTTCGGTCCGCATTCCACAGATCTGGCGGACAAAGTTACGCGGCTACTGGAGCTCTACCGCCAGCGGCCGGTCACGATGATTCGGCTGGTGTACGAGCGGCCGTCAGCATCGCTACGCGATTTCGCGGACGCCTTTCGTATCAAGAACAAGGAGACGTGATGGAAGGGGGCGTCTACATTCTCTGCGCCGTGACGGCAGTGACTTGCTCCTGGCTGCTGCTGCGAGGCTATACACGCAGTCGTTCGCGGCTATTGCTCTGGTGTGGCGTGTTTTTCGGGACGCTCGCGTTCGAAAACGCCATGCTGTTCGTGGATTTCGTTCTGGTTCCAGACGTCGACCTGTCGATGATTCGCCGATCGATTCCGTTGATCGGCGTCGGTATCCTGTTGTACGGACTTATCTGGGAAGTTAGGTAAACGTCGGCCCCGAGAGCGGCGCCAAAGAGGAATTACATGATGAGAGAGATCATCATCGGCGCCGTGGCGATGGGCTTTGCCACGGCAGGGCTCTTCTTTTTGCGTTTCTGGCGAGAGACCGGCGATCGGCTATTCGGCTTTTTTGCCCTGTCGTTTTTCTTGCTGGCGTTGAACCGCGCCGGGTTTGTCTTCGCCGCCGACCAACACGATCGGGGTGACTACTTGTACTGGATTCGCCTGATTGCGTTTCTCATTATTCTGGCAGCCATCGCCGACAAAAACTTCTTGTGGAGCTCCCGGCGCGGGCCGGACAAGTCCGCCTAAACATTCTCAGGAAAATCGAACTTCAACAGTTCCGACAGCACTTTACCGCCCCAGCGATATACGTTATGTCGTTCCACGTGCTCGCGCATTTTTCGCATCCGGCGGCTCCGTTCTTCAACCGGCATGACGACGGCGCGATGCATCGCGTCAGCGACTTCATGCACCGCGAACGGATTAACGAGCAGCGCGTCGGTCAACTCGCGCGCGCTACCGGTAAACTGGCTTAAGATCAGCACGCCATCGTTGTCAGCGCGGCTGGCGATAAACTCTTTCGCGACCAGGTTCATGCCGTCGTGCAAGGAGCTGACGACGCAGAATCTCGCCAAGCGGTGCAGGGCCATCATATCCGGCGGATTCTGATGCTCCTTGATGAAGATGATCGGCTGCCAGCGATGTTCCTTCCAACGGAAGTTAATTTCCTCGACCAGCCGCTCCACTTCATCCTCGACCTGCCGATAGGCAGGAATATGCGACCGCGAGGGAACCGCCACTTGCAGAAACACGAATTTGCCACGCCATTCAGGATGCTGCTCCAATAGATAATCGATGGCCTGCAGTCGTTGCGGAATCCCTTTGGTGTAGTCGAGTCGTTCGATTCCCACGCCGAGCAGTTCGGCTGATTTTCCCAGTCGCCGCTTCCAGCGATTCATGGCCGCCGCAACGTTGGCAGACTGCGACAAGGCGACATGCTCCGCGAAATCGATGCTGATGGGGAATTCGCGGACGGTGCAAGTCTGACCGTTGCGGGTAACCTGGAATCGGTCGGTGTCGACGCGGGCTTCAATCGTGCGATCGACCGTGTTCAAAAAATTTTGACAGTGATAGCGGATGTGAAAGCCGAGCAAATCGCTGCCGAGCATGCCGTCCAGCAATTCCT
>CAZDGB010000482.1:0-2718 GCA_964504645.1 uncultured Planctomycetaceae bacterium | reverse complement strand
CCGGCACCAGGATCGGCCGCACGACGAACGTGTCGAGGAGCACCCCGAACGCCAGCGCGAAGCCGAGTTGCGACATTCCCTTGAGTTCGCCCGCCATCAGCGACGCGAACGTTCCCGCCATGATGATGCCGCAACTGGAAATGATGCGTCCGGTTCTGGCCAAAGCATGGACGACTCCCTGCACCGGTCCGAAAACCTTCTGCTCCTCTTCGATCCGCGTCATCAGGAAGATGTTGTAGTCTTCGCCCACCGCGATGAGGATCGTGAAGAGGAACATCGGAACCTTCCAGTCGAGGCCTGCGAAGTCCGCTCCGTCCATGTACCAGTAAAAGCCGTACGTCACGCCGAGCGTCACCAGGTAGCTGAAGAGCACCGTGAGAATCAGATAGAAACACAACCCCGGATTGCGGAGCAGCAAGACGAGAATCGTGAAGACGCCCGCGACGACCAGCAGGTCGATCCGCACCTGATCGCGGTCGGTGACGGTCTTCAAGTCGCGGATGCTCGCCGTCGATCCCATCATGTGAACTGTGGTGCCGTCGCGCAGTCCGGCGGGCAAGAGCTCGCGCACGCGTTTTTGGAGACTGGAAAGCAACGCGATGCTATCCCGCGCAAACGGGTCGATGGTTGACGTCAACTCCAGACGCGTGACGCCGTTGCCGAGTTCTTCCGACTGGCTGACGTAATGCCTGATCGAGCCTTGCGTCACGAGTCTGCGCCGCGGAGGGGGCTTGACGGAATTGAGGTCGTCGCCGCCGCCGAACGGGTGCGACACGCTGCGGACGTCGGCGAGGTTCAGTTCCTGCGCGTGAGTGCGAAGGGTTTCCGTCAGCTCGCGCACGAATTCCAATCCACCCGGTTGATCCCCCTCCTCGCCCTGTTGCCACTCGGAGAAATCGACCTTGGGATTCTCGAGCAGCAGCGTGATGGTCCCCGTCGCTCCCGCCGGAAAATGCTCCTGCACGGCTTTCGTGCCGATGACGCTTGGCGACGTCGGCGACAAATCGGTCAGCAGCCCGTAGCTCAAATGGGAATAAAAGTAAGCGCCAACCAGCGCGAACGGCAGCATCAGCGCGATCGTTCCCAGCCAGATCGTCATCGGCCGCCGCAACAGCGCCTGCCCGACATGCTCCCACGTGTTGCGGATGATGCTCATTTCCAGGATGCGGCTGGTCAGCGACGGCGCCGGCAGCCAACCGGTCTCTGGCGGTCGTTGCCGCGCCCGCAACTGCCACAGGAACACCCAGCGTCCCATTAACAGCAAGAGGCAAGGCGTGAACGTCAGCGACGCCAGCAACACGATCACGAGGCCGAACGAGATGGCGATGCCCGCGTGATGAAACTTGCCGAACTCCGCGAAGATCATCATGCCGATGCCGCAGATCACGGTGCCGGCGCTGGCCGCAATCGCCGCCCCCACCTTGGCGACCGAGCCGATCACCGCGTCGCGATACGATTGTCCCTCGTCGATCTCTTCTTTGTACCGGGCAATGAGGAACAAGCAGTAGTCGACGCCGGCGCCGTACAGCAGCACCGTCACGTACGATTCGATCCCCGTAAAGAGTTCCACCCAGCCGCGTTGCGCTCCGAGTTGCAGCAGCAGCATCGTCAGCCGGACCGACACGGCGACCGTCAGCAGAGGTATGATCGCCAGCAGCGGCGCCCGGTAGATCGCCAGCAATAAAATCACCACCAGCACGACGGTTAGATGTTCGGTGGCTTTCGCGCTGTTCTTGGCGGCGTCCATCATGTCGCGGCCGACCACCGCCTCGCCGCTGAGCGTCAATTCCAGGCCCTTAGGCTTTTTCGCGAGCAAATCGGCGTCCTCGAACAGCAATTGCTCGATCGCCCGCACGGTGGGACGATTGGCCCCATCCATGAATTCGTGCCGTAATTCGACGTAGATCAGCGTCGCTTTTTTGTCTTCGCTGATCAGGAGATGGCCGAACGTCTTGTCCCGAAACGTCCGAATGCGGTGGATGTTGGACTTCGGCCCGAATTCCCCGGATTCAAGCTCGTCCTCTCCCTCTTCTCCCTCTTCCGCCATTGCGTTTTCGGGCTGCGGGCCGGCCTGCTCCTCCGCAATCTGAATCAGTCGCTCGACCAGTTCGTGCCGGCGGTCGTCATCGCCGTCGCTGGGGGTATCGTCGTCGATGAAATTCAGGTCGTCTTCGGTCAGATCTTCCCCGGTCATCCGGCGGGCGACGATCACCACGCGGCTGGCGACCTTGTCGCGAATAAAGGCCCGGGCGAATAGCCGCTCACTTTCGCGGCTGGGGCTATCTTCGGGCAGAAAGGCGAATTCGCCGGTCTTGACGACGTCGTCCAGCGGGGGGGCGAAATAAGCCGCCGCGCCCACCGCCACAAACCAAGCCACCAGCACGGCGGGCCAGATCCGCGCCAGAAGGTTGCCGAATTGTTGAAACATCGGTGGACCGATCCTCCGTGATGGGGTGATGCTCCGTTTGTTCGCCTGCCGCGAACCTGGTGCGCGTCGGTCCCGTGAGGACGAAAGCGAACAAAAATTGCCGTCAACACGTTACCGGTCTTGGACTAAGGCGTCAAATGACACGCCGAAAACCGAATTCGCCACAAGATTTCCGACGAACCCGGTCGACCGACTTGCTGTCGAGAGAAGGGAAATGTAAACTTCCGGCACACCAGCCCAGGTGGCGGAACTGGCAGACGCGCTAGGTTGAGGGCCTAGTGGTAGCAATA
>CAZDGB010000481.1:0-2734 GCA_964504645.1 uncultured Planctomycetaceae bacterium | reverse complement strand
ACCAGTCGGACTTCTTGCCGTTCTGCTTTTCGTATTGCTCGGCGTAACCGTGATCGAGAACCTGCACCTCGATGCCGCCCGGCGGGAGCGAGTTGGGTTTCAATCCGGTCAACGCCTCTTCGGAAGCCCACAGAAAGATTCCCGAGTTGCCGCCCGATGAGAGATGTCGCCACTGGGCCACCATCTCGAGATTCTTGTACGGCTTGACGGACTTGATGACGCCGACCGGTTTGCCGGTACAGTGGACTCCGCCATCTTTCCACGTCCACGTCTCGGGGTCGCAGTTTACGTTGACGAAATCCTTTTCGCCGAGCGCGACCCAGCCCGGACCTTCGCCGTCGATGAACGCTTTCGGCGGCGCCGTTTCCTCGGCCTGAACCAGTCCTGCCACGAATACGACGCCGGCACAGAGGAGAGAGCGCATGAAAGTTCCTTCGCTGAGGGGAATCGCGGAATGATGTGATCATGGTATCAATCGCATCTGTGACTCGAAAGTTGCGCGGCTGTTCGTGCGACAAATACCAATTTCCGGAAATCGGAGATTCTGCTACACCGGCGATGGTTCAACTGCGGCACCGCTATTAGCATGAACTCATGGACCATCATCTCGATTTGATTCTGACGTTGACGAGCGGGCTGGCGGCGGCGCTGGTACTGGGGTACATCACGCAGCGGCTGAAGCTGTCGCCGATCGTCGGGTATCTGCTGGCGGGCGTGATCGTCGGGGAGTCGACTCCGGGTTTTGTTGCCAATCGCGAAATCGCCGATCAACTGGCCGAAGTCGGCAAGATCCTGCTGATGTTCGGCGTTGGCTTGCACTTCGATTTCTCGGATCTGCTGGCGGTGCGTCGGATCGCTGTACCCGGCGCGATCGGTCAGAGCCTCTTCGCGACGCTGCTGGGTTGTCTCGTCGGTTGGGTGTGGGGCTGGCCCTGGTTTGCGGGACTGGTCTTCGGATTGGCGATCTCCGTGGCGAGCACCGTCGTGCTGTTGCGCGTGCTGGCCGACAACAACGATCTCCATTCACGGGCCGGGCACATCGCCATCGGCTGGCTCGTCGTCGAGGACCTGTTCACGGTGTTCGTACTCGTGCTGCTGCCGGTCGTCTACCAGATGCAGTCGGCGAGCCTCGTTCCGATATTGAACGCCGTCGGCGTGTCGTCGGTGAAGCTGACCGTGATGGGGACATTCATCATCTTCGGCGGGGGCTATCTGATTCCCACGATTTTGAGCCACATCTCGGCCACGCGGTCCCGGGAACTGTTCACGTTGACGATCCTGGTCATCGCGCTCGGCATCGCGGTCGGCGCAGCCAAGATGTTCGGCGTCTCGATGGAACTGGGAGCGTTTCTCGCCGGCATGGTCGTCGGGCGTTCCGATTTCAGTTCTCGCGCCGCCGCCGAGGCTTTGCCCATGCGCGACGCGTTCGCGGTGCTGTTCTTCGTTTCGGTGGGCATGATGTTCCGCCCGATGGAACTGTTCGCCAATCCGGGACTGTCGCTGGCAACGCTGGCGATCATTCTCGTCGGCAAGCCGCTCGCCGCGCTCGTCATCGTCGTGGTGATGGGCTATCCGATCCGCATCGCGTTGTCGGTGGCGATGGCCCTCGCGCAGATCGGCGAGTTCTCGTTCATCCTCGCGGACATGGGGACGCGGCTGGGCGTCCTCTCCGAGGCGGCGAACAACGCCCTTGTCGTCTCCGCCATTTTCTCCATCAGCATCAATCCCATCCTCTACCGCCTGGTCGATCCGCTCGAAGCCTGGCTGCGGAATCTCCCGGGACTCGGCCGCTGGCTGGTGGCGTTCTCCAAGCGGAAGCTCGTTTCACCCGCGATCAGCGACGGGGACGAGGAATCGACCAGCCAAGCCCTCGTCGTCGGCTACGGTCCCGTCGGACGGACGCTGGCCCGGCTGCTGAAGGAAAACGAGATCGAACCGATCATCATCGACTTGAATCTCGAAACGGTGCAAGAACTGCGCCGCAACGGACGGCGGGCCGTCTACGGCGACGCCGCCCATCGCGAGACGTTGCGCGAAGCGGGCATTGCGGACGCCGTCGCTGTCTTTCTGACCTCCGCCGGCATGCACAGCAGTTCGGAGGCGATCCGCCGGATTCGCGACATGAATCCCAAAGTTCGCATCTTCGCCCGCACGAATTATCTCAAAGAGGCCGACGAGCTGCGCAAAGTCGGGGCCGACGCCATCTTCGCCTCCGAGGGAGAAGTCGCGCTCTCGATGACCGAACTCTTGCTGCGGCAACTCGGCGCTTCGGGAGAGCAAATCGACCGCGAACGCGAACGGGTCCGCACCGATCTGTTCGGCGGCCCGCTCGACGTCATCCCTCTGTCGGTGGCCAATACGACGGATTCGAAGTCGGCGTGAATCTGTCGTTCATAATTCCGAGCGGGGGCGTAAGCCCCCTGACTGTGCGTGCCACGACATTCGACGCCGCTTTCAGGGGACTCACGCCCCCCGCTCGGAATGGTTCACGCGAACAACTCGTGAATCGGCTGGCCCCCTTCGGTGACGATCGGCACCGGGCGGCCTTGCGGGTTCATCCAATGCGTTCCCAGGTCGATATCCAGGAACTTGAACACCGTCGCGGCGAGGTCGGCGGGACTCGTCGGCAGGTTCGCAGGCTCGGCCGCGTAGCGGTCGCTGGCGCCGTGGACCACCCCGCCCTTCACCCCGCCGCCGGCCAGCACCGTCGTGAACACCTTGCCCCAGTGGTCGC
>CAZDGB010000480.1:2465-2741 GCA_964504645.1 uncultured Planctomycetaceae bacterium | reverse complement strand
CCGTCGCGCTCAAGATTCCAAAATTCACGGGCCAGGAAAACGCCGATCTCATCGCGCGGTTCCTCCGCGAAGCCCGCGCCGCCGCCGTCCTCGCGCACCCGAACATTTGCCGCGTCTACGACGTGAGCGAACACCAGGGCGTGCGCTACATTGCGATGGAATACATCGAGGGCAAGTCCCTCTCCAGTTTCGTCGCGGCGAAAAACGTCCAGCCGAAACAGGCGGCGACCGTCATCCGCAAGCCCTCAGCCCAGTTCGGGGTGTAGGTCAGGTTCA
>CAZDGB010000480.1:0-2455 GCA_964504645.1 uncultured Planctomycetaceae bacterium | reverse complement strand
CGTCATCCGCAAGCTCGCGCAGGGTTTGGCCGAAGCCCACAGCCGCGGCATCCTGCACCGCGACCTCAAGCCCGACAACATCCTCGTCAACAAGAATGGCGAACCGGTCCTCACCGACTTCGGACTCGCCCGCGAAACCGCCAAGGGAAATGCCGCGGCGACACAGGACGGCGTGATCCTCGGCTCGCCGGCCTATATGCCGCCCGAGCAAGCCGCCGGCAATCTCTCCGACATGGGGCCGACCAGCGACATTTATTCGCTCGGCGTCGTGCTCTACGAGTTGTTGACCGGCGACGTGCCGTTCCGCGGCTCGATCGTGGAAGTTCTCGCCAGCGTGCTGATGAAGGCCCCGAAGACGGTTCGCGAACTCAAGCCCGACGTCGACCCGGCGCTCGCCGCCATCTGCGACAAGATGATGGCCAAGAAGCCGAAGGACCGCTATCAGTCGATGCAGGAAGTCGCCCAAGCGCTCGGCGAGTGGCTCAAGAACCCCTCGGCGGCGAACGCGTCCCTCAAACCGATGGCCGTCGCGTCGCTGCCTGCAACGCAAACGCTCTCCCCCAAGTCGACAAAAGCGCCGGTGAAGCCGCCCGCGGTTCCGGATCGCTCGCCGCAACAACTCGAGGAACTCGCCACCCTCGTCGACATGCTGCTGATCCACAACGATTACCCCGAAGCGATCCGCATCCTCGAAGAAATTCCCGATTACCAGCGAACGCCGCGGCTCCGCCAGTTGCTCGGCGAGGCGTACGCCCTCAAGGGAACCGTGGAGAAACTGGAGCGCAAGCTCGAAGTCGCGCTGAACCACATCGACATTCCTGCATTAAAAAAGTGCCTCGCCGAGTTGCTGAAAATCCGCCCGTCGCATCCCCGGGCCCGGGAAATCAAGAAGGCCCTCAACGATGGCGGAAAAAAAGGGATCGTCAAATTCCTGAAAGCGACCGGCAACTATCACGGCGGCGGCCTCGCCTGGGAATGGTGGCAAATCGCCGCCGCGGTCGGTTCGATCGCCGGCATTTTCGCCGCGGTGCTGTTCGCCGTGATCATTTACCTCAAAGGCTCGGGCGAACTCGTCCAGATTGAAATCGACGACCCGACTGCCGTCGTGAAGATTGACGGCAAGACGGCGACGATCTCCAGCACGGGCTTGGGCGAAATGCGGCTCAGCTTCGGCCCGCATGAATACACCGTCGAGCGCAACGGCGAGACCGTCGTCGCCGACGGCAAATATGAAGTGAAGAAAGGCGACAAAACCCCGCTGCGGATCACGCTCCTCAAACCAAAGCCCGGCGACAGCGTCGCCGGGACCGCGTTGCCCCCCGGCGACGGCCCGCCGCTCGCCATCGCCCCGTTCGACGCCAATCAAGCCAAAGCCCATCAGGAAGCCTGGGCGAAACACCTCGGCGTGCCGGTGGAATTCACCAATTCGCTCGGCATGAAGTTCCGTCTGATTCCGCCCGGCGAATTCTTGATGGGCATCACGGAGGAATACCACGCGCGCACTGACGCCGAATTGGCCAAGCACGGGGCCGATTCCCAGCGGTTTCACGAGGCGCTCAAGACCGAATTGCCGCAGCACAAGGTCCGCTTGTCGCGCGCGATTTACGTCGGCGAGACCGAAGTCACACAGCAGCAGTACGCCGCCGTGATGGGTAAGAATCCTGCGCATTTCTCGACTGCCGGACCGGGCGCCGACATGGTGAGAGATCAGGACACCGCCCGTCATCCCGTCGAGAACATGACCTGGAACGACGCCGCCGAATTCTGTGCGAAACTCGGCGAGCGCGACGGCCTGGCCGCGGCATACGTCCGCGCGGGGGACGAGGTCACGCTCGCCGGCGGCAATGGCTATCGACTGCCGACCGAAGCCGAGTGGGAGTTCAGTTGCCGGGCCGGAACCACCGGCGTCTTCTGGACCGGCGAGTCGCACGACGACGTTTATTCCGCCGGTTGGATGATCCAGAACGGCGGCGGCCATCCGCACCCGGTCGGGGAACTCCGCGCGAATCCGTTCGGACTGTACGACGTGCACGGCAACGTGTTTGAGTACACGCAGGACGGCTGGGGCGACGGGACCTATCGCCAAAACGCGGCCGCTTCCCCCGCCGTCGACCCGCCGGGCCCCGCGTCGCCCGGCTCGTCCCGCGTCTTCCGCGGCGGCAACTGGCGCGACTACCCCTACTTCGGCCGCTCCGCCGCGCGACTGTCGTTGCACGCCTCAGAGTCGAGCTTCAACGTCGGCTTCCGGGCCGTGGTCTCCGTCGACGCCGTGAAACAACTCCTGGCGAAGTCGACCACCACACCGCCGCTGGCCGCCGCCCCCTTCGACGCCAATCAAGCCAAAGCTCACCAGGAAGCCTGGGCCAAGCACCTCGGCGTGCCAGTGGAATACACGAACAGCATCGGCATGGAGTTGCGTTAGTCAGGATCGTATTCGCTGGGTTCTGGCCCATCC
>CAZDGB010000479.1:0-2742 GCA_964504645.1 uncultured Planctomycetaceae bacterium | reverse complement strand
AGCTTGGAAATCTGATCGACGCGAATGGCCGGGCGCATGGAGTGACTTCGAAAATCGGCGGTCAGATGATATCGGCGAACGTCTTTTCGACGCGGTGGAAGTAGACGCAGCCCACGAGGACAATCGCGATCGTCACGGCCCAGGAGACCGTGAGCGCATACCAGTCGAGCGGCATCCCGCACAACGCGTTGCGGAAGTTCAGAATAAAACCGAAGGCGGGATTCAGCGGCAGAATCGCGTGCCAGCGATTCCCCATGCTGGAGGTGTCCATGAAGACCGTGGGCGTGGCGAACATCCAGAGTTGGACCATGAACGGGACCACGTGACGGAAATCGCGATAGGCGACCGTCAACGCGGAGATCAGCACGCCGGTGCCAAACGCCGCGGCCACGAGGCCGAGGACGATCAGCGGCAAAACCGCGACGCCCGCAAGCTGCGTGGCCGGATGAGGGAAAATCCCGAGCAGGACGAACATCAACAGGGAGCCGACTGCGAAATCGACGAGTCCGACGCCGATCGCGCTGGCGGGCACGAACAGCCGCGGGAAATAAACTTTGCTGACGAGATTTTGATTGGCGACGACGCTCATGGAAGAACTCGCCACGGCGTTCGCGAAAAACGTCCACGGCAACAACCCGGCAAAGGCGAACAGCGGGTAGGCGATCGCACCCCGCGAACCGGGAACTTCCGCCATGCGGCCGAAGAAGATCGTGAAGACGATCATCTGCGTTAGCGGCTGAATCAGGGCCCAGAGCGCGCCGAGCACGGTCTGCTTATAGCGTACCTGAACATCACGCCAGACAAGCGTCTGCAGGAGTTCACGATAGCGCCACAACTCCGCGAAATCGACGATCCGCCAATCGGGCTTGGCCTCGATGATGGTGAGATGTTCATCGGGGAGGTGAAACTCTGCGGGGGACGTGCGGCGCGGCAGGTCGGCCAGTTCGCCGCCGACGACCATTTCCACATTTTCAATCGACATCAACCGCTCTCTCGCGGGGTGAATTTGAACGTCCGTGATCGGACCGGCCATAGGTCGACCGGATCGGCCGGGGTCGCTGCGTTATGACTGCGCACCGCGGCAATGTCCTGTGTGCCGCGAGTCATTCGCGACCGTCGTGAGGGTGACGGCAATCACATCCTGTTGCTTTGCCGGCTCAATGTTCGGCCCGACCGGCAAAGTTTCCTCAACCTACACGGATGCCTGTCGATTTGCAATCACAGGGTTGGCGACTTGCGGTCCCTGTGCGAGAGAATTCCGATTCTCGTTCGGCATGATGCAAAAAGGCATCGTTATTTGGTCAATCCTTCATGCATGAAGAAGAAAGTCACTGTTCCTGTGCCCAGCAGTTTGCCGTCGGTCCGGCGAATATCGCCCCGCACCACAGCCGTGCGATGGCCGGCATGAACGACTTCGGCTGTGACAACCACGCGGTCGCCGAGCTTGCCGGTGGCCGTCAAATTCAGATTCAACTGCACGGTGACGAGGTCGGCGCCAGGCGGCGCGACGCCATAGGCCGTGTACCCACAGACAGTGTCGAGAATGGTGGCGTACATGCCGCCGTGCAGCACGCCGCCGTGCCGGAGATGAATTTCGTCGATCGTGAATTCGAGCCGGGCGACGCCGTCCGTGATCTCAATCGGCGGCAGCTTCAGATGCTCATTGAACGGATTGGTGCGGGTTTCGGTCTTTGGCAAGGTATGGTCCTGCGGCATGTTGGGACGATGGGTCAGCGGGAATTCCCCCCGAACATTCTTGTCGCTGAATTGTCCCATAGAAATCACGAATCGTCAAAATGAGTGAAAGTTTCGATCATGTTTGTCTTCAAGCGTTCCAAAATCCGCAGCTACGAAGCCGGCCTCCTGTTCCGCGATCAGGAATTCAAGGGCTTGCTCGGCAAGGGCACGCACTGGTTCTTCGACCCGCTCGGCAAAGTCCGCGTGGACGTCGTGTCGCAGCGCGATCCGTGGCTGGTCCATGAGAAACTCGACTTGATCGTCAAGTCGGGAGCGCTCGCGGACCGGGCCGTCGTTCTCGACCTGAAGGACTACGAGCGGGCCTTGGTCTGGATCGAGAACCGGTTCAGCCATGTCCTGCCGGCGGGCTTGTTCGCCTACTGGACGGGCCAGAAGCAGGTGCGCGTCGAGGTTGTCGACATCCGAGGCGTGCGCTTCCAGCACGAGCAGTTCAAGGTCATCGTGCGTTCGCCGCTGGCGGCGAAGGTGCTTGATGTCTGCGCGGTGCAGCGCGATCGCGTCGGCGTCCTGTTCATCGACGGACGCTACGTCGAGACGCTGTCGCCGGGGGAATACGCCTTCTGGAAGGGACCGGCGGATGCCAAGGTTGTTGAAGTCGACCTGCGGGAGACGATGGTCGACGTCGGCGGTCAGGACATCATGACGGCGGACAAGGTCACCCTGCGGCTCAACGCCGTGGTGACGTACCAGGTCGTCGACGCCAAGAAGGCCGTCAGCCAGACGGACGACGTGCGGCAGGCGCTCTACCGCGAAACGCAGCTCGTGCTGCGGGCAACGGTCGGCGCGCGGGAACTCGACAACTTCCTGACGGACAAGGACGCCGTCGCGAAGGAAATTGAGGACAACGTCCGGCGTCGGGCCGGTGAACTGGGACTTCAGATCGCATCGGTCGGCATCCGGGATGTGATCCTGCCGGGCGACATGAAGGACCTGATGAATAAGGTGACGGAGGCCAAGAAGGCCGCCGAGGCCAACCTGATCGCG
>CAZDGB010000478.1:0-2748 GCA_964504645.1 uncultured Planctomycetaceae bacterium | reverse complement strand
CGGTCGAATTCGAATCGGTGGAGGACGTCGCGGAGGCGGGCATCCGGTTCACGATGGTGACGCGGCGGCCAATGGCCGAGTTCATCACGGCGCCGGCGATCGTCGGCTACGTTCCTTCAGGCGTGGCCCATCTCTCCGCGCGGGTGCCGGGAACGGTCTGGCGGGTGGAACGCCGCCAAGGCGACCAGGTCCGGCAGGGGGACGTGCTGGCGATTCTCGACGCGCATGCCGTGGGCGACGCGAAGTCGAAATTCCTGCAGGCCATGGTGCAGGCCGAGTTGAAGCTCCGGCACGTGGAACGGTTGCGGTCGGCGCAGGAAGTGATTCCAGAGCGGCAGGTCCTCGAAGCGGAAGCGGCCCTGCGCGAGGCGGTCCTCAACCGGGCGAACGCCCAGCAGGCGTTGATCAATCTCGGCTTCCAGGTGAACTACCAGGAACTGGAGGAACTTGACGACGACGAACGATCGCGGCTCGTGCAGTTTCTCGGCTTGCCGAAATCGCTGGTGGCGACGCTCGACCCGTCGACGACATCGGCAAACTTGATTCCCGTCGTCGCGCCATTCGACGGCATCCTCGTGCAGTGCGGCATCGTGAAAGGGGAGATCGTCTCGCCCGATCGGTCCGCGCTGATGCTGGCCAACGTCGACCACATGCTGGTGAAGCTGAGCATCAATAAGGAGGACGCGCTCAGGGTCTTGCCCGGCCAGGGAGTGAAGTTCGACGCGGACGGCATTCCCGGTTGCCTCACGTGCGACATCCGCTGGATCGGCACCGAGGTGGATGGCAAGACGCGTTCGGTGATTGCCATCGCCGAAGTGGAAAATCCCCGCATCATGATCAACGGCGTGCCGGGAGAAAGCCGGCTGCTGAAAGCGAACACGTTCGGCATCGGCCACATCCGCGTGCGGGAAACGCCATCCGCCATCGTGGTGCCACAATCCGCCGTGCAATGGGACGGGAAGCGGCACATCGTCTTCCTCGCGCGGACGGAAACGGGCGTCTCGGAGGCGGACAACGATTGGATTCTCGAAGCGCAGCCGGTGGCGATCGGGACGATGCTCGACCAATTCACAGAAATCCTGACCGGACTCTCAGAGGGAGACCGCGTCGTCGTCGATGGCAGCCACATGCTGAAATCGGAGTTGTCGCGCAGGCTGACGCAGAACGTGGACTGATTATCGGCGTTCGGTGTCGCGATGTAGTTTGTTGCAGTGCTTGATTACCCCGAAGGGGTTGCGTCTTATAGCCCAGGGTTGCCCGCTTTGGGGCTACCCTGGGTTGCATATCGACAACGGCATTCAACCCGGAAAGGGTTGTGTCATTCCAACCGCAAATGACGGAACCCCGTTGGGGTTCGCTTGGAGTCTGCGACGGTCCCAGGGTAGCTCGCAAAGCCTCGCAACCCTGGGCTATAAGGCACAACCCCTTCGGGGTACAGACAAACCAAGTCGATGAAGTCCGAATTCTGGAGATCAGACACCCGAATTTCGGAATTCAAATAAACAGACAGCACCGTTCCTTTTTCTTGACATGAAATGCTCGATCGCATTGTTTCGGCTTCGCTGAGATTTCGCTGGGTGGTGGTGCTGGGGATCGGGCTGCTGAGCGCCGCCGGGTTTTCGGCGCTGTCGCGGCTGAACATCGACGCGTTTCCCGATACGACGCCGATTCAGGTGCAGATCAACACCGTCGCGACGTCGCTCGTGCCGGAAGAAGTCGAGCGGCTGATCACGTTTCCGGTCGAGTTATCGCTCGGCGGCTTGCCAGGGCTGGAACAGATCCGCTCGATCTCGCAGTTCGGGCTGTCGCAGATCACGGTGACGTTCCAGGACGGCACCGACATCTATTTCGCCCGGCAACTGATCAACGAGCGCTTGCAGGCGGTGGAGTTGCCTCCCGGCATCGCGCGGCCGGAGATGGGGCCGGTCTCCACCGGGCTCGGGGAAGTATTCCACTACACGTTGGCGGCGGCGAAAAAGGAGGACGCCCCCAGCCTGACGTCGCTGCGGACGACGCAGGACTGGCAGATTCGTCCGGAACTGCGGACGGTCGCCGGCACAGCGGAAATCAATTCGTGGGGCGGCCTGAAGAAGCAGTACCAGGTGCTGCTGCAGCCGGAAAACCTCGTCAAATACGACTTGAATTTCCAGCAGATCGTCGAAGCCCTGCAATCGAACAACCTCAATGTCGGCGGCGGCAACATCACCCGCGGCGGCGACATGCTGCTGGTCCACGGCGTGGGACGCACGGCGAATCTCGAAGAGCTACGGCAGATCGTCATCACGGCCCGCGACGGCGTGCCGATTCACCTCGACGACGTGGCGCAGATCACGATCGGTCACGAACTGCGGCGCGGCGCGGTGACGGCAAACGGGCAGGGGGAAGTCGTGCTGGGGCTCGGCTTCATGCGGATGGGAGCCAACAGCTATGCGGTAACGCAGTCGCTGTCGAACAAACTCGAAACCGTGAAGGCCCAATTGCCGCACGGCGTCGACGTCGAAACCGTCTACGACCGTACGAACCTGGTGGACCAGGTGATCGCCACGGTGCGGAAGAATCTCGGCGAAGGGGCGCTGCTGGTCGTCGCCGTGCTATTCATCTTTCTCGGCGATTTGCGGGCCGGGTTGATCGTGGCGTCGGCCATTCCGCTCTCGCTGTTGTTCGCGTTCTGCGGAATGTCGCAGGTCGGCATCGCGGGAAGCTTGTTGAGTCTCGGCGCGCTCGACTTCGGGCTCATCGTCGATGGCT
>CAZDGB010000477.1:0-2753 GCA_964504645.1 uncultured Planctomycetaceae bacterium | reverse complement strand
GATGCCGAGGATGAACGCGAACGACGTCATCAGAATCGGCCGGAACCGCAAGCGGGAGGCTTCGATCGCCGCCTCGGTAATCGACCGGCCGTGCTGCCTCAACTCGCGAGCGAACTCGACGATCAGGATCGCGTTCTTGCTCGCCAGGGCGATGATGAGCACGATGCCGATCTGCGTGTAGATGTTGTTGTCCATGCCGCGCGCGGCGACGGCGATCACCGTTCCCAACAAGGCGAGCGGCACCACCATAATGACCGCCGCGGGCATCAGCCAGCTTTCGTACTGGGCCGCCAGCACGAGATAGACCATCAGCACGCCGAGCGCGAACACGTAAATCGCCTGCGAGCCGACGCGCTTCTCCTGGAACGACATCGACGTCCATTCGTAACCCATCGACTGCGGCAATTTCGTGGCGGCCATCTGCTCCATGAGCGAGAGCGCCTGGCCCGAGCTGACGCCCGGCGCGGCAGCGCCGTTGATCGTCGCCGAGGGATACAGGTTGTACCGCGGCACGATCTGCGGGCCGAGCGTCTTGTGAATCGTGGCGAGTGTGCCGATCGGAATCATGCGGCCGTCGCGATTGCGGACTTCCAGGCGGCGGATATCCTCCGGCTGCAAGCGGAACTGCTGATCGGCCTGCACGCGGACCTGGTACGTCTTGCCGAACTTGTTGAAATCGTTGACGTACGCCGAGCCGAGCGCGGCCTGCATCGTGCCGAAGATCGCGTCGAGCGGCACGCCGAGCGACTTCGCCTTCACGCGGTCGATGTCGACGTAGATCTGCGGCACGCCGGCGCGGAACGTCGACTGCACGCCGGCGAGACGCGTCTGCCCATTCGCCGCGACCACCATTTCCTGCACGACCTGCTGCAATTCGCGCAGGCCGACGCCGCCGCGGTCTTCGATCTTCATTTCAAAACCGCCGGCGACACCCAGACCGCGAATGCCGGGCGGCGGAAATGCGAAGACCATCGCCTCGCGGACCGATTGAAATTTCCCCATCAAGCTGCCGAGGATCGCCTCCTGGCTCAATTCGAGATGCTTGGCTCGCTCCTCGAACGGCGTGAACGTGATGAACATTGTCGCCGCGTTCGACGTCACCGACGAATCGAGTAGCGACATTCCGCCGAGCAGAAACCACGACCGCACGCCGGGCGTTTCCTTCAGAATCGCGCTGACTTGCCGCGTCACTTCCCGCGTCCGCTCCTGGGACGCGGCGTCCGGCAACTGGATGGCCACGATGGCGTAGCCCTGGTCCTCCGACGGCACGAAACCCGTCGGCAACCGCACAAACCACCAGCCGGTCAGCGCGACCAACGCGAGAAAGACGACCATCATCAAGAACGTCTGCCGCACGGCAACCGTAACGATCCGCGTATAGATCCCTTCGCACCAGTCGTAGACGACGTTGAATCCGCGATAGAAGAAGTTCTTCTTCTCCGGCGTCGGACGCAGATAGACCGCGCACTGCGCCGGCTTGAGAGTCACGGCGTTGATCGCGCTGATCACCGCCGTCGCGGCGATCGTCAGCGCGAATTGCCGGTACAACTGCCCGGTGATGCCGCCCAAAAACGCCGTCGGCAGGAACACGGCCATCAGCACCAGTGTGATGCCCATCACGGGGCCGATGACTTCGCCCATCGCCTTGATCGTCGCCGTCTTTGGATCGAGCTTGCCGCGGTCGATGTGATGCACGGCGTTCTCGACGATCACGATGGCGTCGTCGACGACGATGCCGATCGCCAGCACCAGTCCGAACAGCGTGAGCATGTTGATCGAGAAGCCGAGCGCGGCCATCGCGGCGAATGCGCCGATGATCGTCACCGGGACGGTCGTTGCGGGGATCAGCGTCGCCCGCCAGTCCTGCAGGAAGACGAGAATCACGACCAGCACCAGTACGCCGGCTTCCATCAGCGTCTTGTAGACTTCGTGAATCGACTCCTCGACGAAGATCGTCGTGTCGAACGGAATGATGGCTTCGATTCCGTCGGGGAAGTTTGCCTCCAGTTCGTGCATTGCGTGCTTGACGTTTTCCGCCACCTGCAGCGCGTTCGCGCCGGGCAACTGATAGACCAGCAGGCTCGCCGCCGGCAATCCGCCGATTTCGCACCATTGATCGTAGGTCTGCGCGCCGAGTTCCACGCGGGCCACGTCCTTGACGCGAATCACCCTCATCCCCGACTGGTTGTCGTTGACCGTCTTGACGATGATCTCGCCGAACTGCTCCGGATCGCTGAGCCGGCCCTGCACCGAGACGTTGAACTGGAACCCCTGCTCTTTCGGCGTCGGCGCCTGCCCAACTTGCCCGGCGGCGACTTGGACGTTCTGCTCCATCACCGCGGCGAGGACGTCGCCCATCGTCAGGTTACGGGCCTTCAGCGCGTCCGGGTTGACCCAGATTCGCATGCCGTACGTGCCGCCGCCGATCACTTGCACGTCGCCGACGCCCGCCACGCGGGTCAGCGCGTCTTTCACTCGCAGAGTGGCGAAATTGCTGAGATACAAGTCGTCGTACCGTCCATCAGGCGAGACGAGCGACGCCACCAGCGTGATGTTCGTCGATTGCTTCTTGGTGGTGACCCCTTGCCGCTGCACTTCCTGCGGCAACCGTGGCATGGCGACAGCGACGCGGTTCTGCACCAGCACTTGCGCCTCGTCGAGATCGGTCCCCACTTCGAACGTCACCGTCAGCGTGTACGATCCGTTGCTGGAACTGGTCGAGGACATGTAGAGCATGTCCTCGACGCCGTTGA
>CAZDGB010000476.1:0-2798 GCA_964504645.1 uncultured Planctomycetaceae bacterium | reverse complement strand
AAGAGCCGCTGCGCCGTCTCGCGTTGCCACGGATTCGGATGATCGAGGAATTTGACCAATTCGTCATTGGTGGCTCGATCGAGCCGCACCGGTTTCACGGCGGGTTTCGTTTCGCTCCACGACAGCTTCCACACGCGGCCGTGATTTTCTCCGGCGACGAGAGCCTCGGCATATTGCTGCTGCAAGAACCGCGGAATTGCCGAGAAGTCTTCGATGATCTCGCGATACATGTCGACGATATAAAGCTGGCCGTCCGGTCCGGTGCTGAGATTGATCGGTCGGAACCATTGATCGGTCGACGGGAGGAACTCGGTCGTCTCGTTTTCGGGGGCGATCTTCGCGGTGTAGCCCGCGCCAACTTGTTCGAGCAGCACGCGATGCACGAGGTTGTTCGCCGGATCGCAGACGAAATAATTGCCGCGGTATTTCTGGGGCCACTCGTCCGATCGGTAGATCGTCTGGCCGCTCGACGACGTGAACTGGCCGTTGGGGAGGGTCTCGGCCGCGCCGTAGAATTTGATCCATTCGGGGTCCGAGCCGCGGGCCTTCCGCCACGGATCGGGCTGACTGATGGGAAACAGCTTCCGCGTCGGCGCGATGCCGACCGCATCCCGCGGCGACTGCACGAACGGGTTGCGGGCCAGGTAATGATGCGGCAGCGGGCTGACGTACGTCATGATCGTATGAAAGCGGTCGCCGAAATCGGTCAGCGCGAGGCCAAACATGCTCTCGCGGCCGGTGGCCGGTTCGATTGCCGAGCCGTCGGCCTTGAAGCGGAAGTCGGTGTGGCCGATGACGGCGGGTTCGGCAAGATGCGGCCCGGTGATCGTCCCGCCTCCGCCACCGGCAGCGACGTAGATCCAGTTGTCTGGTCCCTGACGCGGATTACTCAAACTTCGCTCGATGTATTCGTGGCCGAAGCCCGTGAACAGCGTCTCGCGAACTTCCGCTTTGCCATCGCCGTCGCTATCCGCCAGAAAGACAATGTCCGGCGTGCACACCACGATGACGCCGCCGCGGGCCGCGATCACGCCATGACACGGCGGCAGGCGGTCGGCCCAGACATCGGCCTTGTCCATCACGCCGTCGCCGTTCGTGTCAGTGAGCAGCTTGACGGTGCCAAACGTTTCTTTCTTCGCCGCGGCCTGATTTTCAGGCGAGGCATGCCGCACGCGGCGGACTTCGCGGTCGAGTTTGCCGGTCTGGTTGAGTTCGAGGATGTCGAGATAACCGTCGAGGTTGTAGCCGTGGATTTCCGTGACGAACAACCGGCCCTGCTCGTCGAACGCGATCGCAGAGGGCGAGCGTGTCAAAGGTTCCGACGCCACGATGTCGAGCTGAAATCCCGCGGGCAAAGCGACGCATTTCGCACTGTCGGCCGGCGCTTTCGGCTGCGGCCGATCGGTTGCCGGGACGATCTCGGTGTCGTCCGCGGCGAATAACATCGTCGCTGTTAGATACAGTAGAGAACAGAAAGCACGCCGCATGAGATGTTCTCCCGATGACGAAGAGCCAAACGTCCTGCCGCGACGATACCGCCGTCAAGTGAGATTGTCATCTTCGCATGGCAAACGGTCCTGCGGACCTTACAATTGAGGAAACCGGGAGGGCCTGCGATGTCGGTGTGGCAGAATCTGTTGCGTTTGACCGTCGCCATCGCGTTGGCCGTCCCGTCCTTTCTCTTCGCTGAGGACGAACCGGCGGACGCCTTGCTCCTCAACACGACGCGATCGCTGCGGTTTGAAACCGCTGTCGCTCCGATTTTGAAGGCGTATTGCTGGAAGTGCCACGGCGGCGAAGGACGCGAGGCCGACCTCGACCTGCGGTCGCTGCCGCTGCTGTTGCAAGGCGGAAAGAACGGCCCGTCGATCGTGCCCGGTTCCGCGGCCGACAGCCGGCTCTTTCAGCGAATTCAGCGTCAGGAAATGCCGCCGGGCGAAGCGCTGAAACCCACATCCGAACATTTGGCTGTGATCCGCGACTGGCTGAATGCCGGCGCGCCGGCCGATTATTTCGGCGAACCGATTCCGCCCTTTGTCGTCTCGGACGCTGATCGCGAGTGGTGGGCGTTTCGCAAACCAGTTCGGGTCTCGCCACCGGCGAATGCCTCAAGTCCGGTCGACTCGTTTCTCAAGCAGAAGTTGCTTGCGAACAACTTAACGTTCTCGTCTCCGGCGGACCGAACGGCGTGGATTCGCCGCGTCACGCTGGATCTGCTTGGCTTATCGCCGCGGCCGGACGAAGTTGACGCGTTCCTTGCCGATGAATCCCCCGACGCGTTCGACCGGTTGACCGACCGGTTGCTGGCGTCGCCGCACTACGGTGAGCGGTGGGGACGGCATTGGCTCGACGCGGCCGGGTATGTCGATACGATCGCGACCGACAACGACGCTGGCATCATCGAGGAGCGCGAACGGATCTGGAAATACCGCGATTGGGTCGTCCGCGCGCTCAACGCCGACAAGCCGTTCGACCGGTTTCTGCTGGAGCAACTCGCCGGCGACGAGCTCGTCGATTGGAAATCCTCGCCGCGATATGACGAGGAAACAATTGACCTGCTCACGGCAACCGGCTTTCTGCGGCAAGCGGCGGACGTTACTTACGCGCCGGAATTGAATACGTCGGACATCCGGCACCAAGTGCTATTCGACACGGTGCAGATCGTTTCGAGCAACGTGCTCGGCCTGACGATGCACTGCGCCCAATGCCACGATCACAAGTTCGATCCCATCTCGCAGGCCGAATATTTCCAACTCGCCGCGTTCTTCGCCCCGGCGTACGACCCGCAGCATTGGAAG
>CAZDGB010000475.1:0-2808 GCA_964504645.1 uncultured Planctomycetaceae bacterium | reverse complement strand
CGGTGGGTCGGCGGCAAATACGATTACGGGGATCGTCGACCTCGGCGGGAAAGCGGCCTACGCCGGCAAAGTCGGGAAAGACGCGCTCGGCGATTTCTGGCTGAAGGACATGCGGGAACTCGGCGTCAAAATCGAAGTCCCGCAGATTCCCGGCCAGACCGGGACGTGCGTCGTACTGATCACCGAAGACGCCCAGCGGACGATGCTCACGCATCTCGGCCTGTCGTCGACGCTCGGTCCGGACGATATCTCCGAAGCCGAAATCCGCAAGGCGCAATACGTCTACGTCGAAGGCTACCTGTTCACAGGCGAATCGACGAAGCAGGCGGCGCTCAAGGCGATTCATCTCGCCAAAGCGAACAACGTAAAGGTCGCGTTCACCGTCTCCGATCCGTTTCTGGTTGGCCTCAACCGCGAATTGTTCTGGGAACTGATCGAAGGGCCGGTCGACCTGCTCTTCTGCAATCTGGAAGAGGCGCGTGCGCTGACGGGGCACACCAGCCCGATCGAATGCGCCCAGCACATCCACCGGCACGCGTCCGACGTCGCCTTGACGCTCGGTGCGGACGGGTCGCTGCTCATGCATGGCGGGCAGATCTTCCCGGTGGAAGGCGTCCGCGTGGAGGCCGTCGATACCACCGGGGCCGGCGACATGTACGCCGCAGGGGTGCTCTACGGCATCACCAACGGCCTGTCGTGGAAGGACGCCGGCCATTTGGCGTCGCACGCGGCGTCGCGGATCGTCTCGCAGATGGGTGCCCGTCTTGGACGGAAGTTCACGCGGGCCGAAATCGAGGGGCTGTTGACCTGAACGCGGTTCTGTACCGCAGCGCGAATTTCCTGTGAATTTCGGCCCCGCTGTCGCCCTCGCCGGGGTGGCACGCCCTGAGGCTTTGCGAAGGGCGTGGTTTTCCGCCGTACACAACGCCCTTTGCAAAGCCTCAGGGCGTGCCACCCAAATACATTGACGGCGAAAAGGCGCGACCTGGAAACGGGTCCAAGCGGCCTTGATTCCCCCTCCCGCGCTCAGCAAAATGGGAAGCGTTCGTCTCCGCACGCCGTGTTCTGCTCGTTTCCGCCGGCGCGATTCCGCCCGGCGGCGCGAACTCTTTGCCAGAAGCGCGGCGTCGTTCCCGTAGCACGTGACAGGACCCAAGTCTCGACAGGCACGATTCGCACCACGGCCGCGGCGTTCGCCCGGCCGCAGAAGCACAGGCAGGACACGTTATGAAGTTTATCGACGGTCAGACGGTCGGCATCGACCTGGGCACCACTTACTCGGCCATCGCCCAATTGGGGGCCGACGGCAATCCCCGCAACCTCCTCAACGCCGACGGACGCAACATCACGCCGTCCGTCGTGCTCCTGGGCGACGACGGCCAGGTGGTGGTCGGGCCGAGCTTCGAACGCACGAGCCACGAATCGCCGGACCACATCGTCGAGGCGATCAAGCGGCAAATGGGGAACAAAGAGTTCTACGTCATCTATCAGAACAAGAAGCTGACGCCGGAATTCATCTCGGCCCTGGTCATGAAGAAGCTGAAGCAGGACGGGGAGAAATACATCGGGGGCACGATCGCCAACGCGGTGATTACGGTGCCGTACTACTTCAACGACATTCGCCGCAAGGCAACGCAGGACGCCGGCCGCATCGCAGGGTTGAACGTCGTCGACATCATCAACGAGCCGACGGCGGCGACGCTCGCCTACGCGTGGATGAAGGGCGAACTGGGCCGCGCCGAACTCAAACAGGACGCCAAGACGATCCTAGTGTATGACCTGGGGGGCGGCACGTTCGACGTCACCGTGGTGAAGTACACGCCGACGCGGTTCGAAGTGAAGGCGACCGACGGCGACGTGATGCTCGGCGGCATCGACTGGACGCGGCGGCTCGTCGATCACCTCGCCGAACAGTTCAACCGCAAGTTCGGCGAAGACCCGCGACAGGATCAGGAGGCCGTCCGCAGCTTCACTGTGGAATGCGAGGACGCCAAGCGGGCGCTGAGCACGAAGAAGGAAGTGCCGATCAGCGTTTACTTCAAGGGGAAGACGCTGTCGGTGGCCCTCACCCGCAGCGACTTCGAGCGCATGACGGCGGACTTGTTGCAGCGGACCCGCGACACGACGGAACTCGTGCTGCAGCAGGCCGGCGTGGCGCCCGAAAAGCTGAGCGAAGTGGTCCTCGTCGGTGGTTCGACCTACATGCCGTCGGTCGAGCAGATGCTGAAGGAAGTCTGTAAACGGGAGCCGTCCCGCGAGTTGAAGCCGGAGGAAGCCGTCGCCCAGGGGGCCGCGATCCACGCGGCGATTCTCGAAGCCCGCGAGAACCGGGGCTCGACGAAGATCGCCCAGACGGTCATCACGCGGCTGAAATCGGTGCAGACGTCGGAAATCAATTCGCACGCGTTAGGCGTCAAGGTCAGCGATCAGCAGAACCGCACCATGAAGGTGAATCACATCATGATTCCCAAAGGGACGCCCATCCCCTACCGCGTGACGGAGCGGTTCTCGACGAATTCGCCGAACCAGCGGAAGGCCCACGTCTATATCCTGCAAGGCGACGCGCCGGAGCCGGAAGCCTGCACGCAAATCGGCGATTTCGTGGTCGATTTGCCGCCAAATCTTCCCTCCGGTTCGCCCGTGGAAGTGTCGTACAGCTTCGACGCCAACGGCCGCATTCACGCCGAAGCCAAGGAACTGACCGGCAACCGCCAGGCGACCACGGAGATCGTCCGCGACATGGGCATGACGGAAAAAGGCGTCGTGGACGCGTTAGAGACGCTGTCGCGGGAGTACAAGGTCGAGTAG
>CAZDGB010000474.1:0-2838 GCA_964504645.1 uncultured Planctomycetaceae bacterium | reverse complement strand
AACTTGCGGGCATCTTCGGTGACGGTGGCAGAGCTCATGAGAGACAGATTGTGACCTTGCGAACTCGCAAGCGATTCGGGGTGTCGCTGACGGGTTGGCAGACTGAAAACGGTAAACGTGCTTGAATTCACTCTTGACGGAGCTACAATCAACATGTGTATTATGACTGACTGGTCAGTCATTGTCGAGTGGTTTGCGTGCGATTGAGATAAATTATGCTCAAAATTCAGCTTGCGACTCGCGTTTTGAGCGGCATTGTGCTCGCAGGCCTGCTCTGCGCCGTCTCGGCGGGATGCCATAAGACCGCTGCGGCGCCACCCGCTCCCAAGCCGCCAGAGGTTTTTATCGCACAGCCCGTGGTCAGGACGATTACCGATTTCGAAGAGACGACCGGCCGGTTGGCCCCAGTGAAGTACATCGACTTGCGGGCCCGCGTCGGCGGCTATCTGGATAGTGTCGATTTCACGGACGGCGAGGACGTCAAGGAAGGGCAGAAGCTGTTTCAGATCGACCCGCGGCCGTTCCAGGCCGCGCTGGCTCAGGCGAGAGCCAACGTCAAACAACTGGAAACGCGGCATCAACGGACAAAGCGGCAGGAAGAACGTCTGGTGCGTCTGAAAGAGCAAAAGGTGACGACGGCGGAGGAACTGGAACTCACCAAATACGAGCGGATGGAGATCGAAGCCGAACTCGAAGCGGCCCGCGCGGCGGTGCAGATGGCCGAACTGAATCTGGAATACACGCTGATCAAATCGCCGATCACGGGGCGGATCAGCCGCCGCATGGTCGACCCCGGCAATCTGATCAAAATCGACGACACACCGCTCGCGACGATCGTCGCGCTCGACCCGTTGTATGCTTACTTCGACATCGACGAGCGGACGGTGTTGCAGCTGCGCCGACTGATCGCCGAGGGGAAGCTGACGTCGCCGCAGGACAAAGCGATCCCCGTGCAACTGGCGCTCGCCGACGAAGACGAGGATTTCTCGCTGACCGGCGTGATCAATTTCGAAGACAACCAACTGTCCGGCACGACCGGCACGCTGCGGCTACGGGCCGACATCGACAATTCGCACAAGCTGCTGTCGCCCGGCATGTTCGTGCGGATTCGCGTGCCGATCGGCGAACCGCACGAGGCCGTGCTGATTCAGGAAGAGGCGCTCGGTTCCGATCAGGGGCAACGGTTTGTCTACATCCTCAACGGCGACGACGAAGTCGAATATCGCCGAATCAAAACCGGACGCCTGTATGAAGGATTTCGCGTGGTCGAGACCGGACTGACGACGGAGAACCGCGTGATCGTTAAAGGCCTCCAACGCGTGCGTCCGGGTCTGAAAGTCACGCCGAAGCCGTTGAACGAACCGAAGAAGGAAAAGGAAGAAGTCGCCGAGAAATCGTCCAAAAGTTAATGCCGTGGATCTGCGAAAGGGAAAACGCTGGTAGGGTGGGTCGAGGCGTTGCGAGGCCCACCAGTTTTCCGCGAATCGATGGGCTGCAAAGACTTGGCCCACCCTACTTGAAATTGAACGCCGAAGCCGCTGGTCGCCCTCCCGTGATGTAGCCCGCCCATGTTCTGCCGGTTCTTTATCGACCGACCGATTTTCGCCAGCGTCCTTTCCATCGTGGTGACGCTGGCCGGGGCGATCGCGGTGTTTCAACTGCCGCTGGCGCAGTATCCCCCGGTGACGCCGCCGACCGTGCAGGTCGACTGCAATTATCCCGGGGCCGACGCGAAGGTCGTGGCGGAGACGATCGCCGCACCGATCGAGCAGCAGGTGAACGGCGTGCAGGACATGCTCTACATGTCCTCGCAGAGCACGAGCGACGGATCGTACACGCTGACGGTGACGTTCAAGCCGGGCGTGGACCTCAATCTCGCGCAGGTGCTGGTGCAGAACCGCGTGAGCCTGGCGTTGCCTCAGTTGCCGGACGTCGTCCGCGCGACCGGCGTGCTGACCCGCAAGCGTTCGCCCGACATTCTGCTGGTGGCGAGCCTCAATTCGCC
Organism: uncultured Planctomycetaceae bacterium; assembly: GCA_964504645.1. Lineage (GTDB taxonomy): Bacteria > Planctomycetota > Planctomycetia > Planctomycetales > Planctomycetaceae > CAZDGB01. Next base: position 833 of record CAZDGB010000474.1, on the reverse strand, counting down.
GGATCGTCGCTACGACCAGCTCTACCTTAGCAACTATGCGCTGCTCCACATTAAAGACGAATTGGCGAGGTTGCCGGGCATCAGCGAGGCGTTTCTGTTCGGCCAGCAAGACTACGCGCTGCGGGTCTGGGTCGATCCCGGAAAGCTCTCGACGCTGCACATGACGGTGACCGACGTCGTGGCGGCGATTCGCGAGCAGAACCTGCAAGTTGCGGCGGGGGCCGTGGGGCAATCGCCGACGAGCGGTTCCGTGTCGCGGCAATTGCCGCTCTCGGTGGTCGGCCGGCTGACCGACGTTGAGGAATTCGCCGACATCATCGTGCGGGCCGAACACAACGGCGGCATGGTGCGGATTCGGGACATCGCCCGCGTCGAGCTCGGCGCCCGCAGCGAAGACATTCAGAACCGCTTCGACCAGAAGCCGACGGTGGGCATCGCCATCTTCCAGTTGCCGGACGCCAACGCCCTCGACACGGCGGAGGCGGTGCGCAGCAAAATGGAGGAATTGTCCAAGGACTTCCCCGAAGGAGTGGCGTTCGACATCGGCTTCAACACCACGCCGTTCATTCGCGAATCGATCGAGGAAGTTTTCAATGCGCTCCGCGACGCCATCATCCTGGTGGCGCTGGTGGTGCTGGTCTTTCTGCAAGGGTGGCGGCCAGCGATCATTCCCCTCATCGCCGTGCCCGTCGCCATCGTCGGCACGTTCGCCGCGATGGCGATCGTCGGTTTCAGCTTGAACAATCTCACGCTCTTCGGCCTGGTGCTGGCGATCGGCATCGTGGTGGACGACGCCATCGTCGTGGTCGAAGCGGTGGAACATCATATCGAGC
>CAZDGB010000473.1:769-2860 GCA_964504645.1 uncultured Planctomycetaceae bacterium | reverse complement strand
GGTAAAAGTCGGACCATTCTGAGAACACTGGAAGAGGAGGGAATTGATCCGATCCTGATCAACAGCCATGTCACACCGCTGAGCCTGTTCTCGACCCTGTACCTTCACCGCGACGATGCGGTCATTTTCTTTGACGACGTGGATTCGATGTTCGGTTCCATGCCGCATCTGGGATTGCTTCGTTCGGCGCTGTGGGGCTCCCCCCGGATCGTCACGTACAACAGCAGTCAAATGCCGGCCGGGTTGCCGACCAGTTTTGAATTCACCAGCCTGTGCATTTTTGCCGCCAATGTCATCCCTCAGAAAAACGACGCCTTCAAGGCGGTTCTGAGCCGTTGCGATATTTTCCAGTTGGATGCAACCAACGAGGAAGTCATCGAAATGATGCGGAACATCGCGTCCAAAGGTTTCAGTGGGATCACGCCGGATGAAGCCGCGACCGTCATCGACTTCATCGCCGAGCGGGCGGATGACCGGCAGTTGTCATTGCGGCTGCTCGGTCCTTCGTTGCGGAAGCTGATCTACGCTCGTCAGGAGGGAATGGATTGGCGACAGTTGATCGAAAGTCAGCTTCAGACCCTCGGCAAGAAATCGGACGCCAGCAAGCGGCTGGACAACAAGAGCAAAGACTTGAGAGTCATGAGACAAGTTTGCAGCCGCTTCCCTGACTCGCAGAACGACCAGTTGAGCGAGTGGTGCCGAATCACCGGCAAGAGCCGCGCCTCGTTCTACCGCACGCTCAAGAAACTCGCCGACAATTCATGAATCTGCAATTCCAGCCACGTCGCACAGTCTCACCAAGGAGCGAATAACATGAAACGAGTCGAGACGATTCTGACTTTGCATCCCTGAAGTTCCACAGCAATTTCGACCCTGCTCAGAAAATCCACTGTTGCCAACCCTTGTGGTGCGGGACAGGCCACGGCGAACCGACCCAATGACATCATTCCACTTATTCGACCGTGATCACACAAAAGGAATCCGTCACGATGACTTTCGAGATCGACTATGACGCCGAACTGCCTGATCGTGTGTATGTGGAGATCAATCACCGGTACGACATCGCCATTAAACAAACCGAAACTGGCCTATCGCTTCGGGTTTATCCCCGCACTGACGGACAGTTGTGGGACAACCCGTTCGCCACGTTTGAAGTTCAGGAGACCGAGGTCATCGCCTTGGAGCGGGACATGGAGCGGTAAATCGTCGTTTTTCTGAGGTCAAAATCGAGTCGCAGTGGAGTTCAATGATGAAACGAATTGAGACTGTTCTGGTCCTCGTCTCCTTGATCTCAATTTCTGCCTTTGCGGCGCTTGGTGAAGGTCCGCATCAATCCAAGGCGAGCTTCCTGTCGTTGCTCAAGACGGAGCAGGAAATCGCGTTGAAGGAAGTCGCCGGGAAGTTCGAGATTTCACTGATGGACGATCTGCCGCTCAGCCACAAGATCACCACTGTCGGATCGGACTATCTTGTTGTCGAGGACACTGCGGGAGTGACAGAAATCCGCATCCCGGTCTATTCGATCAAGAGCATCATGACACTCAAAGCCCCGAAGAACTGACCAAAACAATTTCGCATAATGGCTGATCCACGAAATCGAACCGACATTTTGCCCATCTGGAGCATCGAGCATGACCAAAAACGCGGCGACTTTCGCATCCCAAAACGGAAAGGCGAAATCGGGAATCGTGTCTCAAATCTCGCGGATCGTTCGCAAGCACGGTCTGGATTACGAGGGGTGGCGATACGTCGCCAAGCAGGTTCGCAAAGAATGCCAGCTTCGGCCGGCGAAAAAAGGTAGGCGGCTGCCACGAGTTCTCAACGCCGAAGATTTCCGCCGGTTCTATGAAGTCGTGGACCGCGCCGAGGATGTGCAACATGCCTTGATGCTGCGGCTGTTGTTTCAGACGGCTGTCCGAGTCTCAGAACTGTGCAATATCGAGGTTGCCGACCTCGATCTTGAGAATCACAAGATCAGGATCAACCGTGGCAAAGGGGACAAGGACCGGGTTGTGTTGTTCGGCAAAAGTTTTGCCACAGCGCTGAGAACTCACATCGCCGCGCATCCGAACAACCGCTGGCTGTTCCAAA
>CAZDGB010000473.1:0-759 GCA_964504645.1 uncultured Planctomycetaceae bacterium | reverse complement strand
GAACTCGAAATTCACGACCCGGCGCGTCCAACAGATCGTTAAGGACTACGCCGATGAAGCCGGCGTCGCGGCCACACCGCACACATTTCGCCATCAGGCGATTACTTGGCTCACGCGGCATTCCGGCATGGCCGATGCCGAACTCCAAATGATCACCGGCCACGCACGCCGGGAGACACTGGCGATCTATCAGCACGTCGCTCTCGATGGCGAACTGGAGGAGAAATATCAAGAGGCGATGAAGAAGGCGGATTTGTGACAGATCTTACGCCGGTCTGGCGACAAACCCGTAATGAAATGGCGGAAGATCAACCAGATTTTCAACCGAAAACCCGGCGCGCTCCACCAGCGACACGCACTGCTCCGGTCGAAGGCGAATGTTCATACTGGGGCCGCGAGGCGTCTCAGGATCGTAATTCCAGTGCATGACCGCCAGTTTCTTTCCAATTCTCAAGACCCGCTTTGCCTCAGCGAGAAGCGTTGCCGCCTCTTCGGCGTGCAAAATGTTGAAGAGCATCACGTAGTCGGCAGAGGCGTCGGGGAGCCCGCAACCCGTACTCACAAAATCCCGTTGGCACATCTCTAGGTTGAAGAGCCGTTGTTCGACGGCCTTGGCTTTCGTGGACGCAATCATTTCTGGCTCAAGATCGAGAGCATGGACGGTGCCGCGAATCATTTTCGATGCTGGAATCGAGAACGTGCCGTAGCCGCAGCCGAAATCAACGACACATTTGCAATCTGCGGTCAGGCCCAGCTTTG
>CAZDGB010000472.1:0-2867 GCA_964504645.1 uncultured Planctomycetaceae bacterium | reverse complement strand
CAGGGCGATGGTCTGGGCGCGGGCGGTCCTCAGTTCGCGGATGGTCTTGCGGGTGAGCAGGTCGAGGCTCACCACGACAGTTCTGCCGGAGGCGTCGGCCGCTGATTGCGGACTTCGTTCTCGATGCGTCCGCGGCTGCCGTACAGACCGCTCGTCAGACTTTCGACAACGCGTTCCTGCGTCATGCCGAACCCGGCGACCGAGACGCCGGCTGGTTGGGTGACATAAAAGTTGTTCGGCGGAATCTGGAAGCTCGCGCCGAGAAGCTGTAGACGGATCTTGCGATTCGCGACGCTCGGCGCGACGTCGAGGCTGAGCCAGACGGGGCCGCTGTGCCCGATGCCGATGTTGATCGGCCCGGCTTGCGCGGAATGCCGCGCTCCGACGACCGACGTGCCGCCGATCGTCATGATGGCGTTGCGCAATCCGAGTTGGACGTTGACGCGGTTGTCGCCGACCGATTTTACAACGACTCGTTCCAGCTGCGCGTTGTAGCGGATGCCAGAGAACGTCACGTTGAACTGGCGGCCAGCGGCGGACGTGCTGTCATACATGTCGCCCAGTGTGCCCGTCAGCAAATTCGCTGGAACGAGTTGCGGGCCGGCATACGACAGGGCTTGCAACGCGTCATTTCCCAGACGAACGCCGACCGCTTGCGGGATGTCGACAGCCGGGACGAAAGGCGGCGGTGGAACGAGGGGTTTCGCGCGCTTCGATTGCACCGCAAGCTGTGCGGGGGATTTTGGATCGAGCATCCACCGGAATAGACTGTCGTTGCCGAACGTTTCCTCGAACGGTACGTGGCCGGCATCCGGGAATTCCGTGTAAGTGACGTTGCCGCCGGCGGTTTTAAGGGCTTCCGCGGCTGTGCGAGATTCCGTCACCGGCACGAGTTTGTCTTTCGCGCCGTGGAAGATCCAGACGGGTGTATTTTTGAGCGGAGTGAGCGAATCGGGATCGGCTCCGCCGGAAATCGCGACCACGGCCGCCCAGCGCTTCGGTTCGGCGGCGCCGAGGCTCAGGGCCCCATATCCTCCCATCGACCAGCCGGCGAGCACGGTCCGTTCGGCATCGGCGCCGAATTTGGATTGCACTTCATCGAGAATCTTCAGCGCGCGGCGGCCGTCGGACGTGTCGGCTTTCCAACTGGTCAGCAGCCGACCCTCCAAATCTTCGCATTGCGGGAAGACAGCAATAAACGGAAAAGTCGCCGCTTTGGCTTTCACATACGGGGCCAGACCAACGGTTAATTGCTTGTGTCCGTCGCGGCCGCGCTCGCCGGCGCCATGCAGGAAGAGCACGACCGGGTATTTGCGATCCGCCCGATAACCAGCGGGGAGGAAGACCGTGTAGGCGTGATCTCCCTGTTCGTCGTGATAAGTCTGCTGTTCGAAGCGGCCGGTGGCGGTGGTCGTCTGGCCGCGCAGCATGACGTGCGAAACGGCGAGCAATGCGACGACGGCGACCCAACGAAAGGCGAGGTGATGGCGGATTCGACCCAGGCGCATGGCGAACTCCTCACGCAGTGTCTCGAACGGGCTTCTCAGGCTGCACAACCCTCAAAGTCTGTGCAACCACCCTCGACGATTATAGGCGCCGGGGAACGAAAAAACCGCCGTGCAGAAATTGGCTCTATTTTCGGCGCGCGGAAACGACAAGACCGCGGCGGCAGCCTCGCCCTGGTCATGCGGGCAAGGAATCGGCCAGAAATGCCGGACCGCGTGAGGAATTTTTGTTTAGTTCCGCTGTTTGACGGCGGTCTCGATTTGTTCGAGCGCGTAAGCGACAGCGGAACTGAGTTCCAGGTTGGAATCGTGCTCGTAACGTCGCAGTTGCCGCGCGGCGGACAGTGACAGTCCGCCGATTTCGCCCAACGCATAGACAGCGCCGATGCGGACTTTCATCGAGGGATCGTCCAGCAGTTGTGCGAGCGCCGCTACGGCGTGTTCCGACTGCGGCGCAAGTTCCGCCAGCGAATAGGTCGTCAGCCAGCGGATGTTTTCGTCGGAATTGTTCAAGCCGCGAAGCAAAGTCTCCAGGGCCTGTTCCGAATACTCGTCATAGCGGATCAGCACTTCCGCCACATGCAGCCGGACGTACGGGTCGCGGTCTTGCAACGCTTCCACGAGGGCCGGCATCGCCTCGCCGCTTTGCGGGCCGAGTTCAGCAATCACGGCGGCCGCAAACGACCGCAGTCCGGGATCGGATGACTTCAGTTCCTGCATCAAGATGTCTAGTGCGGAGGGCGTCACCGTATCGATGCGGCAAATCGCCAGCGCGGCGTGGACCCGAATCTGCCCGTCAGGATGCTTTTCGAGTTGCGCCAGCGCCGGCAACGCCGCGGATGCGTCAGCCCCCAACCGTCCGAGGCGGTGGACGTTCCGCTTTACCTGCTCGAGATTCTCGTCTTCGAGTCCCTGAATCAAAGCCCGCACTTCGCCTTGTGCCTGCGGGCACAACTGCAAATAGGACACCTGTGATGGTTTGAGCTTGGAAAGTTTCTTCGAGACCGATTCTTCCACGAACGACGTGGTCACTTCCTCGTCGACCGGTTCATAGCGGCGTTGATCCGCCGCAGCGCGGCGCGATTCAGCGACGGTCGCAGAATCTGCCGTACGACGATCGGTATGCGAGGCTTCTCGAATGTCTTCCTTATTTTCGGCCGCGGCGCGAGATCGGCGGTCGGCTACAGCGACGCGGTCATTCCGTTGCGAGTTTGATTTCCGTGCCGGTAGTTCATCGCGCGAGGCGATCGGATCTTCGTCGTAAGAACGAGTTTTCCGGCGGACCGGCTCTTCGATTTCGTCCTCAAACGAATCGTCGGCGACCGGCGAGGATTTCTCATCCGATTTGGGTATCTGGGCAAA
>CAZDGB010000471.1:0-2895 GCA_964504645.1 uncultured Planctomycetaceae bacterium | reverse complement strand
GGTGTGCCGATCATCGGCACCAGCCCCGACATGATCGACGCCGCCGAAGACCGCCAGCGGTTCAAACAGATTCTTGACCGCCTCGGCTTGAAGCAGCCGCCGAACGGCACGGCGATCGACTCCGAAGGCGCCCGCACGATCGCGCGGAGCATCGGCTTCCCGGTGCTGGTGCGGCCGAGCTACGTCCTCGGCGGCCGCGCGATGGAAATCTGCTACGACGAGGAATCGGTCCATCGCTACATGTCGGAAGCGGTCAACGTTTCGCCCGACCGGCCGGTGCTGATCGACCAGTTCCTGGAAGACGCCACGGAAGTCGACGTCGACGCCGTCTCGGACGGAGTACGGACGATCGTCGGCGGCGTGATGCAGCATATCGAAGAGGCCGGAGTCCATTCAGGAGACTCGGCGTCCGTCTTGCCGCCGTTCTCGCTGCCGGATGCCGTCGTCGAGGAGATCAAGCAGGCGACGTACAAACTCGCCGCCGAGTTGCAGGTCCGCGGCCTGATGAACGTGCAGTACGCCGTGAAGCGGGAAGGCGATGTCGACGTCGTCTACGTGCTGGAAGTGAACCCCCGCGCCAGCCGGACGTCGCCGTTCGTTTCCAAGGCGACCAACGTCCCGCTCGCGAAGATCGCCGCGAAGATCATGGTCGGCGTCTCGCTGACTGAACAAGGCGTGATGGACGAAGTGACGCCGCGGCACACGTCGGTGAAGGAAAGCGTCTTCCCGTTCAACCGGTTTGCGGGGGTCGATATCATCCTCGGGCCGGAGATGAAATCGACCGGCGAAGTGATGGGGATCGACGAATCGTTCCCGATCGCGTTCGCCAAAAGCCAGATCGCCGCGGGGAACACGTTGCCGCGCCACGGCCGGGTCTTCATCAGCCTCGCCGGCCGGCACAAGTACGCGATTCTGCCGACGGCCAAGCGGTTGAAGGAACTCGGCTTCAAGATCGCCAGCACGTCCGGCACGGCCCGGGTGCTGAGGGAAGCGGGGATCGAAGTCGAACTCGTCAAAAAGCTGCAGGAGGGCCGGCCGAACCTGCTCGACCTGATGGCGAACGACGAGATTCAATTCATCTTCAACACGCCGAGCGGCAAAGGGGCGCGGACCGACGAAGGCAAAATTCGCGCCGCCGCCGTGATGAATGGCGTCCCCTGCGTCACCACCCTGCCCGGCTGCCACGCCGTCGTGCAGGCGCTGGAAGCGCTGATCCAGAACCCGGCGCCGCGGGTGAAGGCGCTGCAGGACTGGGCGCAGGAATTGGCCGGGTTGGCGTCGAAGTGAAAGGCAATTCCGTTGACCGATGCTTCGCCAGCCGTGGAGCAGCTTTATCGAGTGTTCGAGCCGTATGTTGCCGCCGGGAAATTCTGCACGTTCTGTTACGACGATGCGGAAATCCGCGAGATCAACCAGTCACCCTTGAGACAATTGAAACTCGAACTCTCGCAGAAGCTGCTGTGGGAAACCGGTGATCATTGGGACGATGTCGGCACCTACAAGCACTTTCTTCCCCGTGTCTTGGAAATCCTCGCGCCGCCGCATTCCGTCGAGGATCTTTATCCTGGACATTTCTTTGAAACGCTGAACTATCACAAGTTCCGCGACTGGCCGCTGGTCGAAAAGTCTGCTGTCGTTGAATTTCTCGCAGTAAGTAGCGATCAACTCAACTGCTGCGATGATGCCGAGCGTGACGCGTGGTTGGCTGGAATCCAGGACCTGCGGGCGGCAATTGAAGATCGCGGGAAGGTCAAATAGTGTGGGAATTCATTCGCCGGCTCTTCGTACCGAAGGCTGATGTTGCTCAGCGACGGATGAGTGAAGACGAATTTCCCGTGGAATCCATGCGATTGGATGAATTGCGGGTGATTCCCGATCACCAAGAAGACTTCGATGCTGAGGCATGTCAGAGATTATTGCGGTCGGTCATCGAACGAGGTGGAACGACCGTAGCGAAGGCGAGGAACATTCCCGTATCGCTGGAAGATATCTTCGAGGGCAATCGAGCCAAACATTCCATCGCCGCCAATGTGACGCCCGATCCGCCGTTTGATACGGCTGCCGCCTGGTATCGGCATCTCAAGAGCATCCGCGCTCAGGCCGAGGTCCGCGACGTTCTGGTTTCGATCACCGACGTCGAACCGTACGAGGACAAAACACTGCGGAGTTGGCCGTACTCCGATACGGTCTGGATCTATTCATCCTTGCGGCAACCCGCTATCGCCGAAATGGTCGCACCTCTCGATCCCGACGAAGTGCGGGACGCGGCGGATCAGTCCGAGGGGTACGAGTTGACGCCGCCCAAACCCCCTCCGCCGGGGACGTTCGCGTATTGGGTCTGGTGGGATTGAGTGCTCGCACGAGAAGCCCAGGGATGGCCATCCCTGGGCTTCCGCTAGCATCAATCCCCCAAAATCCCCTTGGCCAGCATCTGCAGCGCTTCGGTTTCGATCTGGCGGACGCGCTCCCGCGTCAAACCCAGGAGTTCGCCGATCTCTTTGAGCGTCTTCGGCTCGGCGTCGTCGAGGCCGAAGCGCATCCGCAGGATGGTCGCCTCGCGGGGGTCCATCTGGTCGAGCAGGCGGTAGGCGTGCTTCAGGTTGTCGTTGTTGAGGAGCTCGTCCTCGGGGCCTTTGATCCGCTCGTCGGGCACCATATCGTTCATCGACCAGCCATCATCTTCATCGGTCTGCGGTGTCGTGTTGTAGAGCTGGATTGCCTTCTTGACGATGCTCAGCTTTTTCTTCGGCAAGCCGAGTTCCTTGGCGACTTCCTCCTGTGTGGGGGGCCGGCCGAGTTCGTCGTCGAGTTTCGCCGTGGCGCGCCGCCACTTGGTGAGGAGTTCGACCATGTACGCCGGAATACGGATCGTCTTGGCGGAGTTGATCAGCGCCC
>CAZDGB010000470.1:0-2919 GCA_964504645.1 uncultured Planctomycetaceae bacterium | reverse complement strand
GGGCGTTCGACTGCAATCTCGCGGCGGAAACGTTCCTGCACCTCCGCGGCGACGACCGCAACCCGGACAAGAACCGGCCGATCATACCAGTCGTGCCGGCGTTCCTGCGGTTTGGCGAGTTCCCGATTCAAACCGTCAGCCTGCCGCCCGAAGCGCATCAACCGGGCCTGCGGTCTTTTGTGATGGAAGCGCATCTGCAAGCCGCCGAGCGGCAAATCGCCGCCGCGAAGTCCGCCGTCGAACTCGCGCGCCGGCAACTGGCGGAGGCCGAAGAGGCCGCGAAGGCGCTCGCTGCACTGCCCGACGAACCGGTCGATGCGCTCGCCGCGCTCGGTGGCAAACTCGTCGTGCAGGACAACTTCGCCGCGTCGCGGCCCGATCTGTGGGAGATCCGCAGCGGTCAGTGGAAATACGCCGACGGCAAACTGACGCAGTTGCAGTCCGGCGGCACGCGCACGGCGCTGCGGCTCAAGACTTCGCCGCCGCCCGATTTCGAAATCCGGCTGGCGTATGTTCCTGTCGGCGGCGAGATGTGGAAATCGGTTGGACTCTGCTTCGACGTCACGGAATCCTCGGACGTGCTGGCGTACCTCAGTGCCGTGGCCGGCGGGTCAAAATCTCAGGTCGCGTATGGAACGGGCGGGAACTACACGTATCCCGCCGGCGCGGCCCAGGCGTTGCCGATTGCGTTAAAACAACCACACGAACTGCTCGTGCGCATCCGCGGGACGCTGATCAATGTCCTCGTCGACGGCAAACTCTCAATCGTCCACCGGCTGCCGTTCGCACGGAAACCGGGGGCACTGGAATTGATCACTTACGACGCCGTCGCTGACTTCACGGCGTTTGAACTGCGAGAGTTGCCGGCCGGTTTCTCGCTGGTGGATGTGCCGTCGAGCGATCCTGCGGCGAAAACGGTTTCGCTGGAACAGGCGCGACTGGAAGAGGCGCTCGCCCAAACAGCGCTGCGGGTAGCGGAACTGCTGCCGACATCGATCACCGCGCGGGCCGCCGCGGATCGGGCGAAATACCAGCAGCCGGCGCCGGGGAATCTCGCGGAACTCGTGGCGAACGCGGCGAAAGCGGAACGCGCGGCGACGAGTGCAAAAGCGGATGAGGATGCGATTCGCGCCGAACTGGAATTGCTGAAAGCGGCGCCGGACAAGAAAGCGGAGGCGGAGAAGAAACTGGCTGCGGCGCGGATGGCCCGCGAAACGGCCAGCAAGGCGATTGAGTCGCCGGGAGAACAATACACATCGTTAATGGGTGCGTTGAAGACGCTCGAAAACAATCTCGAATCGGAAGAGTCACGGCGCAAGCCGTTCCCGACGACCAGCACCGGCCGCCGCACGGCGTTCGCGCAGTGGATCACCGACGCGCGGCATCCCCTCACGGCCCGCGTCTGCGTCAATCATCTGTGGAATCGCCACTTCGGCAAAGGGCTAGTCCCTACCGTCTTCGACTTCGGCCGCAAAGGGACGCCGCCGACGCATCCGGAACTGCTCGATTGGCTCGCCGTGGAACTCATGGAACACGGGTGGAGCATGAAGCACATCCACCGGCTGATCGTGACGTCGGAAGCGTATCGGATGACGTCGTCCAAGAACGGTGCGAACTCGGAATCATTAGCTCGCGACCCGGATAACAAGTTCCTCTGGCGGCGGAACCCGATCCGCATGGAAGCGCAAGTCGTGCGCGACGGGCTGCTGCATCTCGCCGGCGAACTCGACCTGACGCGCGGCGGGCCGCCCGTTCCCGTCAGCGACGAGAATTCGCGGCGACGGAGCCTCTACTACGTACACTCGCACAACGAGCATCAGAAGTTCCTGTCGATGTTCGACGACGCCAGCGTGCTCGAATGCTATCGCCGGGCGGAAAGCATCGTCCCGCAGCAGGCGCTCGCCTTGGAGAACAGCGCCCTCGCCGCCGCGATGGCTGAGAAGATTGCCCAGCGTCTCACCGCGGGAAAAGAACTCTCCGACGCCGACTTCGTCCGGCAAGCGTTTCTAACTGTCCTCTGCGACGATCCGACCGACGCCGAACTCTCGACGACGCTCGCCGCCCTCACGGAACTAACGGCTGCTGCGAAATCCGCCAACCGCCCGCAAGCAGAATCGTTCGCCCGCGCCAACCTGATCCAAGCGTTGCTCAACCACAACGACTTCGTGACCGTGCGGTGAAAGGCGTTCTATCCGCAGATTTCGCAGAGGGTCGTAGATTCAGAAAATTGCAATCGATCTGCCCAAGAATAGGCAAAACGAATTCGTGATCTTCCTGTCCTGCTTGGTTAAAATCCTGTACTGATCCGTGTTCATCCGTGGCCAAACGTTTTTTTCGGAACTTCGTCATGAATCATCCATCACAGCACTGCCTCTGCCGCGGTTCGCATCGCCGCGCGTTTCTCGCCGATTGCGGGCTGGGGTTCACCGGGTTGGCGCTCGGGGCGATGCTGGCTCGCGACGGCGTGGTGCGGGCCGAAGCGGAGGCCGCGTGGGCGCCGCCGGATGGGGAGCCGCATTTCACGCCGAAGGCGAAAAGCGTCATCTGGCTGTTCATGAACGGCGGCGTGTCGCACATGGAAAGCTTCGATCCGAAGCCGGAGCTGACCAATCACGGCGGCAAGACGATTGCCGAGTCGCCGTTCGCCGACGCGCAGAATCCTGAAAAGCTGAAGCTGGCTCGCGTCACCGTCATCAACGACGCCAACGGCCAGCAACGGAACAAGCTGTATCCGCTGCAGGTCGGCTTCAAGAAATACGGCGAGGCCGGCATCGAGCTTTCCGACTGGGTGCCGCACGTCGGCGGCTGCATCGACGACATCGCCGTCGTCCGCTCGATGTACACGACCGACGACAATCACGGCGCCCAGACGCAGTTCCATTCCGGCCGGCACATGCTCGACGGCGAATACCCCACGCT
>CAZDGB010000469.1:0-2951 GCA_964504645.1 uncultured Planctomycetaceae bacterium | reverse complement strand
TGCTACGGCCGCAACCTGGCCACGTCGAACATCGTGAACGTCGGCGAGGCCGTCGGCGTCATCGCGGCGCAGTCGATCGGCGAGCCGGGCACGCAGCTCACGATGCGTACGTTCCACATCGGCGGCACTGCGTCGATCGATGTGGAAGAGAGCGAAATGCGGGCGAAGAAAGCCGGCCGCGTCCGCCTCGTCCGCATCCGCAGCGTGGTCAACGCCGAAGGCAAGAGCGTGGTTCTCGGCCGCAACGGTGAAGTGACCATCATCGACGCCAAGGAACGCGAACTCGAAAAGTACACGATTCCGAACGGAGCCGTGCTGCAGGTCGCCGAGAACGACGTGATTGAAGTCGGTCAGGTGATCTGCACCTGGGATCCGCACGCCGTGCCGATTCTCGCCGAAGTCGGCGGCAAGGTCCGCTTCGAAGACCTCGTCGAAGGCCAGTCGATGCGGTCCGATACCGACCCGAACGGCAACGTCCGCCGCACGATCATCGAGCACAAGGGCGACCTGCATCCGCAGATCATCCTGGAAGACTCGGCCGGGAAGATTCTCGACTTCTACTATCTTCCCGAGCAGGCCACGATCGACGTGCTGGAGGGGACGCAGATCACGGCCGGTACCGTCCTCGCCAAGAACCCCCGCGAATCGCAGGGAACGCAGGACATCACCGGCGGTCTGCCCCGCGTCACCGAACTGTTCGAAGCCCGCAAGCCGAAAGACCCGGCGATCATCGCCGAGATCGACGGCACCGTCGAACTTCCGCCGGAAAAGAAACGCGGCCGTCGCGTGATCATCGTCAAGGGTGGCGACGGCACCGAGATCGAACACCTGATTCCGCACGGCAAGCACCTCTTGGTGCATGCCAACGAACTGGTCCGCGCGGGCGATGCGCTCATCCGCGGCCCGCTCGTCCCACACGACATTCTCCGCGTGAGCGGCGAAGAAGCCGTGCAGCAGTACCTGCTGCACGAAATCCAGAACGTCTACCGGTCGCAGCGCGTGGGCATCGACGACAAGCACATCGAAATCGTCGTTGCACAGATGTTGCGCAAGGTCCGCGTCGACGACGTCGGCGACACGAACATGCTGCCCGGCATTCTGGTCGACAAATTCGAGTTCCGCAAATTCAATATGAAGCTGCAGCATTGCGTCCGCGTCGCCGATCCGGGCGATTCGGAATTCCACGAGGGCGACGTCGTCCCGACGGAAACGTTCCAACAGGTGAACCAGGAAATCCAAGCCTCTGGCGGCAAGCCGGCCAAGTCGGGCAAGCCGAAGCCGGCGACGGCCTCCACGCAGTTGTTGGGCATCACCAAGGCGGCGGTGCAGAGCGAAAGCTTCATCTCCGCGGCGAGCTTCCAGGAAACGACAAAGGTTCTCACGGAAGCCGCGCTCGCCGGCAAGATCGACAACCTGATCGGTCTGAAAGAGAACGTGATCCTCGGCCACCTGATTCCCGCCGGCACCGGATTCGATCTGCATCAGAACGCTGAAGTGCGGATCAAGCCGGAGGCATTGGCGGAAATCTATGCCGAACGGGACCGCATTCAGGCCGCCCGGGCCGCGATGCTCAACGAACCCGATGTGCCGAGTTCACCGGAAATGAAGTAGATCGACGCTCGGTATCGGGCCTCAACCTTGCAGACAAACCCTCGGCTCAATACACTGAGGGACTCCGCGTTTCGGCTGCGAACAGCCGGCCGCAGAGATTAACGCCAGCGCCACCACGAGTTACGACATGCCCACGATCAACCAGTTGATTCGCAAGCCCCGCAAAGTGCAGCCGAACCGCACCAAGACCCCGGTGCTGCAAGGCTGCCCGCAGAAGCGCGGCGTATGCCTCATCGTCAAAACGACGACGCCCAAAAAGCCGAACTCCGCCCTGCGGAAGATCGCCCGCGTGCGACTCTCCAACGGCAAGGAAATTACGGCGTATATTCCGGGCGAAGGCCACAACCTGCAGGAACACTCGATCGTTCTCGTTCGCGGCGGCCGTGTCCGCGATCTTCCCGGCGTGCGCTACAAGATCATCCGCGGCGTCCTCGACTGCCTCGGCGTCACGAAGCGCAAGCAGGCCCGCAGCCGTTACGGCGCCAAGCGGCCGAAATAAGTCAGAGCACCGAACTCCCCAGAATTCACGATTCCCGCTTGTTGTTAGAAGAATCTCATGGCCGCTTCCAAGTTCACCGCCAGCAGCAGTCACCTTCGGCCCGATCCGCGGTACGGCTCGCGTCTCGCCTCGAAGTTCATCAATTGCCTGATGCACGACGGCAAGAAGAGCGTCGCGCAGCGCGTCTTCTACGCGGCTCTCGACATGGTCGCCGAGAAGATTCCCGACAAGAACCCCATCGAGGTCTTCGAGACCGCCGTCGAGAACTGCAAGCCGAGCATCGAAGTTCGCTCGCGTCGCGTGGGCGGGGCGAACTACCAGGTGCCGACCCAGGTCCGCTCGCGTCGGCAGCAGACGCTCGCCATCCGCTGGATTCTGCAGGCCTGCCGCGGCAAGAAGGGCCGCCCGATGGACAAGAAGCTCGCCGAGGAGTTCCTGGCCGCGTTCCGCCGCGAAGGGACCGCCATGACGACCCGCGACAACGTCCACCGCATGGCCGACGCGAACAAGGCCTTCGCCCACTTCGCGTGGTAGCGCCGCACGAGTTTCATTGACAGGAGAGGGCCTCTCGCAGAGACGCAGAGATCGCAGAGAAAGCCGTAGTGAGCGTTTTTCTCCGCGTCCCCTGCGTCCCTGCGAGAGGCCTGTTCTTTTACAGGATTTGACCGGAACCAACTTCAGGGCGCCTTTGCCAGGCGCGGGTCCCATGCCTGCCGCGATCCAGAACATCCGCAACATCGGCATCATCGCGCACATCGATGCCGGCAAGACGACGACCACCGAGCACTTGTTGTTCTGCGCCGGGGCCGCGCACCGGCTGGGCGAAGTCGATTCCGGCAAC
>CAZDGB010000468.1:0-3027 GCA_964504645.1 uncultured Planctomycetaceae bacterium | reverse complement strand
CGAAATCGTCCTCGTCGGGAAAGATTTCATCTTGCAACGGCAGGAACACGCCGGCGGAATCGACGAGATAGACCAGCGGCAAGCGGAACTGAAAGGCGATCTTCTGCATCCGCAGCAGCTTCTTCACCGACTGCGGAAACATCGCGCCGGACTTTACGGCCCCATCGTTCGCCGCGACGAGACACGGCCGCCCGGCAATCCAACCGATGCCTGCGACCAGTCCCGCGGCGGGGACGTCGCCCCACTCCATATACATGCCGTGCGCGGCCCACAAGCCGAGTTCGTAGAACGGCTGATCGACGTCGAGCAATTCCGTGAGCCGCTGGCGGACCGGCAATCGCCCGTGTTTGCCGGCCTTCGCGGAATCCTTCGGCTGCCGCAACCGCGCTTCCTGATCCTGCAGCTTCGCGGTGAGTTCCCGGAGTTCAGACACCGAATCATCCTGTGCAAGAGATCGCTCAGCCCGTTTGTCGCCTCACGACGCCTTCGGTTCCGGCGGCAATCGGTGGCCGAGCTTGTCGCGCTTCGTGGCGAGATAATTCTCCCGCAACTTGACCGGCGGGGCGATGATCGGCACCTGCTCGACGACTTCCAGATCGAAGCCCGGAAAGGCGTTCACCTTTTGCGGGTTGTTCGTCAGCAGCCGGACCTTGGAGAGGCCGAGATCCTTCAGAATCTGCAGGCCGATGCCGTAGTCGCGGGAATCGGCCTTGAAGCCAAGCTTGTGATTCGCCTCGACAGTGTCGTACCCCTGGTCCTGCAACTGGTACGCTTTCAACTTCGCCAAGAGGCCGATGCCGCGGCCTTCCTGCGGCAAGTAGATCACCGCGCCGACGCCTTCCTGGTGGATCATCGTCATGGCGAGATGCAACTGGTCGCCGCAATCGCAACGTAGCGAATCGAGCACGTCGCCGGTGAAACACGAGGAATGAACGCGAACGAGCGGCGCCGGCACAGACGTCAGATCGCCCCACACCATCGCGAGGGGCTGCTGCTCTTCATGACGGACCGAGTAACCGATGATGTGGAACTCGCCGTAGTCGCCGGTCTGCAACGGAACGTCGGCCTCGCGGGTGACGAGTTGCTCGCTCCGCCGGCGGAAGCGGATGAGTTGTTCGATCGAAATGATCGGCAGCCCGAATTTCTCGGAAAGGGCCTTCAGTTCGTCGAAGCCCGCCATGCCGAGGCCCGATTCGCTGCAAATTTCGATCAGCGCGCTGACCGGTTTGCAGCCGGCGAGCTTGAGCAGATCGACGGTGGCCTCCGTGTGGCCGGCTCGACGGAGGACGCCCCCTTCTTTCGCCAGCAGCGGATGGATGTGCCCCGGCCGGACGAAATCGATCGCCACGCTGGCGGGGTTCGCCATCGCGGTGATCGTCAGCGCGCGGTTTTCCGGGCTAACGCCGCTGCCAGCTTGCAGATGGTCGATGGGCGTCAGAAACGCCGTGCGGTTCGGCGACGAGTTGCGGTCGCTGTCGACGATGGGGACCAGACCCAGGCGGTCCGCCGTGTCGTGGAACATCGACACGCATAGCTCTCCCATCCCGTGGCGGAGCATGAAATGGACCTGCTCCGGCGTGATGGTCTCCGCCGCGCAGACGAAGTCCCCTTCGTTTTCGCGTTCCTCGGCGTCGACGACGATGATCATCCGCCCCGCTTTGAGGGCGTCGAGAGCATCGTCAATCGAATGAAAACGGGACTCGGACATGATGCGGACCGGATAAGGAAAGTTTGTTTCCACGAATTATATCAGTTGACGCCCGCGGAGTTGAGGGTTTACGGTGAGCCGCGACGCTCACCTCAAAAGGAATCGCCCATGACCGGACTCACGCGACGTTCGTTCGTTTCCGCGACGGTCGGAGGACTGGCGCTGTCCGCAGTCGCTCAGGCGGCGCCGGCTCGCAAGGAACGGAAGTATCCGTACATCGACATCCACACGCATCTCGGCACGTTCTATTGGGGCAAAGCCCTGCTGCCGGAAGAACTCGTGAAGATGATGGACGTCCACGGCGTCGAGAAAGCCTGCATTCTGCCGCTCGTCTCGCCGGAAGCCGGGCCGTTTCCGCAGACGTCGGAGCAGGCGATCGCGGCCTACGAGCAATTCCCCGACCGGCTGATTCCGTTCTGCTGCATCGACCCGCGGTGCTGCAC
This sequence comes from uncultured Planctomycetaceae bacterium, assembly GCA_964504645.1. Classification (GTDB taxonomy): domain Bacteria; phylum Planctomycetota; class Planctomycetia; order Planctomycetales; family Planctomycetaceae; genus CAZDGB01. The sequence continues at coordinate 876 of CAZDGB010000468.1, read as the reverse complement.
GTTGCCGCCGCTGCGGACCGCCCACGTCGCCGGCAAGAACGGCATCCGCGACATGCTGCTCAAGTATAAGGAGGCCGGCTGCCGCGGCGTAGGCGAGCACAAAACCGGCCTCGCGTTCGATCACCCGCACCTGATGCTGCTCTACGAAGCCTGCGAGGAAGTCGGCTTTCCGATCCTGTTCCACCTCGATGACATCCGCAACCCTGATACCCCCGGCCTGCCGCGGCTGGAGAACGTGCTCAAGTCGTTCCCGAAATTGAATCTCATCGGCCACGCGGCGGGGTTCTGGGCGTCGATCTCCGGCGACGCGACGATCGAAGATTTCGGCCGCTACCCCGAGGTGCCGAAGAAAGTGATGCCCGGCGGCGCGCTCGATAAGTTGATGGACAAGTACCCGAACCTCTACTGCGATCTCTCCGAACCCGGCGGCGAAAAGGCGCTGGCCCGCGACCGCGAATTCGCCCGCGAGTTTTTACTCCGCCGCGCCGACAAATGCCTGTTCGGCACCGATTTCCTGATGATCGGCCAGACGGTCCCGCAGTTCGAACTGCTCGATTCGTTCGACCTGCCGGACGATGTGCAGCGGAAGATTTTCCGGGACAACGCGCGGAAGCTGTTGAAGTTGTGATTGGCGAGCGTCGAGGCGTCAGCCCGGCGTGTTCTTCGCTGAATGATGTCGCACAAATTCACGTCGGGATCACTTCAGCGTAGCCTGCTGCACCGTCAGCTTCGCCAACCGATCCGCGTTCGGGTTCGGAATCCGCTCCAGCGCCCGCACTGACGGAATTCCGTTTGCGTCTTTGACAAGTTCCAGCGGCTCCTCCGCCAGATCGACGTGGTAGAACCGGCTCGACGGGAAGATGTCGGCCGGGTAGG
>CAZDGB010000467.1:0-3034 GCA_964504645.1 uncultured Planctomycetaceae bacterium | reverse complement strand
TGCCGGACATCTTGAAACCGCCGAACGGGGCCGCGGCGTCGAAGACGTCGTAGCAATTGACCCACACCGTCCCGGCGCGGACGCTGTTCGCGATGCGGTGCGCCTTCTTGATGTCTCGGGTCCAGACCGCCGCGGCGAGGCCGTAGAACGTCTTGTTCGCCCGCTCCACGACTTCGTCGAACGACTTGAATGGCAGGATGCTCATCACCGGCCCGAAGATCTCCTCCTGGGCGATCTTCATTTCGTCGCGGACGTTGTCGAAGACCGTCGGCTCGACAAAGTAGCCCTTCTTGCCGAACCGTTTGCCGCCAGTCACACATTTCGCACCGGCCTTCTGCCCGGCTTCGATGTAACCCAGAATCTTATCGAACTGAGCCTGATCGACTTGCGGGCCTTGCGTGGTGTTGAGGTCGAACGGATTGCCGAGCTTCCGTTCTTTCGCCTTCGCCACGATCTTCTCGACAAACTGCTCGTGAACTTTCTGCTCGACGAAAATCCGGCTGCCGGCGCAGCAGCACTGGCCCTGATTGAAGAACAGGCCGAATTCCGACCCCGCGACGGCGGCATCCAAATCGGCGTCGGCGAAGATGACATTGGGGCTTTTGCCGCCTAGTTCGAACGTCGTCCGCTTCAACGTCTGGGCGGCGTCCCGCATGATGATCTGAGCCGTTTCCGTCGAACCGGTGAAGGCGATCTTGTCGACGCCGGGATGTTTCACGATCGCTGCGCCCGTCGCGCCGAATCCAGGCAGAATGTTGATCACGCCTTTCGGGAAACCGGCTTCCAACGCCAGTTCGCCGAGCCGCAGGCACGACAGCGGCGTTTGCTCGGCGGGCTTCATCACGATGGTGCAGCCCGCGGCGAGAGCCGGGCCCCACTTCCAGGCGACCATCAGTTGCGGGAAGTTCCACGGGATGATCTGCCCCGCGACGCCGACCGGTTCCTTCCGCGTGTAACTGAAATAGTTGCCGCGGACGGGAATCGTGTTCCCCTGAATTTTGTCGGCCCAACCAGCATAGTAGCGCAGGCAGTCGATGACGAGCGGCAAGTCGGCGGCGCGGCTGTCCCGCAGCGGCTTCCCGTTGTCGAGCGTTTCCAATGCGGCGAGTTCATCGAAATTCGCTTCGATGAGATCGGCGAGCTTATTGATCAGCTTGCCGCGATCGCGGGCATCCATCTTGGCCCACGGACCGGACTCGAACGCCTTGCGGGCGGCTTGTACGGCGAGATCGACATCTTTGTCGCCGGCTTCGGCGACGTCGGCGATCTTTTCTTCCGTCGCCGGGTTGTAGGTGGCAAACGTCTTGCCGCTTTTGGCATCGACGAATTTGCCGTCGATCAGCAATTGCGTTTGCCGGATTTTCGGGGCCTCGGCGGCGGGCTTTTTGCCGTTCGACGCGGCGGCTTTGCCATTCGTGTGCTTCTTGGCAGTGGCGGTGGCCATGATGAACTCCTGGAAGTGAGCGAGCGCGATCCCGCGGAGTGTGCGGGGAAATTCCCCTCTTCGGGTAGCATGCCGCGCAGAGGGCCGGCGATCAACGCTTGCGAGTTCGCAGCGAGATTTTCAGAACTCGATCGTGTCGAATTCTTCGTCCGCCGGCTCTTCAATAAGGCTCGGCAACGGAGGACCGACGGCAATATCGGCAACGTCCGTACGCGGGATCGGGACCGACATGGGCTTCGGCTTCGATTTCTCGTTTTCCGTTCCGGTCAGCCGTTGCCACCAGTTCGTGTCGGCGGGCTTCGCCGGCGTGACCAGCTTCGCGGGCTCCGGCTCGAGCGGAACCGAACCATCACGGCGAATGCGTTGCGTTTCGGGAGCCGGCTTTCGTTGCGGCGTCGTGAGTTCCAGGTTGAACCAGGGCATCCGCGAGGTACTGTCGTAGCTCGCCGATTTGCGCGTGACGGCACAGCCGGTTGTCGCCAGACAACTCGCCATCCCGGCCGCCGCGAGAAGCACTCGCCAACCTGTCACGCCCGCACCTCGATCCCTGAGGAACCAGACGGGGGATTCGTATCAGGAATTGAACGCGGCGCTAAGACGAATTTCAGTTCCGCGGATTGGTCGCGGTGATGAGGCACATTCGCCACATGTTGCCGACACGGGGTGTTGCCACTTAAGTTGTTTCCTAGACGAGATTTCCTTTCCATCGCCAGAGATGATGGGACCCATGGGCGTGGCGAATCGTCAACGTGATGACGATCGAGATTTTGTTCTGTGTTCAACGAAATTGACAGGAAATGATTTTCTTCAAGTCGCTGATTTCGTTCGAGATACGGCGCGTTGGCAGATGTCATTTGGCTCAAACTTTGAACAGAGTGTTTCAGTTGGCATACGGGGTGCTTTACAGGCTTTGCATCAGACGAGACCAGTGATGCAGGCTAAGTGCTCTCGGCAAACATGGAGCGGCCTGCGTCGGCTCGTCAGCAAACCTTGGCTCCTGCAGAAAGGGACCAACGCCATGATGTTCGCCAAGACTCTCGCCGCCCGCTTGTGGAATGATCAGCACGGATTCATCGTCTCCGCCGAGTTGATCCTCGTCGCGACGATCGCCGTCCTCTCGATGGTGGTCGGCCTCTCGGAAATCTCGATCAATATCAATAACGAACTCGAAGACGTCGGCTCTGCCTTCGGCAGCCTCAGCCAGCGTTACTGCGTGCAGGGCGTCTGCGGCCACAAGGGCCACACCGGCGGCAGCAGCTTCTCGGACTGCTTCGACTTCTGCGACGGGGCCGGCGACATCCAGTCCGGCGGCTCGCAGGGCGAAGGTTGATCACCAGGCTTGAGGCTTGAGACGCGAGGCTTGAGGAAAATCCTCCGGCCTCCTCACCTCAAGCCTCAGGTCTCGAGTCTCAAGTCTTATTCACAAACCGGTCGCTCCACCGGAAATATGCAGACACAAGTTTCGGGTCCAATGCCCGTTTTCTGTCTCTAGCCTCAAGGAGCTGACGATGACGATGTCTCTGGTGAAGAAGTTGTGGAACGATGATGCCGGGTTCATTGTCTCGGCGGAATTGATCCTGGTGGCGACCA
>CAZDGB010000466.1:0-3055 GCA_964504645.1 uncultured Planctomycetaceae bacterium | reverse complement strand
ACTGGTTGTTGTTGAACACCGGCGGTTCGGTCGCACCGGCGCCGATCGCGGCCAACTACAAACGAAGTTGTTGCGCTGCAACGGCCGCGACCTCACGGTGAATCTCGCCGCGAAACAGGGCGCGCTGCGGGTCGAAGTCCAGGACGAAGCGGGCCGCCCGCTGCCGGGCTTCGCGCTGTCCGATTGCCAACCGATCACCGGCGACGGCGTGGCCTTGCCCGTGAAATGGAAAGACCATGCCGACGTGGCGTCGCTCGCCGGCCGTCCCATCCGCCTGCGGTGGGAGTGGAACCGCGGCGAGTTATATTCTTTCCGCCTGACTTGATCCGACGCGAATTCGCGGTCTTTCTTCCATGACTGTTGCTGATCGTGAACGCTGGGATGCCAAATATGCCGGACGCGACGCGCCCGCTGATTTGGCGCCGCCGGAATGGCTCGTGCGGTACGCTGCGGATTTGCCGCCGGGCCGTGCATTAGATTTGGCGTGTGGACTCGGATCCACGGCAATCTGGCTCGCCGAGCGCGGGTGGCAGGTGACGGCGGCCGACATTTCACCGGTCGGATTGGAAGCCGCGCGAAAGGCGGCGGAACTGCGCGGCGTCGCTGTCGAATGGATCGCCGCGGACTTGGATGATTGGGTTCCCGCACCGGCCGTGTTCGATCTGGTGACGGTCTTCCGGTTTCTCGATCGGAACACGCTGCCGTCGCGCATCGCCGCGGCACTGCGTCCGGGCGGCCGATTGTTGTACGAAACGTTTCTTGCACCGGAGTTCGGCGGATCGAGTTCGCACGTGCGGAACCCGGCATTTGTCTTACAGCCCGGCGAGTTGCCGCAGTTGTTTTCCGGGCTGCGAATCCTCGACTATGAAGAAGCGGACGTGAATGGGGAACGATTGGCACGCTTGCTGGCCGCGAAGCTGTAAGTGTTGTGCGGATTGTCTGTTACGGCGCGGCTTCCAGCGGGCATTTTCCAAACCTGGAAGATTTTACGCAGCGCGGCGTGTGAAAAATGTCGCGGCGTGGCTAAAATCTGGTTGAAGTTCGTATGATGGCGAGTTGAGAGGTTGATCTTTCCCGCAGTTTTCTCGGCGCAGGTATGCGAATTCCGGTCGAACAAGCCGATGAGCAGTTTCTCCAGCAGATCCATCGGCTGGGGCATTGCTCGATTCAGGATTTGTGCGCGGCGGCGAAAGTCACGCCGACCGCCGTGCGCCAGCGTCTGAATCGGCTGCAATCGCTGGGGCTGGTGACGCGGGAAACCGTGCGCCAGGGCCGTGGCCGGCCGCATCACACGTACGTCGTCACCGACTTGGGTTTGAAGCAGTTGGGCGACAACTACGGCGAGTTGGCCCTCTTGTTGTGGAACGAATTGATGCGGATCGAAGACCAGACGGTCCGCCAGGGAGTCATCGACCGGATTCGCGAATCAATGGTCCGCCGGTATGGCGCCAATATGGACGGCGAGACGCTGGCCGAGCGAGTGGACCAATTGCAGGAGGCGTTGTCGCAGCGGGGTTTCAGCGTCGAAGTCGACACGCGGGACGGCTTGCCGATTCTGCGCGAAAGCAACTGCCCGTATCACGAGCTGGCGACGATGGATCGAGGGATTTGCGAGCTGGAGCAGGAAGTCTTTCAGCAGGTGCTGCGAGCGCCGATGGCGCTTACTCAGTGCTGCCTGGACGGACACACCTGCTGCGAGTTCCAGCCGCGGCGCATTCCCGAACCGGGAGGGAATTGAAGGGATATTGGAGAGTGGACGGCGGATAGCGGATGGCCCGCTGAATGGCTAGAATCGCGGACTTTTGAAACACTGGGAAACACCCCGAATTTCCCGCAGAGCATCTTCAGGAAGGCAGAAATAATGTCGACGTGGATTGAAGGCCGGTTCGAAGAAAACGTAATTACGACGACGCTGGAGCAGGCCATGAACTGGGCCCGCCAGTCGAGCATTTGGCCAATGACGTTCGGCCTGGCGTGCTGTGCGATCGAAATGATGGCCGCCGGAGCCAGCCGGTACGACATGGACCGCTTCGGGGCCGGAGCGTTCCGCGCGACGCCGCGGCAAGCCGACCTGATGATCGTCGCCGGCACTGTGACCTACAAGATGGCCAGCCGCGTCCGCCGGTTGTACGAGCAGATGCCCGATCCGAAATACGTGATCGCGATGGGCGCCTGCACGGTCGGCGGCGGCCCGTACTTCAAGTACGGCTACCACGTGGTGAAAGGGGTCGATCTCGTCGTCCCGGTCGATGTCTATGTGCCGGGTTGCCCGCCGCGGCCGGAGGCGTTGCTGGAAGGACTGATGCGAATCCAGGACAAGATCAAGGCGAAGAAGATCACGCGGTCGAGCGTGGAAATGCTGCCGATCCCGCATCACGCCGGCCGCGTCGCGCTGCCGCCGACGATCGCGCAGAGCGTGTGACGAAGATATGTTCGGCGCGGGTCTCCCGACCCCGCCGTGCATCCGACCGAACATCTCCTCTTCGAGGAGGAGAAGACAGCGGTCGCAAGACTGCCAAGAAAAGACCGGCGGGGTCAGGAGACCCGCGCCGAACAGCATGGTTTTGGAATCGAGATTTAACACCCTATGCCTCAGACGCTGACGATTTCCGATTTGCATGTCTCTGTGGATGAGACTCCTATTCTCCGCGGCGTGTCGCTGACGATCCGCCAGGGCGAAATTCACGCCTTGATGGGGCCGAATGGCTCCGGCAAGAGCACGCTGGCCTACGCCCTTGTCGGCCATCCGAAATACGAGATCACCGGCGGGACGATCGACATCGACGGCACGCCGCTCAACGAGCTCGATCCGTGCGAACGCGCCCGGCTCGGCCTGTTCCTGGCGTTCCAGTACCCGGTGACGATTCCCGGCGTGAAGGTCTCCGACTTTCTCCGCCACGCCGTCACCAACATCCGCAATCCGCAACGGAAAGAGGGCGAAGGCCTGATTCCGATGAAGGAGTTCCGCAAGGAGCTCAAAGCGAAGATGGAAGAGCTCGGCATGGATACCGAGTTCGCCCGACGCTACTTGAACGAAGGCTTTTCCGGCGGCGAG
>CAZDGB010000465.1:0-3091 GCA_964504645.1 uncultured Planctomycetaceae bacterium | reverse complement strand
CGGGTGATGGCCTGTAGGATCCACCAGGTCGCGTAGGTGCTGAACTTGTAGCCGCGGGCGTGTTCGAACTTGTCGACAGCGCGCATCAGGCCCGTGTTCCCTTCCTGGATCAGGTCGAGGAACGACAGGCCGCGGTTGCGGTACTTCTTGGCGATCGACACGACGAGCCGCAGATTGCCGCCGGACAGTTCCCGCATCGCCTGCTCATACGCGGCGAAGCGTTCCTGGATGGCGTCGATCCGTTCGCGCAGGCTGTCGGGTGTTTCGAGCGTCATCACCTGCAGGTCGCGGAGCTCTTTTTGCAGATTGGCCCGCTCGTCCTTCGCGGAGCGCAGGTGCCGCAGATGCTCGATCTGCTCCGCCAGGTCGGTCATGCGGCGGGAAATCTGCTCGAGGCGGCGCATCGTCGGCTGCAGCCGCTGCGTGCGCAAGCTGAGCTCTTCGATGAGCGTCACCATCTTGCGGCGGCGGTCGGCGAGCAGCTTCTTCGCCTGGCGAATCTCGTCCTTCGTGCTCTCGGGGTTCGAGATCGTCTCGAAGTCGGCGATGGAGCGCTGCCGCAGGCTTTCCAACGTCTTCAGGTTCGACCCCATCCGGCCGAGAATCTGGTTCTTCTCGAGGCCTTCGGTGACGGAGACCTTGATCGTGCGGTCGAACGGCAGTTCGCCGACGTGCACCTTGGTCAGGATGTCGATCGACATCTTGAGGGCGTAGTCGCTCTCGAGCAGATGCCGGCGGAAACGCTTCCGCGTGACTTCGATCTTCTTGGCGAGCGAGATTTCCTGCTCGCGGGTGAGCAGCGGAATCTCTCCCATCTGGGTGAGATACATCCGCACGGGATCGTCGATGCGGCGCGACTTGTCCTCGCCCGCTTCCTTGCCGCCGCGAATCGGCTTCGGCTTGGACTTCTTGCGGACTTCCTCCACGTAGCCCGCGACGCGCTCATCGGGAATGATCTCGAGCCCGATCTCGTCCAGCGACATCAGCAGATTGTCCAGTTTTTCCGGATTCACCGCTTCGTCGGGCAGATAGGCGTTGACCTGGTTGAAGGTCAGGTAGCCCTGCTTCTTCCCGGTTTCCACGAGTTTGCACAAACCATCGTCGAGTCGATACACCGGCCGCTCCTCCCACGGGGACAACTATGCCAAATTCGTTTCTGTGTCAGACTTGTTTCGCGTTGCGTCGTTGATGGAACTCGGTCATCTGCAACATCAAGGCTTTCGCTTCCGGCGTCAGCCCCGCACTCCGCGGTTGCGACGCCCGATCCAATCGCAGCGCCTCGTGCGCAGATTCCTCCCGGCGCCACTTCAATCCGTGCAGCACCTGAGCCGCCAAATCGGGAACCCCGTTCGCCGACTTGTCCTGGGACAGCTTGCCCGCCAATTCTTTGCGGCGGGCCTGTTCGTCGATCCACACCGCGAGGCTTTTCAACTCCGGACAGTCGATCCGGGTCAGCACCCGCTCAAAGGTCGGCGACACTCCCTCTTCCGCCAGGTCCGTGCAGAGGGTCCACAACTCGCGAAACAGGTCGCTCCGGAAGTCGTCGGCGCCGATCTCCGCACGGGCTGCTTCCATCATATGCGGCGCGGTAAAGAGGATCTGCAGAAATTCACATTCGAGATCGTTGCCCTGCGCCCCGCGCTGCAGCGCCAGCATGGCGTCGTGCCGCGAGCGATCGGACGACGGCGTCGCTTCCGCGGCGAAGTTCGAACGGCGGGACGCGGCGCGGCTTTTGTCCCGGCGGAGTTCCGCCAACCGCGACCGGACTTCGACCTCCGACAGGGCCAGCCGATGCGGGACCGACGACAGCAAGGCCCGCTCTTTCACCGAGCCTTCCAACTGGGGCGACGTCGTCAGTAACTCCAAGAGGCCATCGAGGATTTGCAAACGGGCGTGGAGCGACGATACGCCGTGCTCGGCGAGCAATTGACGGTACATGAACTCCCACGCTTCCGGCGCGTCCTGAATCTGTTGCCGGAGCGCTTCCGGCCCATGGGCTTCGATGTATTCGTCGGGGTCGAGTTCGTCCGGCAGCACGAGGACGCGGAGGTCGATGTCCTGGGCGAGGAAGAGGCCGACCGCGCGTTTGGCGGCGCGGATGCCGGCGTCGTCGCCGTCATACAGCAGCACCATCCGCTCGGTAAACCGCTTCATGAGAGACACTTGGGTTTCGGTGAGAGCAGTTCCCAGGGTGGCCAGCGCGTTGCCGAACCCGGCCTGATGCAGCTTCACGCAATCGGCGTACCCCTCGACGACGATGGCGAACCCGGCGGTGCGGATCGCGTCGCGGGCCCAATTCAACCCGTACACCAGACGGCTTTTCGGAAAAACCACGCTCTCTCGGCTGTTGTAGTATTTCGCGTTTTGCGGCAGCGTCGAATCGGGGAGGATGCGTCCCCCAAACGCCACAATCCGGCCCCGTTCGTCGCAAATTGGAAACACCACGCGATCCCGAAACTCACCGAAATATCCGGACCCGTAGTCGCTTTTTCGCACCAATCTGGCCGCTTCGAGTTGCTCCGGACGAAATCGTCCTTGCGTCCGCGCAAGCAGCCATTCGCCGTCCGGCGGGTGAAACCCCATCCGGAACCGCGTCATCGTCTCCGGCGTGAAGCCCCGCTCGACGAGGTAGTTTCGCGCCCGCTCGGCGAACGTCGCATGCTGCAGGGACTCCTGCATCTGTTGGCCGGCCCACTCCAGGACGTCGTACAGCGGCGTCTTTTCGCTCGCCGATTCCCCCGCGCCGCGATGCATCTTGGGGATTTCCAGATTCGCGCGGCGGGCGAGCAATTCGAGCGCTTCCGGAAACGTGAGGTTGTCGTGCTTCATCACGAAGGAGAAACAGTCGCCCCCTTCATTGCAGACCCAGCAGCGATACGATTGACGCTCGGCGTTGACGGTGAGCGACGGATTGCGGTCGGGATGGAACGGGCAGAGGCCTTTGAAATGGCGTCCGCTGCGCTCGGGCTTCAGGGCGACCGATTCGCCGATCAGCTCCGCAATGTCGGTGCGGGAGCGAACGAGCTCTTTGAAATCTGCCGCCGACGCTGTCGACACAATAACCCTTCTGACAAACTGCGCGCAACACGCC
>CAZDGB010000464.1:0-3112 GCA_964504645.1 uncultured Planctomycetaceae bacterium | reverse complement strand
CCCGGAGGGCGGCAGAAATTTCTGTCGCCCTCCGGGCTTCATCCTCAATGGATCTCCACAGTCCCAGGGCTGACGCCCTGGGCTAAGTTCTGCCGCCCTCCGGGCTGAATCGTCATTCCATCCGCATCCGCTCAGAATCGCTCTTCATTCCCTCACCCGCTCGTACAACTCCGCATACCGCCGCACCATTTGGTCCACGCTGAAGTGTTGTTCCATCCGTTCTCGGCCGGCGGCGCCGAGGCGATGGCACAACTCTGCATCGTCCATCAGCACCCGCAGAAACTGCATGTACGCCACGCGGTCGCCGACCGGGGCGAGGAACCCCGTTTCGCCTTGCACCACGAGTTCTCGGTTCGGCGGGATGTCGCTGACGATCGCCGGTTTGCCGGCGGCCATCGCTTCCATCAGGCTGTTCGACATTCCCTCGAACGAACTGGCGAGGCAAAAGACGTCCATCAACGCCAACCAGTGCGCCGCGTCGGACCGGTGGCCGAGAAACGCCGCGTGCTCCTCACAGCCGACGTCGCGGGTGAATCGTTCCAGGCGCTCCCGCTGCGGGCCGTCGCCGAGAATTAGCAGCTTCAACTTCGGCCGCGTTTGCCGCAGCGTTTCCACGGCGAAGATCAGATCGTCGACGCGCTTCTGGATCGCGAGCCGGCCGATGTACCCGGCGACGAACGCATCGTCCGGCCAGCCGAGTTCTTTCAACATCGCGGCTCGATCGACGGCGGGACTCGGCACGCAGTCGATGCCGTTCGGAATGCAGACCAGCTTCTCCGGGGGAACGCCAAGCTCCCGGTAGAAATCAACGACGCTTTGCGAGTTGCCGACAAGCCGGTCGGTGCGGCGGATCAAGCGCCGATCGAGCCACAACTGCCATCCGCTTTTCCAACTGTCGACGCAGCGTTCGGAGACGATGACCTTCGCCCGCGGCGCCACGCCCGCCGCTAGTCGTCCGTAAGCATTCGCGGCGAACAGCCAGGTATGAATGATGTCCGGCTGCACTTCTTTGAGCCACGCCCGCAGCCGTCGAAACGCCCCGACATCAAGCTTGGAACGTTTGTCGAGCACCGTGACCGGCACCCCTGCCGCAGCGAGATCGTCGGCGTACGGACCAGAACGGGTGAGCAGGCCCACTCGCACATCGAAGCGGTCTTTCGGCAGCCGACACGCCAACAGCGAAAACTGCTTTTCCGCGCCGGACCGGTCGAGCGTCGGTATGATCAGCGCAATGCGTTTGACTGTCACGACCGGTCAACTTCCCGGCGAGGCAAGTGAGGATGGTAGGAGCAAGTCCGCTGCAAAGTAATCTCCCGGTTCACGACTGGCCGATGGTGGTCAGATTAGGGATCGGGGCGGAGTTTGAGAAGTCAAAGATCGCGGATAGCAGATATCGGATCTTGGATGGGAAGACATGATTTTCCATCCGCGATCCGGTATCCGCCATCCGGTATTCCCAGGTCGTCCATGAAAATCCGCCTCGGCACATCGACGCTGGAGCTCGTCCAGGGGAACATCGTTCACCAGGAAGTCGATGCGCTCGTCAATGCGGCGAATTCGCAATTGGCCGGGGGCGGCGGCGTGGATGGGGCCATTCATCGGGCCGCGGGGCCGGCGGTGATGGAAGAGACACGGCGGCGATATCCGCTGGGTTGTCCGACGGGAGATGCGGTGGTGACGGCGGCGGGAAATCTGCCGGTCAAATGGATTTTTCATGCGGTCGGTCCCTTTTGGCGCGGCGGACAACATGGCGAGCCGCAGCTCTTACGCTCGGCGTACCGCCGGTGTTTGGAACTCGCCGCGCAGCAGGGATGCGGAAGCCTCGCATTTCCGTCGCTCAGCACGGGGGCGTACCGGTTTCCGGTCGACCTCGCCGCCGAGCACGCCTTGGACGAAGTCCGGCAGCGGTTGAGCGAACGGACCGAAGAATTGCACGTTCGATTTGTCTTGTTCGACGCAGGGACGTTAGGGGCCTACGGACGGGTGCTGGAATCCATGGTCACATGATCCCAAGCCCGCCGTGGGTGACGGCGGGACGCTTCTGCGAAGCGTCGCTAACGAGGTCTCGTCCCGATGAGTTCAGCCGTCCCGGCTCTTTCGACGCCGACTGCGCGGAGCGCCCCCGTGCCGACGTTCCGCGCTTCGGACGGCTACGAACTCCATTACCGCCACTGGCCATCGGGGCTGCGTTCGCCGCGGGGGATCGTCGTCGGCGTGCACGGGATTCAAAGCCACAGCGGCTGGTATGCGTATTCATCGCATCGCCTGGCGGAGGCGGGCTACGACGTCTATTTTCTCGATCGCCGCGGGTCTGGGCTAAACGAGGAACGGCGCGGGTTCGCCGCGCATGAGGACCGCCTCATTAACGACGTGGCTCAGTTTCTCACGGGATTGCGGCATCAGCAAAAAATCGCGGGCGTGCGATCTTCCATCGTGCTGATGGGTGTGAGTTGGGGCGGCAAGCTGGCGGCGACGTTCGGCTGCCGGCGACCCGATCTGGTCGATGGACTGGCGCTGCTGTATCCCGGGTTGGTCTCGATCATCAAGCCAACGTGGTGGCAGCGCTACAAGCTGTGGATGGCCGTGCAGAAGGAATGGGGCCGATTTCACATTCCGATTCCGCTGAATGATCCGGAACTCTTCACCGACGAGCCGCGCTGGCGGGAGTTCATCCGCAATGATCAGTTGACGCTGCATCAGGTGACGGTGTCGTTCATGGCAGCGAACCTGCGGATGTCGAAGTTCCTCGACCGCCACATGCACGAGATCACGCGCCCCGTGCTGATGATGCAGGCCGGCCGCGATCAGATCATCGACAACGTCGCGTCGAAACGCCTCTTCGACCGGATGACGAACGCAAAGAAGACTTACTTGCAATACCCCGAAGCCCGCCACACGCTGGAGTTCGAACCGAAGCCCGACTGCTTCATCGACGACCTGCTCGACTGGCTGGAAACGGTGCCGCGAACGGGCATCGGGGCGTAAGGCTTTGCGTCCGGCGTACGCATTCCGTTCAACCCTATTCGGAGCGCTTTTGTGAGTTCGGCATCGCTCGGTCCTCTGTTGGAGCAACTTCGCGAGTTTGACACCGCCTTGCTGGCGAACACGATCG
>CAZDGB010000463.1:0-3115 GCA_964504645.1 uncultured Planctomycetaceae bacterium | reverse complement strand
TTGGGGGGCGTTCGACGCCGACAACACCCGCGAAGTCTTCACGAAAGTCCCCTTCGCCGATCACAACGCGATGATCGACCCCAGTACGGCGGACATCACGGCTCGCGTGCTGGAATCGTTCGCCTGCCTGAAATTGCCGGCGACCGAGCCTTGGATTGAAAAGGCGCTCGAATTCGTCTGGAACGATCAGCAGCCCGATCATTGCTGGATCGGACGCTGGGGCGTCAATTACATCTACGGCACGTGGCAGGTGCTGGTCGGCCTGACGCAACTCGGCGTGCCAGCCGAGTATCATCGCTTGCAGCGCGCCGCGAACTGGCTCAAGTCGAAACAACAAGCGTGCGGCGGCTGGGGCGAAACGGCCCAAAGCTACGACGACCCGAGCCTGCGCGGAACCGGAGTTCCCACCGCGTCGCAAACCGCGTGGGCGCTGCTCGGCCTGATCGCCGCGGGCGAAGCCGATTCCGAAGCCTGCCGCCGCGGCATCGAATACCTGCTCGACACGCAGCAACCCAACGGCACCTGGCACGAAACGGAATTCACCGGCACCGGCTTCCCGCGCGTCTTCTACTTGCGCTACCACCTCTATCGCCACTACTTCCCGCTGATGGCCCTCGGCCGCTACGCGACCGCGATGCAGGGAACGTAGCGCACGCCCTTGTTCTTCCCAAAGCCGCGGTTGGCAACCGCGGTCTTCTGAACGACGTCCAACACGAAAACCGCGGATGCCATCCGCGGCTTTGAAAGTGGAACCGCACTCGCGGAGCCGGTGCGCTACTTGGCCGCGTCGGCCGCTTCGCTGGGCTTCGGCGTTCGCCGAAACGGATAAACCCACTGCGCGAAGTAACTCTCCGGCACGTCGTTCTTCTGCACGCCGTAACTGGCCGGCCACCGCCCGAGCGGCAAATAGAACGTCCCGAAGAGAATGTCCAAGAGCGGGAAATGGACGGCGAAGTTCTTGTCGATCGCCTCCCGCTCCACGCCGTGATGCCAGTGATGAAACTGCGGCGTCGTGACAACGTAGCCCAACCGGCCGAAATCGAACCGCAAATTCGCGTGTATGAACACCGAGTAGAGCGCTACGAATACGATGTACGCATAGAGCGCCGCGTCCGAAAATCCCAGGATGAACGACGGGACGTAAATCAAACTCCGCGTGACCGCGAGCTCGACGATGTGAATCCGGTTGCCGGCCATCCAGTCCATTACCTGGGCCGAATGATGCACCGCGTGGAACTTCCACAGCCACGGAATCTGGTGGAACATCCGGTGAATCCAATACTGCACGATGTCCGCCAGGAGCGCGATCTCGAAAAACTGTAAGATGTAGGGCTGCGACCGCACCCACGCCTGCACGGTCGGATTGACGGCCCACGTGAAGAGCGCGAACGCCGGCTGCAACGTGAGGTACGTCGTGATCTGCACCAGCAGCGTCGTGATGAAAAAGTACGCCAGATCGATCCGCCATCCCTTGCGGAACACATCCTGCTCCAGCCGCCCGAACAGCTTTTCCAGCGGGATGAAGATGATCGAGTAGAGAATCAGAATCAGCAGCGCGTAATCGAGTCCGAGGTAGTGATCGTCCTTGAGTTCGCCATCGAGTTCTACCCGCGACCCGCCGAGCAGCGCGGCCACGAGCACGATCGACATGCCGACAAGCCCCAGTGTCTTGTTCTGCCGCAGCATCACGCTGGTCAGCCCCAAGAGGAACGCCGCGACCAGCACCAGATGCAATGCGGCCCGCACGATCGGCACCGGGTAATACTCCCGCGCTTCGGGGATCGTCAGATACGACGGGAAATGAAAGCACAACACGGCGAGCAGCCCCACCAGCGCGAGCACGACGGAAAGCGTGCCGCTGATCCAGCCGGTGCCAAGGGTCTTCGGAGCACTGCTTTCGGAAGTCATGATCAAGCCTCGGAATCGCACGGGCCCAGGGCGCGGCGGAACCGCGCCTGCGACGAAACGAGTCCAATTCACGGGAAAGCGGAGAGGTGAGTTCGCGCGCTCATCGTGACACTCAGTCACGGCAGCGACAAGAGTATTCGGGCGAAATTTTTCCCTCGACCAAGCTGTTGACGGATCGTGCCAGTCACGGGTCACGGGAAACCAGAGGATAGGCCCAGACAAGCCCACCGCGCGGGAGTGAAATGAATAATGTGTTTGGTGTGAAGGTTCGGACCGGCCCAGCAGATGGTATACATTTCCGGTCCCCGCAGTGTGCCAGTCGCCGAATTGACGAAGTCATCCCGCCGATGTAATTTGCCACATGGTTCTTACCACCGCGGCATTTGGTAACGTATGGAATCCCAGCGGCGAAAATCTCTTGGGGCATATTACACTCCGGAAGACGTAGTCCGTACGCTTGTCACTTGGGCAGTCGCATCCCCTTCCGATCGTATGTTGGACCCATCGTGCGGCGACGGGCGTTTTTTGGTCATGCATCCTAAAAGCGTGGGCGTCGAAGGGGATCCCCACGCCGCTGCGGTTGTTCATGCTCGAGTGCCCGGTGCATTGATTCATCAAGGCGACTTCTTCGCATGGGCTGGGAATACTCTTGAGCGGTTTGACTGCGCGGCCGGAAATCCTCCGTTTATCCGATATCAACAATTCAACGGCGCCATACGTGAAGCGGCGCTTTCGCTCTGCGCGCGCCAAGGTGCCGATTTTTCCTCGTTGACATCTTCGTGGGCTCCCTTCCTGGTCGGAACCGCTTCACTGCTGAGGCGTGGCGGCCGCATGGCCTTCGTCGTCCCTGCGGAAATTGGACACGCGCCATACGCTGCGCCGTTGATTCGATATTTGCTCTCCAACTTTAGCACGATCCAAATCGTCGCGATTAAAGAGAAGCTATTTCCCGATTTGTCGGAAGACTGCTGGTTATTGTACTGCAATGGATTCGGCGGGACGTCTACATTCATTCTGTTAAGCGAACTCTGCCGCTTTCAGACGATGTCCCGACCGCCTCGGGGTGGCAAGCGCGTCACGATAAGCGAGTGGGAGTGCACCGGCCAACGTCTCCGACCGTTTTTGCTTTCGTCAGATGCGCTCGAACTCTACAACCGCCTCGCAGATTCCAACGCAACGTGCCGTCTATCTCGCCTGGCCCGAATCG
>CAZDGB010000462.1:0-3228 GCA_964504645.1 uncultured Planctomycetaceae bacterium | reverse complement strand
GCAACTCATCGGCGATATCGCTCCGCAACGACGGCGGCTCGTCGTCGCGCGGCGCTGGAAGATCGGCGAGGAGGTCGTCTTGGTTCATGCGGTTGAGAGTTGAGGGCCAGACGCCCAGGGATGGCTATCCCTGGGCTTCCTGTCATGCGGCGCCGAACTGTGCTCCCAGCACGCCTTCCACGCCCTTCGAGAACGCTCGCCATGCCGTCTTCTTTGCGGCGAGCGCGCGTTGGCCGGAGGCGGAGAGTTTGTAGTATTTGCGGCGGCGGCCGTCGACTTCCTGCCAGAAGGCGGTGAGGTACTTCTGCTGTTCGAGCCGGTGCAGGGCGGGGTAGAGGCTGCCTTCTTTCAGGTCGAAGTAGCCGTTCGATTCGCTGGTGACGGTCTGGGCGATTTCGTAGCCGTAGGTCGGGCCGTGGGAGATGACTTCGAGGATGAGCATCTCGACGGCGCCCCAGAGGAGGCGGGAGTCCATGATTTCACTCCTGGTCGACAGATACATTGAGCGTCTGGGTATAAAGCATAGCCGGGCTAGGTGTTTTGTCAAGGGGGAAGGCTTGAGGCGTGAGACTTGAGGCTTGAGTGGGAGCCCGCAGCGCAAGCGAGGGGTGCATTGCCATCAGTCGCGTGGCACATGTCCCTTGCTTGCGCTGCGGCCTTCCTCAGAATTGGCGTCGATGGCCTCCCCCTCACCCCCGGCCCCTCTCCCGCCAGGGGAGAGGGGAGAAAGAGAAATCGATCTCCGGCTCTGCACTCGCTCGTTGCGTGAGCGGTCAGGCGCTTGCGGAGCAAGTGCTCGACATGGTTATGATGCGGACGAAGGGAGTATCGCCATGCCGCAGGAATTGGGCGCTCGATTGCCGTTGCATCAGTTGGTCTTCAGGCCGTGGCGTTGGAATCGCTGGGTGTGGATCGGGCTGCTTATTCTGTCGCCGGCGATTTACTTTCTCTCGGCCATTCCGGTGGTGTTTGCGGTGGAGGCGTTTGTGACGCCGGAGTGGGATGATACCGCGGTGGCTGTGTTGGAATACGCTTACTTCCCCGTCTGGTGGATCGCGGAATTGGTTCCCGCCTTGGGACGCCTACTGGTCTGGGAATCGGATCTCGTGGAAGATTTTCTGATCCGGTTCTACACGGAGCCCGCGGAAAGCGATCTTCGGACTTTCGTGTTGCCGTTTCGCCACATGCCGCACCAGGCCGACTTAGCGGACGCGGTTTGGGTCGAATCGCCCGCCGCCTGACAACTGCCGCTGGCAGAATGGCGTTCAGCGGGGAACGATAGAGGTGGTTCGGCGTTGCGCGCTCGGTCCGCGGCGTTCGGGAAAACGGTTTTCCCCGAGTGCCTCTGTTCAACGCCGGCCACCGAGCCTGTTAAGGACATAAGACTCGCCCCATGCACGTTGTTCTCTGCGCTTACGGAACTCTGGGAAACGTCCTGCCGTTCATCGGCTGGGGACGCGCCCTGCGGGCCCGCGGACATCAGGTGACGTTCGTCTCGCAGACGAATCTCGCCGAACGGGCCGAACGCGAAGGCTTCGAGTTCGTCGGCGTCGGGCCGTTCCCGTCCGCCGCTGGTTCGTCGGATGAGAACGCGACCGGAATCCGGGCGAAGATCAAGCTGGTGCGCGCGGAGTTCGAAGTCGCGCTGCGGAACTTTCATCAGCATCTCGTGCCGGCGATTCAGCAACCCGACACCGTGGTCGCCGCGCCGTTCTGGATCATCGGGGCGCGGATTGCCTGCGAGACGCATCGCGTGCCGCTGGCGTCGATCTATCTGCAGCCGCGGATGTTGCCGACGGATGGCGGCGACGCCGCGTGGTTGCGGCCGTTCTATCGCGGATTGCAGAAGTTTCGCTGGGCCATCGCCAATCGGCTGCTCGGGAAGCAATTGAACCGTTATCGCCGCGAACTGAGCTTGCCGCCGGAATGGGGCATGATTCCGTGGTGGAACTCGCCCGAGCGCATTTTGGCGTTCTTTCCCGAATGGTTCGCGCCGCGGCAACCCGAATGGCCGCAGCAGTTGCGCTACGCCGGCTTCCCGCTGTTCGACGGCTGGGTCACCGAATGGCAGCACGAGGAACTGGATCGCTTCCTCGCCGCCGGCGACCCGCCGCTGATTTTCAGCCAGTCGTCGAACGTCGGGACAGCGGATGAAGAGTATTTGCGCGTCTCGATGGAAGCCGCGAAGCGTTTGGGCCGCCGGGCCGTGATTCTGACGACGCATCCCGAATTGTTGCCGAATCCGTTGCCGGACCACGTGCGTTACTTCGGCATCATCCCGCTGAGTGCGATCCTGCCGCGTTCGGCGGCGTTCATTCATCACGGCGGCATGGGGAGTTTGGCGCAGGCGATCGCCGCCGGCGTCCCGCAACTCACGACGCCGTGGATTCTCGATCAGCCCGACAACTGCCGCCATCTCGCCAAGCTCGGCGTCTCGCGGACGATGAAGCCGCGGCAATACCGCGTCGACCGCGTGGTCGCGGAATTGAAATCTCTGCTCGAATCGCGCGACGTCCAAACCCGCTGCCGCGAACTGAGCCGGCAGCTTCCGACTGAAGAGCCGTTCGCCGTGGCGTGTGATGAACTGGAGCAGTTGTTGCACGGGGCGGCGCTGCCGGTGGGGCGATAGGGGATATCGGATCGCGGATAGCGGATGGGAAGAGGAAGAATCAATAAATGGCTTAGCGAATGAAATCGTCGAAGACCGCGGATGCCATCCGCGGCTTTCTCTATCCGATATTCCAACCTCCAACCAACAACCCCCAACCCACTCTCTCCTGCCATGCAACTCCTTCTCGTCATGGGCGGCAGTCTCGGCGATCATTTGCCGGTGCTGGAGATCGGGCGTGAAGCCGTGCGGCGCGGGCATCGCGTGGTGGCGTTGGGCTGCGAGAAGTTTCTGGCGAGCGCCGCCGGTTCCGGGATCGATCTGCGGCCCATCTCGACGGCTGCGGAGTACGCCGAGTTCTGCCGCGGCGTGGCGCACGATCCGCCGCTCAAGCAGTTGGCGATGTTCCGCCAGATCGCGGCCCGCGATTTGACGCGGATTTATGACGTCCTCAGCAGTCTCGATTCGCTGGCCGAATCGGTCGTTTTCGTGCCGAAGTTTCCGCTGGGTCTCGGCGGGCGGTTGATCGGGGAACAATTCCAGATTCCCGTCGCCGAGTTCCAGTTCGATCCGTTGCCGATGTTCGCGAGTGACGGCGGGCGGGACATGGCCGACACCCC
>CAZDGB010000461.1:0-3235 GCA_964504645.1 uncultured Planctomycetaceae bacterium | reverse complement strand
CTTGAGGCCGAGCGATTCGGCTTTTTCCTGGGGCGTCATGGGATGTCTTTCTGTGTTAGGTCGTCGAATTTTTGGGAAAATCACATCATCGCTTGCGCTTCGCAGACCATCGATGCACACCGCAGATTAAAGCGCTCCGCTCCGAAGACTTCGCGTCGCGGCTAATCGGGGAACGTTACTTTTTCTGCCAGCGCTGCCAGGCGAGGCCGGTGCGTTTGACGCGGAACTGGACGAGCCGCGTGTGTTCGACTTCGGTGACGTAGACGGTTTTGCCGTCGGGGCCGCCGAAGCAGAGGTTGCTGGGCTGCTTGCCGAGGACGTCGATTTCCTCGAGGTCTTTGCCGTCGGGCGTCATGATCACGACGGTCCCTTTGCCGTAGCGAGTGATGTAAAGGTTGCCGTCGACGTCGCAGCGCATGCCGTCGAAGCCGTGATCGGTAAACTGCTTGATGAGTTGCTTCTCGCCAAGCGTGCCGTCGGCTTGAATCGGGAACTTCCAGACGTTGCGCTGGACCGATTCATTGACGTAGAGCCATTTGCCGTCGGGGCTGACGTCGATGCCGTTCGTGGTTCCCATGTCCTTGGCGACGTTCTTGATCTTGCCGTCGGTGGAGACCATCCACACCTGGCCTTTGCCGCCGCTCCAATCGGGATCGCTGGCGTAGAGCGTGTCGTTCGGCGCGATGGCGAGGTCGTTCGGCTGATTCATGGTCGCCTCGTGGGCGAAGACGTCGATCTTCTTCGTCTTCATGTCGACGCGGAGGACGTTGTGCCCGACGTAGTCGGCGATGTACATGCGGCCGGCCTTGTCGAACACGATGCCATTACCCGTGCTCTCGCCGGGAAGCGTGACAAAGATCTCGCCAACGCCTTTCGGCGTCACCTTGCCGATCGTCTGCTGCTTGGCAAAGTTGACGGCGTAGATGTTCCCCGCGCCGTCGCACGCCGGACCTTCAATACCCGGCGTGAATTCGCCCGGCTTGGTGAGCGCCGTCGCGACAAACGGCTTGTCGTCGGCGAACGCATTCGCTGTTGCGGCTAGAGCAATCGTCAGCAGCACAAGACGGTGCATTGGAGTCTCCTTTGGTGCGTCGTCAGGTTTGATATTCGGCGGTGTCGAACTGCGGGGGAATCGGGTCGTTGTTTTCGGGGCGACCTTCGCGGTAGAACCAGTTGTGGATCGGCTCCAGCGTGTGCAGCACTTCGGCGAGCAATTGGTCGTCGACTGGCTCGCTGGCCCACCTCGCCCAGTAGCGTACACGGTCGGGATTCGCCGAGCCGGTGATGCAGGTCGTCATCTCCGGATGGCGGATCGAGAACTGCAACGCGAGTTTGGCGATGTCGCTGCCGCGGTCGGCACACAACTTCGCCGCGGCGGCGGCGACTTCGCGGACTTTCGGCGTCGCGCGATGCCACGGCGGGAGCGGCGCGTTCGTCAACAGCCGCGCGCTGAACGGCGCCGCGTTCATGACGCCGACGCCTTTTGCTTTCAGATACGGCACGAGGTCGGCGAACATCGTGTTCTGTAGCGTATAATGGTTGTACGACAGCACGACGTCCAGCGGCGCCTGATCGAGTACATACTTGAAAATGTGCATCGGATAGCCAGAGATCCCGACGAAGCGGACCTTTCCCTGCTGCTGAATCTTCCGCAGCGCCGGCAGCGTTTCGTTCACGATCTGCGACATGTCGACGAATTCGATGTCGTGGCACAGGCAAATGTCGAGATAGTCGACTCCCATCCGGTGCAGGCTGACGTCAACGCTCTCGGCGACGCGCTTCGCCGAGAAATCGAAATGGGCCCGGTCGTAGCGGCCGAGTTTCGTGCCAAGAATAAATCGGTCACGAGGAATGCTGCGGAGCGCAACGCCGAGCAGGACCTCCGACATCCCGCGGCCATAGAACGGCGACGTGTCGATGAAGTTCATGCCGGCATCGAGGGCCGCGTGAACCGACGCGATCGCTTCGTTCAGATCGACGGAGCGGAACTCCTGTCCGAGCGACGACGCGCCGAAACTCAAGATCGGCAGGTGAAGTCCGGTGTTGCCAAGCGGGCGGGTCTGCATGGAAGATCGCGCATGGTGGGATAAAACATAGCGACGCTTCGCAGAAGCGTGGTCCGCCGCAGTTTATCAGTGCGCCGGCGAAGATACTACGCTTCTGCGAAGCGTCGCTGAAGTTCAAATCGCGCTACGCGAGCAGCTCGTTCACGACGCGGCCGTGGACGTCGGTCAGGCTCACGTCGCGGCCGCCGTAGCGGAAGATGAGCTGCTGATGGTTCAGCCCGAGCTGGTGCAGAATCGTCGCATGAATGTCGTGGATTTCCAGCGGCTGCTCGACGGCGGAGTTGCCGAAGTCGTCCGTCGCGCCGAACGCGAACCCCGGCTTAAAACCGCCGCCCGCCATGAAGATCGTGTAGCCATTGACGTGATGGTCGCGTCCGCACGTCTCGCCGAGCGCCGGCGTGTGCGGCGTGCGGCCCATCTCGCCGGCCCACAGGACGATCGTCTCGTCCAACAGGCCGCGCTGCTTGAGGTCGGCGATGAGCGCGGCGACGGCCTGATCGGTGATCAGCGCATTCTCGGCGTGGTGCTTGCGGATGTTGCCGTGCTGGTCCCAGGGCGAATTGTTCGAGTGCGTGAGCGGGCAGGTGATTTCGACGAACCGCACGCCGGCTTCGACGAGCCGCCGCGCCCGCAGGCATTGCAGCGAGTAATACTTCTGATAATCGTCTTTGCTATGGAGGCCATACATTTCCTGTGTGGCCTGCGTTTCGCCGGCGACGTCGGCGACGAGGGGAATCGCTGATTGCATGGCGAACGCCGTCTCGTAATTCCGGACGGCCGATTCGATCAGCGCGGCTTGCGGCGTCTCGGTGCCGAATTTCGCGTCCTGCGTTTTCAAGAGATCGAGCTTGCGACGCTGGATAGCCAGCGGATCGGCCGGCGCGATGTTGTCGACCGTGGCCCCTTTGGCGCGGAGAAGCGTCGCCGAGTGATTCGCCGGCAGGAACGCGCTGGCGAAGTTCTCGAAGCCGCCGTTGGGAATCCAGTCGTTGTTGAGGAGCACGTAGCTCGGCAGGTTGTCGCACTCGGCTCCGAGCCCGTATGACACCCACGAGCCGATGCTCGGCGCCTGGCCAGTGACGCGGCCCGTGTGCAACAGCAGGCTCTGCTGCCCATGCAATGGCTGACGTCCGATCATTGAGCGGACGACGCATAGGTCATCGGCCTGC
>CAZDGB010000460.1:0-3381 GCA_964504645.1 uncultured Planctomycetaceae bacterium | reverse complement strand
TTCCGCGAGATTGCCCGTGGTCAAATCTCCGGCGACGAGAACGGCATGATGAAGCTGCTGTTCCATCGCGAAACGCGGAAGTTGCTCGGCGTCCATTGCATCGGCGAGACGGCCACGGAAATCATTCACATCGGCCAGGCCGTGATGACGCTCGGTGGCACGATCGATTATTTCCGCGACACCGTCTTCAACTACCCGACGATGACCGAAGCCTACAAGATCGCCGCGTTCAACGGCCTCAACAAGCTGAACCTCGATTTCGTGGGAGAAACCGAAAGCCTCGAGGTCGAGAACCTGCCGCTGGAAGCCGAGGTGCTTCAACAAGCCGAGGAGCTGACGGAACTCTGCGCCGCCGCGACGGTGTAACACGTGCTGGAACCGCGGGGTCGCAGCCCCGCGGCTTCCACGGGCATCAGGAGCGCAGCGTTGAAAGCGCTTGCGCCATGTCGTCCGGCAGCGGCGCAGCCACCGTCATCCATTCCAGCGTGAACGGGTGCTGGAAGCTTAACTCCGCGGCGTGCAATGCCTGCCGGCAAATGTGCGGTGAAACGGGCGCCTGGCCCGTCTTGCGGGGCGGACGCAGGACACCAAACGGGGCGTAGTACTCCTCGCCGAGCAGAGGATGGCCGATCGCCGCGAAGTGAACGCGGATCTGGTGCATTCGCCCGGTGCGCGGCTTCGCCTTGACCAGCGTGTGAGCCGGCAAGCGCTCGATCACTTCGTACGCAGTAACGGAAGGCCGCGCTTCGAGCGCCTCGGCTTGGCACGACATCAGCGCTGTTCCAGCCGCGCGGCCGATGGGGAGATCGACGACGCCTTGGTCTTGAACGATCACGCCGTCCACGATGGCGAGATACGCCTTCGACACGCGACCGAGCTGGAATTGAATCGACAGCTCGCGGTGCGAGACGTGGTCCTTCGCGATCGCCACGACGCCGCTGGTGTCCATGTCGATGCGATGGACGATCCCCGGTTTCAACAGGCCCGGCCAGTCGGAGGTCTGATCGAGGTAATGCTGCGCTGCATTCACCAGAGAACCGCGCGGCGTCTCACCCGTGGGATGGATGATCAGCCCCGCTGGCTTGTTGACGACGAGCAACCACTCATCCTCAAACAGGACGTCGAACGGAATGTCTTCCGCGGGGATGAGATCATCGGGCGGTTCCAGCAACCGGACGGAAATTTTCTGACCGGGGTAGACGCGATGCCGCGTGTCGATCGGTTCGCCGTCGACGCGCACTTGCCCCGCGCGGACGAGCCGCATCAAGCGCCAAGTGGTGTAACTGCGAAATCGCCGGGCGAGAAATGTGTCGATCCGCACACCGCGCAGATGGGGTTCGACATCAAGCTCGGCGGTGTAGGGGAAGGGCATGTCTTCCGTAGGGTGGGCTGCGCCAACCAGTCTCTATTGCGAAAGCAGAGCGGTGGGCACAGCCCACCCTACAAGATTCAAAATAGCGGCGCGTGGCCGTGCTGCCGCCGCATCAGCGAGAGTTGGCCGACGTGTAGCGAAAAGTGCGTCGTCATCAACAACGCCACGCAGTCGCCCACGGTCTGGATCGGCGTCCCCTGAAACAGCGGCACGCTGTGCGGCTGCGACATCGCTTCCGGGTCGGCGTGCGGCGCCGCGGCGACGATTCGCTCGTAGCCGGTCTGGATGGCCTCCACCAACGCCGTGCGGGACGGGTAATCGATCTTCATCTTGTCGGGCGCGCTGCCGGGACCGAACGCGACCATCCACGGCTTGGGGCACACAGTCGGCTGCCGCAGCATCGACAGGGTGAAATCGTTGGAAATCGCCAAGTGGCCGAGAATGTACGCGGGAGGATTCACCGCGCCGGGAACGGATTCGAGCAGATCGTCATCACTGAATCCCGTCAACACCTTCTGCAGGTAGCCGAACATGAAATGGAACAGCGTGATTTCCTGGGCAAACATGGTTCTCTCTGTTCCGCGGACCTAACCCACACGGCTGCGCGCGTCGGCGAGCATCTTCTCGAACATCTCGCGTTCGCGAGCCAGTTCGCCGACGATGTCGTCCGGAATCTTTCCTTCCTCAAGCATCATCCAGCCGTTCCAGTCGAGGCCGACGTACAAGTCGATAAGTTTCTGATGCGGATAGTCTTTTTGTTCCATGCGGTGAATGTGGCACGTCTCGCCGAAGCGGTCTTTCACCAGATTGAAGTTGTGCTCGAGTCCCGGCGGTTCCAGATCTTGCGGATTCGAATTCCAGCAGACGGCGACGCTGGGGTTCGTGGCGATGTCCATGATGGCCTTGATCGTCGGCAACTGCGCACACTGGCCGTGGACTTCCAGGCGAATCTGCTGGCCGAAACCCGTGGCGCACTCGCCAACTTCGTTGAGCGACCGGCCGATCTGCTCGATCGTTTTCTGCTTGTCGACTCCGTCGTGAAACCGGTCGGGTTTCACTTTGACACCCGTGCCGCCGACATCGTGGCTGAGTTCGATGAATGCCTTCGTCGCTTCGATCGCCTTCTTCACTTTTTCCGGATCGGGATTGTCGAACCGCTCATCGCTGCCGATGCCGACGAGCGTGACGCCGGCGTCGGCGAACCGTTTGCGGACTTCGGCGCGTTGCGCCTTGGTCAGCGACGGTTCCACGCCGTGTTTGTGCGTCGTCCGCAATTCCACGCCGAGGACGCCCGTTTTCTCCATGTTGGCGATCAGAGT
Organism: uncultured Planctomycetaceae bacterium; assembly: GCA_964504645.1. Classification (GTDB taxonomy): domain Bacteria; phylum Planctomycetota; class Planctomycetia; order Planctomycetales; family Planctomycetaceae; genus CAZDGB01. Next base: position 690 of record CAZDGB010000460.1, on the reverse strand, counting down.
CGGCAGATCCCAGTCTTTCGCCCACTGGTACGTCACTAGGCCATACTTGATGCCGCTTCCCTTTTTCTCCTCGGCGAAAAGCTGCGACGAACGAGCCGCGAAGGCAGCGCCGGTCACAGTCCCAGCCGCGGCGAGAAATTGGCGACGGTTCACGGTGAGCATGGCGAAACTCCCGTAGGGTGGGTCGAGCGCTTCGCGAGGCCCACCATTCTCTTCTGATCAAAAGTTTGGTGGGCCTCGCAAGGCCTCGCCCCACCCTACAGCGATCACATCAGATCTTGAAATAGCCGTTCTTTTCGAGATAGGCGATGACTTCGCGCGCCAGGTCGTCAATGCCCTTGTTGTTAGCGTCAAGGACGAGTTCCGGCTTCTCCGGGGCTTCGTACGGGTCGTCGATACCGGTGAAGCCCTTGAGCTCGCCGGCGCGGGCCTTCTTGTAAAGTCCCTTCGGATCGCGCTTTTCGCACGTTTCCAGCGAGGCGTTGACGTAGATTTCAATGAACTCGCCCGGACCGAGTAGTTCGCGGACCTTGTCGCGGTCGGCCTTATACGGGGAGATGAACGCCGTCAGCGTGAAATTGCCGGAGTGAGCGAAGAGCTTGGCGACCTCGCCGATGCGGCGAATGTTCTCGGCCCGGTCTTCGGCGGAGAACTTGAGGTTCTTGTTGAGCCCCATGCGGATGTTGTCGC
>CAZDGB010000459.1:0-3439 GCA_964504645.1 uncultured Planctomycetaceae bacterium | reverse complement strand
CCGAACAGCTCGATGTGCCGGCGTGGGGAGACGCGGTAGCCGCGCTCGGCCGCCCAGGGAGCGAGCCACGCCGTCCGCGATGCCAGTTCCCGCGCCGCGATTCCCTGCGGCATCAGCCACACGGCATCCGGGGGGACTTCCGGGAAGCGCTGCAGGTACGCCGCGATCTCGGTGAGGTCGTCCGGTTCGTCGACGACGAACTTGAGTTGGTACGCCGACGAGCGGATTAACTGCCGCAGGGCCGAGTCGTTTTCCTGCGTCCGCAGATGCCGGTCCCGCCAGCCGCCCGGCGCCAGCGGGAGCGAGTTCGAGAGCTTCGGGCTGATCGACATCAGGTCGGGCGCCGCCGGGCGGAACACGGTTCCCGCCGTCTCGATGGTGACGAACCGGCCGGCGTCCCGCAGGAAGCGCGTCAGCGGCACGATCTCCGGCTGGAGCAACGGCTCGCCGCCGGTGAGGACGACGTGGGCGGGCTCAAGGCTCAGCACCCGCTCGAGGACGTCCGCGAGCGGCATCGGCTTTCCCTCCGGCCGCCACGAGGTGTAGGGCGTGTCGCAGAACCAGCACCGCAGGTTGCACCCCGTGGTCCGCACGAACACCGACGGCGTCTCGGCAAACTGCCCTTCGCCCTGGATCGACTCGAAGATTTCGGAAACGCGCACGTCGGACGTCATTCAAAGCCGCGGATGGCATCCGCGGTTTTCGAGGACCGCGGATGCCATCCGCGGCTTTACTGATACCGGATCGGGTCGGCGAGGCCCGCTTCGGCGAAGCCCTTCAACCGCAGCCGGCACGAGTCGCAGTGCCCGCACGACACGCCGTGCGGATCGGGATCATAGCAACTGTGCGTCAGGCTGTAATCTACCCCGAGGCTCACCCCCGTGCGGAGGATGTCCGCCTTGGAGAGGTCGATCAGCGGCGTGTGAATCCGCCAGCGGGCCGTCCCCTCGACGCCGGTCTTCGTCGCCAGATTGGCCAGCCGCTCGAACGCCGCGATGAACTCCCGCCGGCAATCGGGGTAGCCGCTGTAGTCGACCGCGTTCACCCCCAGGAAGAGATCCGAGGTGCCGAGCACCTCCGCCCAACCGAGCGCCAGCGACAGGAAGATCGTATTGCGCGCGGGGACGTAGGTGATCGGAATGCCCGCGCCAAGTTCGGCGTCGGTGCGATCCTTCGGCACATTGATGTCCGCCGTCAACGCCGAGCCGCCGAACGGCCGCAGGTCGATCGGCACGGTGATGTGCCGGACCACGCCGTTCGCCGCGCAGACCTTCCGGGCCGCCTCCAGTTCGAAGCGGTGCCGCTGGCCGTAGTCGAACGAAATGGCGTTGAGCTCGAACCCGTCGCGGCGGGCGATGGCGAGCGTCGTCGCGGAATCGAGTCCGCCGCTGACGAGGACGACGGCGCGAGGAGGAACAGTGGACATCGTTGGGTTTGCGAAGCGCGAGCGGCGCGAGTTAGTCTTCCGAGACAACTTTGTTGGTGAGGATGCCGACCCCTTCGAGTTCGATCTCGATGACGTCGCCGGCGGCGATGGGCTGCGTCGTCCCGGAGGTGCCGGTGAAGATCATGTCGCCGGGGGACAGCGTGCAGACCTGGCTGATGCCCGCGACCAGCGTTGAGCAATCGTGGATCAGCTTGCTCGTCCGCTCGTCCTGTTTCGTCTCGCCGTTCTGGCGGAGCTGCAGCCGCAGGTCGTCGCAGTTCAGCCCGGTGACGATGAACGGGCCGACCGGACCGAACGTGTCGGAGCCTTTCGCCCGCCACCATTGGACGTCGGCCTTCTGCCAGACGCGGGCGCTGACGTCGTTGCCGATCGTCACGCCGAAGATGTAGTCCTTCGCTTGCTCCTTGGACACCTTGCGGGCCGTCTTCCCGATGACGATCACCATCTCGGCTTCGTAGTCGACACGGCCGGCGTCTTTCGGCAGGATGATGTCCGATCCTTCCGGGACCAGGCACGAGACCGGCTTGAGGAACGGCTGCACAATCTGGAACTTCGTCGGGATGGTTCCCGGCGCGTCGCTGTCGACCTTGGTGTCGGAAGTGGACGTCGTTTTGCCGGTCTTCGCGTCGGTCGTCAGCTTGGTGACCGTGGTGATCGTGTTCGTGATGTTGCCGCCGCCGACGTGGCTTTGGTAGTTCCCGGCCATCGCGAAGATGTTCTTCGGCTCGCACGGGACGAGGAGCTTGACGGCGTCGAGGTCGAACGTCTTCTGCGTCGGCTTCGGATTGGCGAACAGGTCGCCGTCGAGTTGCCGGATTTTCGTCCCTTCGACGATCCCGTAGGCGACGGTGTCTTCATGCTGGAAACGGCAATACGCGGTGGTCTTCACTTTGGATTTCTCCTGAGCGGCGAGCGGAGCGACAACCAAGAGACACAGTCCGACAAGAGCGAGCGAGCGCATCGAGGAACTCCTGCAAGTTGTAGATTGGTCGAGATTGTTGGCTTGCGCCGCGCAGCGCAAGCGAACGTGGTCGTCTCACTTCGCTTTCGTGGCGGTGACCATCGACTTCGTGAATTCTTCGATTTGTCGAATCGTTTTGTCGCCGTCGCCCGCCAGCGATTCCATCTGCCGCACGATCGCCGAGCCGACGATAACGCCGTCTGCCAGGCCCTTCAATTGCGCGACCTGCTCCGGCTTGCTGATCCCGAAGCCGACGCACAGCGGCAAGTCGGTCTGCTGGCGCAGCGTGGTCAGCATCTCGGACAGCTCGCTGGTCAGCGCCTCGCGGACTCCGGTCGTCCCCGCCACGGCGATGCAGTAGACGAAGCCCGCCGCGTTCTTCACGATCCGCCGCATCCGTTCGGGCGGCGTCGTGGGCGCGACGAGTTGGATCAGGTCGAGGCCGCTCTGTTTCATGATCGCCGCGAACGTCTCCGATTCATCCCCCGGCAGATCAGGAACGATCAGCCCGGCGAACCCGGCTTCGGCGGCTTGCTTCACGAACGACTCCGCCCCGGCGCGGAAGATCAGCGCGTACGACACCATCGCCACGATCGGCGTCGACACCGTCTGCGAGACCGAGCCGATCGTCGCGAAGATGTCCTTCAGCTTGATGTGCTTGTTGAGCGCCCGCGTGTAGGACGCCTGGATCACCGGCCCGTCGGCGATCGGGTCGCTGTAGGGAAAGCCGACTTCGATCAGGTCCGCGCCGCTGGCCGACAGCGATTTCACGAGCCGCGCGGTCCACGCCAGGTCGGGATCGCCGGCGGTGATAAACGGCATGAAGGCCTGCTGCTGTTTTTGTTTCAGCGCGGCGAAGACGGCGGCGATGCGGGACAATTCGAATCCTTTGTAACAATCAATACTCTTGAGGTTAGCCGCGACGCGCAGGCTTCCGGAGCGGAGCGCTCCAGACGAAAAACGCGCTCCGCTGCGGAAGCCTGCGCGTCGCGGCTAACCAACTCTTACAACTAGCGGCCCGTCAGCCGCGC
>CAZDGB010000458.1:0-3456 GCA_964504645.1 uncultured Planctomycetaceae bacterium | reverse complement strand
AAGCCGGGCCGGGCCGAAGTTCGCGAAGCGTGAGTCATGACGCGGTTCCGCATCCCTTAAACTGCAAAATTAGGGTTCCAAAAGGCCGCTGCTGAAGTTCGTGATATTGTCCCGCTCGCCGTCGCGCGTCGTCGGCAGGCCCGTCCCTTTCTGCCAGTCGCCGCCGAATTGATAGGGCGTCGTGCCGCTCGTCGACGGTCCGCCGAAGCGGCGGTCGAACCCGGCGGAGATAATCTGGTAGCCGTTCTTGTTCCAGAAGGGGGATGAAGACGGCACCGTGGAGATGTTCGGGCCCTGGCGGTAGTAGTGCGCGGTATAGTTCGTGGCCATGCTGCCGCGGGCGTCGTTGACCCCTGCGAAATCCAGTGCGACCTGCGTGCTAGGTGCATCTTCGTTGTAGCCTTGTCCCTCGTTGCTGTTGGCGTAAAGGTAAGGGACCTTCGTGCCCGCGACGGGGTCGGCATAGGCGAACGTGAAGTCGATCGGTGTGCTCGCCGAATTCGACTTGATCGGAATTAAGCGGTTCAAGTCGTTGAAGGTATAGAACGGCCCTTGACGATTCCCTGTGCCGCTGGCGGGCAACGGTGAGAACGGATTGGCGGGGTTCCTGGAAAATCCATTGACAGTGATGACCGTTTCACCCGCCGTGTATAAGTTGTCTGAATTCCCGTCAGCAAAAGTCGTCACGCCGCCGAGAAAGAAGACGAGGCATTCGGCCCCGGTCAAAGTGTAGGTGCCGCTAATGCTACCGTCGAGATTCAGGTCGCGGCCGATCGTGAAGTCGAATTGCGGCCATAAGCGACCGATGATGGCCTGCGAGGCCGTTGACCAACCGGCAGCGTTTTCCGACAGCGTAATCATGCTCGGCGGCTCCACCCCAAACTCGTTTTTGAACGACTTGATCGCGTTATCGAACGTCAAGATGTCGCTCGTCACCTGAGTCACCAACGCGGCGCGGCGGGCGTTCAGCACGGCGGGGACGAGGAACGCCATCAGGATGCTGAGGATGGCGATCACGGCCAGCAGTTCGATCAGCGTGAAGCCGCGGCGGCGGGCGGCGGGCGGCGTTAGAGACACGGTGTGCATGACGGATTTCCGTAGGGGGGACGCACCGCGGGGTCGCGGCCCCGCGGTTTCCTGGATTCAACGTTCAACTCTCAACCAGCGGCCCTCGACGGTTATGCGAGGTCGTTGAGCAGTTTGATCAACGGCATGAACAGCGCGATGACGATGAAGCCCACGATCAGGCCGAGGACCACCACCATCAGCGGTTCGAGCAGGTTTACAAGGGCTTCCACCAGGACGGAGACTTCTTCGTCCGTGACGTCGGCCACTTTGTAGAGCATGTTGTCGAGCGCACCGGTCTCCTCGCCGATCTCCACCATGGAGACGGTGATGTCGTCGATCTGGCGCGTTTCCTTGAGCGGGATGAACATCGACTCGCCTTCGCGAATGGCCGCGATGACGTGGTCGAAGGCTTTGACGAAGACGGCGTTGCCCGCCGTGTCGCGGGTGATGGCGAGGGCCTCGAGGATCGGCACGCCGGAGGCGATGAGGGTCCCCAGGGTTCTCGTGGTTCTGGCGATGACCGATTTGCGGAGGATCATCCCGAGCACGGGGATTTTTAAGGAGAGCCAGTCGCAGATGTAGGCTCCCGTTTTGTTCTTTTTGATGATCTTGACCATCAGCCAGATGCCGAAGGGAATCGTGGGGCCGAGGTACCAGTAATTGACGACGGCATCGCTGGCGGTGATGAGGACCTTGGTGATGCCGGGCAAGTCGGTGCCGAAGTCGTCGAAGATCTTTTTGAACTTGGGGATGATCCAGTACATGATGAAGCCGACGATCGCCGTGGCGACGGTGATGACGGCGGCGGGGTAGATCATGGCGCCCTGGACTTTGCGTTTGAGGCTTTGGGCGCGTTCTTTGAATTCGGCGAGGCGCTGGAGGATGACTTCGAGCGCACCGCCCGCCTCGCCGGCTTTCACCATGTTGACGTAGAGGTTATCGAAGGCCTTGGGCTGCTTGGCCATGGCTTCGGAGAGGGTGCTGCCGGATTCGATGTCTTCGATGACGCCGCCGATGCACGCCTTCAGCTTGCCTCCCTTGTTCTGGTTTTCCAGCACGCGGAGCGAGCGGAGGATGGGCAGGCCGGCGTCTTGCAGGGTGGAGAGTTGCCGGGTGAAGACGGTCAGCTTTTTCTGACTGACGCGGCCGAAGCCCATGCCGGCCTTCTTGCGGCGTTTGGGCTGGGCCTTGGCGTCGGCCTTGGTTTTCTTGCCGCGGCCTTTCTCGGCGATCTTGGTAACGAAGTAGCCCTTTTCGCGGATGCGGGCGCTCGCCTCCTGCTCGGAGTTGGCGTCGATGGTGTCCTTGACCTCCTGGCCAGTGTTGTCCATCGCTTCGTAGGTGTAGGTGGGCATGGCAAGCTCCGAGAACTTCGTGGTCCGTGATTCTGATTCGTTAAAACTCGCTCCGCTCGGAAATCTTCGCGTTGCGGCAAACCGGGTTCCAATGTATGGCTATTCGATGTCTTCCATCACCGTTTCGCGGACGACTTCGTCGATGGTCGTCATGCCGTCGAAGATCAGTTTCAGTCCGGCTTCGCGCAGCGTAGTCATGCCCTGGCTGCGGGCGAAGTTGCGGATGTCGTCCACGCTGGCGTTCGACGTCACCAGGTCGCGGATGTCGTCCGTCACGTCCAACAATTCATACAGTCCTGTCCGGCCCTTGTAGCCGGAGTTGTTGCAGCGCTGGCAGCCGCGGCCGTAGTAGAAGCTGTATTGCCGAGCCGTTTCGATCGGCAGCTGCAGTTCCATGAGGAGTTCGTCGCTCGGCTCGAATTCGGTGCGGCATTCGAAGCAGATGCGCCGCACCAGCCGCTGGGCCAGAATGGCTTCCACCGTCGCCGTGATGAGGAACGGTTCCACGCCCATGTCGCGGAGCCGGGTGATCGCCGAAGGGGCGTCGTTCGTGTGAAGCGTGCTGAAGACGAGGTGCCCAGTCAGCGCGCTTTGCACGGCGATTTCAGCGGTCTCGTAGTCGCGGATCTCGCCGACGAGAATCGTATCGGGATCGTGCCGCAGAATCGCGCGGAGCACGTTGGCGAACGTCACCTGGATGTCCGGATTGACGGGCACCTGGATGATCCCCTCGATGTCGTACTCGATGGGGTCTTCCGTGGTGATGATCTTCGTTTCGATGTCGTTGAGTTCGTTGAGCGCAGAGTAGAGCGTCGTCGTTTTGCCGGAGCCGGTCGGTCCGGTGACCAGCACGATGCCGTTGGGCCGCTTGATCGTTTCGCGGAACCGGCCGAGCGTGTTGGGGTCCATGCCGATCTTGTTGAGATCGAGCTGCACGACCGTCCGGTCGAGCACCCGCATGACGACCGATTCGCCGAACAAAGTGGGCAGCACGCTGACGCGCAAGTCGACCGAGTTCCCGCCGACATTCAGT
>CAZDGB010000457.1:0-3458 GCA_964504645.1 uncultured Planctomycetaceae bacterium | reverse complement strand
ATCCGCGCGAATCGCGGCGAGGGCCGGTTCCCAATCGTCGAGTTTCCGCGGCGCGGCGCCGTACGGGAAGTGCCGGCGAAAACAGTAGCGGCAATGGATCGCGCAGGCTCCGGTCGCAATCATCAGCGCGCGACCTGCATACTTCTGCAACAGTCCCGGCGCAATCTGAGCCGCGTGATCGCCGACGGCATCGGCTGTGAATCCCGGCGCTTCGTCAAATTCCGCATCGAGCGGCAGCACTTGGCGCAGCAGCGGATCGTGCGGATCGCCGGGCCGCATGCGGGCGAGGAAGCTTTCCGTCACCATCAGTGGAAAGAGTTTCGCCGCGTGGTGCGCCGGGCCGCGGCATTCCTCGGGCAATTGCAGCCGTTCGATCAGCGCGTCGGGGTCGCGGATCGCCACGGCGAGTTCGCGCGGCCAGGAAACGGCGGGCGAGGCAAGGCTCATTGCGGTTTGTCCTTCACCTTCGTCCGGCCTTGCGCCAACTCCTGGATCAGATCCGTCTGCACTTGTTGAATCTCCAGCAGGCGCTGCCATTGGTGCGTGAGCAACAGGTCGAGCTTGGCGTTGAGGTGCCGGATTTCGAGTTCGGCTTTTAGATTGACGCGGTAATCGTGCTCGGCCCGCAGGCGGTCTTTGGCTTCCTGGCGGTTCTGGCTCATCATGATGATCGGGGCCTGGATCGCCGCCAGGCACGACAACACCAGATTCAACAGGATGTACGGAAACGGATCGAACGGCCGGGTCATCAGCCCGATGGTGTTGATCACGATCCACACCAGCAGCACGCCGCCGAAGCAAAGGATGAACGTCCAACTGCCGCCGAACTCGGCCACCTGGTCGGCGAGCGCCTCACCCCAGGTGATCTGGCTGTCGAACTTGGCATTCAGATTCGCCGCCACGAGTTCGTGGGCCCGATAGCTGCGAACGACTTCCTGCTCCAGGTCCGAAAGCTCTCCTTTTTCCTCCCGCAGCACGTCTTCCACGTACTGGCTGCGGAGCTGGTTCAAGTCCTTGAAACAGATGTAGCCGCCGTTGCCGACCTCGGGGTGATACTTGCGGATCGTTTCCCGCAGCGAAGGCCGGATCACGTCGAGCTGCGTGGAGGACCAGCGGGGCGTCTGCTGATGGCAGATCTGGCATTCGACAGTGGCTTCGGCGGAGTGGGACATGGTTCAAAGAAGGCATTCCAGGCTGGATGGAGGGGTTTCCATAACTTCCGGCATCTGGTATCTTTGCGGAAAATCTGCCGCGAGGAATCGTAGAGCAGGCGGGTCGCCTGCTTGCCGCTTGTCTCGGAATCGCACAGGCGAGCCGCCTGTGCTACGTGGCTTCCAAGGTAACTTCGTCGAGAGAAAAAGACCAATGGCTAGTATGGATGTGGGCGAGCTGCGCAAAGGCTCCAAGGTCATCGTCGAGGGCGATCCGTTCGAAATGCTGGTAGTGGACTTCGTGAAGCCCGGCAAAGGGCAGGCCCTCTACAAGTGCCGCATGCGAAACCTGCTCAAGGGAACGATCCTCGACCGGACGTACAAGAGCGGCGAAACGATGGAAGGGGCCGACATCCGCCGCAACGACGCCCAGTATCTCTACAAGGAATCCGCCGGCTTCGTCTTCATGGATCAGCAGTCGTTCGAGCAATTCACGATTGCGCCCGACACCGTCGGGGAGCAGTCGCGATTCCTGCAGGACGGCATGATCTGCGAACTCCTCTACTGGAACGACACGCCCATCGGCGTCACGCTGCCGAACTCGGTGGTCGTCACCGTGGGGTACACCGAGCCGGCCGTCCGCGGAAACACTTCGGGGAACATCACCAAGGCGGCGACGGTCGACGGCAACGTGGAAATCCAGGTCCCGGCGTTCGTCGACGTTGGCGACAAAGTGAAAGTCAACACACAAACCGGCGAATACATCTAACGCGTCCGTGATTAACTACGTACCCCTTTAGCGACGCTTCGCAGAAGCGTCGCATCGAAAGCGATCATGAACTGGCAATCGGCCGCGATCTACGGCGCCGCAGCGGTGATCGCCGTCCACGGCCTCTTCGCGCTGATGACGGCCCATCGCCGCCATTCCCTGCGGCGGTTCCTGGAGGAGGAATCGCGGCGGCGTCAGTCCGAACCTGCGGCGGCGGACCACGGTCAGAACTCCAAGGCCGCCTGAACTAAGAAGCCCAGGGATAGCAAACCCTGGGCTTCCACCCTGAGTCACACAGATGACGACCCACAACGGCAAACTCTTCATCGAAACCGTCGGCTGCCAGATGAATATGCTGGACAGCGAGCTGGTCGTCGCCGCGCTGCGGAAGCAGGGATATGAGCTGACGGCCGACGTCGCCGCGGCGGACACGGTGCTGTTCAACACGTGCAGCGTCCGCGAGCATGCGGAGCACAAGATCTACAGCGCGCTCGGCCGGCTGAAATACAGCAAGCAGTCGCGGCCGAACCAGGTGATCGGCGTCCTCGGCTGCATGGCGCAGAAGGACCAGGAACTCATCTTCCAGAAGGCGCCGCACGTCGATCTCGTCGTGGGGACGGGGCAACTGGGCGAAGTGCCGCGGCTGGTGGATGAAGCGCGGCGAACGCGCAAGCGGGAAGTCGCCGTCAGTCTCGATCGGCGGGACGGCACGCGCAACGAAGTCTCGCAGAGTTTTCAGAGTTACGACCCGCTCCGCGAGCCGGAGATGCGGCCGACGCCGTTTCAGGCGTTCGTGCGGATCATGTTCGGCTGTGACAAGTTCTGCACGTACTGCGTCGTGCCGATGACGCGCGGCCCGGAACAGAGCCGCGCGCCGAAAGACATTCTGCACGAATGCCGCGTCCTCGCCGACCAGGGCGTCAAAGAAGTCACGCTCATCGGCCAGACCGTCAACAGCTACAAGTTCACGGAAAACGGAGTCGCTTGGCGCTTGTCCGACCTCTTGAACTCGATGCACAACATCGACGGCCTCATCCGCCTGAAGTTCGTCACGAACTATCCCCGCGACATGACGGACGATCTGTTGCAGGCCGTGCGCGATTTGCCGAAGTGCTCGCGTTATCTGCACGTCCCGGCGCAATCGGGCTGCGAAGAGATGCTGAAGAAGATGAAGCGGGGCTACACCGTCGAGCAGTACCGCGAGATGCACGGCCGCATCAAGGCGACGCTGCCGGATGCCGCCGTGTCGAGCGACTTCATTGTCGGCTTCTGCGGCGAGACGGACGAATCGCATCAGAAGAGCCTCGACCTGATCCGCGAGTGCCGGTTCAAGAACAGCTTCATCTTCAAATACAGCCCGCGGCCCGGGACGAAGGCGTTCGATCTGCTGCCGGACGACATTCCGGAGGACGTGAAGCGGCAGCGCAACAACGAAATGCTCGCGCTGCAGAATCAAATCAGCGCCGAGGACAACGCCCAGTTCATCGGCCGCACGGTGCAAGTGCTGGTCGAAGGCCCGAGCAAAAATGCCGAGAAGC
>CAZDGB010000456.1:0-3486 GCA_964504645.1 uncultured Planctomycetaceae bacterium | reverse complement strand
TGCCGTGTTCGATATGATGTTCGATCGCCTCGACCACCACGATGGCGTCGTCGACGACAATGCCGATCGCCAGCACGAGGCCGAACAGCGTGAGCGAGTTCAGGCTGAACCCGAAGGCCAGCATCGCCGCAAACGTGCCGACGATGGCGACCGGCACGGCGATCAGCGGGATCACCGCCGCGCGCCAGCCTTGCAGGAAGACCAGCACCACCACGGCGACGAGAATCACCGCGTCGCGCAACGAATTGAAAACTTCGTTCACCGACTCTTGAATAAACGGCGTCGTGTCGTAAACGATGGCGAAATCGAGGTCTTCCGGGAATCGTCCGCGGAGCTCGTTCATCTTGTTGCGGACGTTCGCCGCGGTTTCCAGCGCGTTCGAGCCGGGGAGTTGATAGACCGACAGCGCCACCGACGGCTTGCCGTTCAGTGTGCAGATCTGGTCGTAGCTCAGCGCGCCGAGTTCCGTCTTACAAACGTCTTTCAAGCGGATGATGCGGCCGTCGGCGTCGGAGCGCAGGATCATGTCGTCGAACTGCGTCGGGTCGGCAAGCCGGCCCAGCGTCGTCATCGTGAACTGGAACACCTGGTCGTTCGGCGCCGGCGGCTGGCCGATCTGTCCCGCGGCGACCTGCACGTTCTGCTGCTCGACGGCATGGATCACGTCGCTGGCGCTCAGGCCCAACCCCGCAAGCCGGTCGGGATCGAGCCAGATACGCATGCTGTAGTCGCGCTGGCCAAGGAACGTGATGTCGCCCACGCCCGGCAGCCGCGAGAGCTCGTCCCGCAACTGGATCGTGGCGTAGTTGCTCAAGTACAGGTTGTCCCGCGTCCCCTCCGGCGAGAAGAGATTGACGATCATCAACACCGACGGCGACTTCTTCTTCACGCTCACGCCGCGGCGCGTGACCAGTTCCGGCAGCACCGGCTGCGCGAGGGCCACGCGGTTCTGCACGAGGACCTGGGCGATGTTCAAATCGGTTTCCGGGCGGAACGTCACCGTCAGCGTGTAGGCCCCGTCATTCGTGCATTGCGAGGACATGTAGATCATGCCCTCCACGCCGTTGACGTACTGCTCGATTGGCGCGGCGACCGTTTCGCTCACCACGTTGGCGTTCGCGCCGGGATAGAATGCAGCGACTTCCACCGTCGGCGGCGTGATCTCCGGATATTGTGTCACCGGCAACGCAAACACGGCGATCCCGCCCGCCAGCGTCACGATGATGGACAGCACGGAGGCGAAAATCGGCCGGTCGATGAAAAAGCGTGAGAACATAGTCGCGTTGCACAGGCGGCTCGCCTGTGTGTTTCTTTCTAAAATCCCGCAGGCGAGCCGCCTGCGTTACGTCACTTCTCCGCCGCCACGACTTCCCGCTTCTTTTCGGGCTTCTCGACTTTGATCCCCGTCGGCGGCGGCACAACGGGACGCGGCGGAGACGGAACATGATCCAACTGATCGGCGGCCTGTTTCAGCTTGCGGCCGCCTGATCGCATAACACGCCACAACGGCCCGAGCCGCAGCCAATCCAGCACGAACGTTCCGGCCCGCGTGAGCCAACTGTTCGAGAAGAAGGAATACTCCGCGGCGCCGTCCACCACGTAAAAGAAGACTGGCGTGAGGACGATGCCGAACATCGTTACCCCCAGCATGCCGCTGAACACCGCCGTCCCCAGCGCCCGCCGCATCTCCGCCCCGGCGCCTTGCGCCACGACGAGCGGCACCACGCCGAGAATAAACGCGAACGACGTCATCATGATCGGCCGCAGCCGCAATTCGCAGGCGTGCAGCGTCGCTTCGCGGATGCTCACCCCTTCATGCCTTCGCGACCGGGCGAACTCGACGATGAGGATCGCGTTCTTGCACGCCAGCCCGACCAGCACCACGAACCCGATCTGCGTGAAAACGTTGATGTCCATCGACTGCGTCCAGATGCCCGCGATCGAGCTCAAGACGCACATCGGCACCACCAGAATTACCGCCAGCGGCAACGCCCAGCTTTCGTAGAGCGCGGCGAGGACGAGGAACACGAAGATCACTGAGAACGCGAACACCACGAGGCCCGTGTTCCCCGATGTGCGTTCCAGATACGCGAGCTCCGTCCATTCGAAGGCCATGCTGCGCGGCAATTCGCGATTGGCGACGGCTTCCATGATGGCGATGCCCTGCCCCGTGCTAACGCCGGCGGCCGTGTTCCCGTTGATCGCCGCGGCGGGATACATATTGTACCGCGTGAGGACGAGCGGGCTGCTGGAATCGCGGACGGTGCAGACCGCGCCGAGGGGGATCATGCCGCCGTCGCGATTGCGGACCATCAGCCGATGCACATCGTTGACGTCGTTGCGGAACTGGGCGTCGGCCTGCACTTTCACCTGCCACGTCCGGCCGAAGCGGTTGAAGTCGTTGACGTATCGCGAGCCGAGATCGGCCTGCAGCGTACCGAAGACTTCCGAGAGTTCGACTCCTTTCTGCAAGCAGGCTTCGCGGTCGATGTCGACGTAGTACTGCGGCGAGTTGGCCTTGTAGACGGTGAATAACCCGGTGACGCCGGGCGCAGCGCGGCCCAGGTCGATGACGTTGTCGGTCTGCTGCTGGAGGTTGAGCAGGCCCCCTTCGCCGCGGTCTTCGATCATCATGCGGAAACCGCCCGCGCGGCCCAGACCCTGCACGGCGGGGGGCGGGAAGATGTTGACCTGCGCTTCGGGAAACTCGGAAGCGAACCGTTTGGCCAGCTTGCCGAGAATCGACGTCATCGACTGGTCGGGCGTCTTACGATGCTCGAAGGTGTCGAGGATGATGAACATCGACCCGAAGTTGGAGCCGTAGGCGCTCAGCACGAACGAGTTGCCGGCGACCGAGTTCACGTTCTTTACGCCGGGCGTCTCCAGTGCGATCTTCTCGATCCGCGAAATGACCTCGCGGGTCCGCAGCGCCGACGCCGCATCCGGCAGTTGCACGCTGGCGATCAAATAACCTTTGTCCTGCGACGGGATGAAGCCGGTGGGAATCTGGCCGTAGCTCCAGACCGTCAAGCCGACGAGTCCGCCGTAGACGATCAAGACGAGCGCCGGCACGCGGAGCAGCTTGCCGACGAGGCCGACGTAGCCCTTCGCGCTCGCGCGGAAGCCCCAGTTGAACAGCCGGAAGAACCAGCCGAAGAAGAAGTCCACCAGCCGAGTCACTGGGTCCTTCTTAGCGTTGCGCGGCCGCAAGAGCAGCGCCGCTAAAGCCGGGCTGAGCGTGAGCGAATTGAACATCGACAGAATCGTCGAGATGGCGATCGTCAACGCGAATTGCCGGAAGAACAGGCCGACGATCCCCGAGACGAACGCGCACGGAATGAAGACCGCGCTGAGGACGAGGCCGACGGCGATCACCGGGCTGGCGACTTCGTCCATCGCGCGGATCGCCGCTTCGCGGGGCGACAGGCCGTGCTCGATATGATGTTCCACCGCTTCGACCACGACGATGGCGTCGTCCACCACGAT
>CAZDGB010000455.1:0-3495 GCA_964504645.1 uncultured Planctomycetaceae bacterium | reverse complement strand
GAGAAGTTGACGGATCGAGTCGCGGCGACGCTGGCCGGCGTTCTCGCAGCCGAGCGATTTCTGGCCCCCGCGATCCCGGGCAAACGATAGTGCGCAACAAGAAACCCCGGCAGCAGGCTGCCGGGGTCTCGGGTTCGCATCGGTCGGGAATCGGCCCAGACCTCAGTTGGCGACGAGCGTCCGCAGTTGGACGAGCGCCGGCGTCAATTGCGACGACGAGCGGCCCAACGAGGTGCGCTCTTCCGTCTGGCACTTGACGAGGTAGTTGTAGACCGTCCGCCAGGTCTGATACATCTTCTCGGTGTCCTGGCGGATCTTGGCGACGTTCGCGCCGCTGACGATCGCCGCGTGCAGATCGGCGGCCTGGTCCGCGAGCGAAGCGGTCTCGTCGAGACAGTCCTGAGAGAACGACTGCCGGTCGCGGGCCAGCCACCGGCGAGCCGTGATGTCGAGGCTGTCGGTCAAGTTCTCGATCTTCGCCGCCAGGTTGACGGCCGACTCGCGGTTGAATTCGTCGCTATTGACCTGAATCGCCGTGCGGAGCGCGTTCAACGTCTGCGAGATCGATTCGAGGGCGGAGGCCGCGTCGTCGTTGTCGATGCCGCCGAAGACGGTCATGAACGAGCGGTTCGCCTGCTCGATGTAGCGGAAGGCGTCGACGATTTCTTCGTATTCGCTGTCGGAATTGACGGTGTCGACGAAGTTTTCGCACACGCCGTAGAACTCGCTCGCCGAACTCATCACCTGGTTGGCGCGCGGCAGCTTCATGCACATATCGAGCGTGGCGTAGTAGAAGAATTCATCGATGTCCTTCTTCAACGCCGACGTGAGGTAGACGATCTGCGTCTTGTCGAAGCGATTCTGCATCAAGAGGATGCGGGCGATTTCGCCGTCGGTCGTGGCGATGCGCCGCAGGCTGCGAGAGAAGTAGTCGCGCTTCTGGGCCTGCAGGTTCGCGGCCTGCGGGTACCAGTGTTCCCGGAACCGGCGGTATTGGTCCTTGATGGTTTCGAGATCGGCCTGGTCATCAGACAGTTCGACCAATGCCAGCACTTGTTGATGGGCCTTGCTGGTCGCCGACCGGTAGCGCTGTCCCTCTTGCGTGAGGCGGAACTCGGTCTGAATGTCTTCGATCAGATTCTGCAAGTCGGTCGACAAGCTGACCGTCTTGTTGGACAGTTCGCGATAGTTGACCTGCTGGCCGATGTCCAGCTTGCCGCGGATTTCACCGGCGATGTCGTTCAAATTGGCGATGTGATCCTTGGCTTCGCTGCTGAGGCGGCGGACCGTCCCCAGGCGGTGGGATAACTCGCCCCAAGACGCGTCGATCTCGCGCAGGTCTTCCAGTAAGGCAACGTGATTATTTTCCGTGCGAGCCTTCTTGTTGAGCATGGCGCAATCCGCCGTGATGCGGTACGCGTCGCTCAACAGGCTCTTGACGGCGGGCGTCTGGCTCGATTCGTCGGTCAACACCGAATTGAGGATCGAGATTTCATCGCCGAACTCGGTCATCAGCGGGCGGATCGCCTTCATTTCCGGCGTCGGGGCGTTAAGGTGTTCCAGTTGCTGCCGCGGGGTACGGCTCTTGATGCCGGCCCGGCCGAAGTCGTCGCGGGATTGTTCGAGATCCTTGATATACCGATCGCGTTCTTCCTTGTTCAGGGCCGTTTGCCGGACTTTGGGGCGATCCTGCGATTCGGCCGTCGTCAGCCAGCCGCCGACCAGCAACACAGCCAAAGCGATGCCGGCTCCCCCCGAAGATCGAATGCCGGACCCGAGCGCAACCCTCGCACAATTCCCACGCATAGTGCCGATTCCTTTCCGAGCGATGTGATGAACCATCCTTGGCCTGCTCCGATCGCGCAGGCGCGACGACGGGCGAACACTAGCGGAATCTGCCGATTCCGCCTAGACCAAGTTCCGAGTTTTCGCCGCTTCCTGAAATCTAGGAGAGTTCGGCGTGATTTGGGCTTGCAGCGTTCCCCGTTGAAAGCTGCGAAACCGGCATTGACTCCGACCGGATCGACAACTACAAGCCCCGGCAGCGGATAGACGATTTCGTTGAATCACAGGGGAGGCTGCGATCATGCCGCGCTGGCTGGGTTGGATGCTCGTTCTCGGATTGGCCGGTTGTCAGTCGAAAACACCGGCGCCATCGCAATCGCAAGCCGCATCTCCCGAGGCGCCGCCGGCCGTCGTGGAGGCGATGACCCTGATGGAGCAGGGAGAAGTCGCGCACGGTCTCGAAGTTTTGTCCGCGGCGATCGAGAAGTCGCCGGACGACTGCCGATTGCACACGGTGCGGGCGACGCTGCATCACCGGGCCGGCTTGAACCGGCAGGCGCTCGACGATCTGAATCACGCGCTCGCCGCCGCGCCGAACGACGCGCAGCTGCACAACAATCGGGGTTTCATCCATCTGTCGCTGCTGCAGTTTGAGGACGCCGTGCGCGATCTCGACCGGGCGTTGGAACTGAAGCCCGGCATGGCGAGCGCCTGCAACAACCGCGGACTGGTCGAACTGGCCCGCGGAAACTTTCCCGCGGCGATCCAGTGGTTCGGACAGGCCATCGTGGCCGAGCCGGAATACGTCGATGCTTTGAACAACCGCGGCTTCGCCTGGATGCAGAGCGGGCGGCTGGAAAACGCGTTCGCCGATCTCAACCAGGCGTTGCGGATTCAGCCGAAGTACGTCAATGCGCTGCACAACCGCGGACTGGTGAAGGCCAAGGCGGGTGAACTGGCGGAATCGGTCCTCGATTTCACCGAGGCGATGATGATCGATCCGCTCAATCCGCGGTATTACGAGCATCGCAGCCAGGTCTATACGCAGTTGGGACAAACGAGCGAAGCCGCCGCCGATCTGAAGATGCTCGACTGGCTGCTGAAGCTGCAGGAATTCAATCAAGCGCTGGCCGCCGAACCGCGCAGCGCCGTCGCCTGGTCGAACCGGGCGTGGTATTTCTGGGATCGCGGCGACGAACCGCGGGCCCGCGCCGATTTGAAACGAGCCCTCGAACTCGACGCGAAATGCGGCCTGGCCGTCGTGTTGCAGGGCCGGATGGCGCTCACCGAGAAACGGTTCGAGGAAGCGGTGAAGATCTGCGAAACGGCGTTGGAAACCGACGCCGGCGCGGCCGCCGCCTCGGTGCGGGGCGATGCCTATCTGGCGCTGGGAAAATACGATGAAGCGTTGGAAAGCTTCGCCCTCGCCAAGCGGTTCGACGAATCGGTCGCCGAGGCGTACTACCGCAAATCTGAAGAATTGACGACCCAAGGCGAGATCGAACAAGCCAAGGCGCAGCTCGACTTCGCGTTGGAACTGGACCCGACCGTCGAACAGCGGCTACGCTGACACCAGCGAGAGAGAAAGACTGGAACCGCAGATTTCGCAGATTGGCGCAGATTCAAAGACAGGAATGGATCACCCTCTTTCTGCGTGAGATCTGATCTCTTTTTCGATTCTTGCGGACAATATGGTCTTTACTTGAATCT
>CAZDGB010000454.1:0-3501 GCA_964504645.1 uncultured Planctomycetaceae bacterium | reverse complement strand
CGAAGCTGGCATTGCCGGTCGCATTGCCCGGGTCGCCGCCCCAGATCAGCAGCGTGTCCTCCAATAGTCCGCGTGCTTTGAGGTCGGCGAGGAGCGCCGCGGACGGCTGATCGGTGTGCAAGCCATTCGACTTGTGGTTCGTCAGGAGATCGGAATGGCAGTCCCACGGAACGTCGTTGACGCTGCCGTCGCCGCCGACGCCGCGGCCGGCGAAGATCTGCACAAACCGGACGCCGCGCTCGACAAGCCGGCGGGCAATGAGGCATTGCCGGGCGAACGTCTCGCATTCGGGCTTGTCGAGCCCGTACATTTTGTGAGTCTCGGCCGATTCCTGCCCGATATCCATCGCTTCCGGCGCGGCCATCTGCATGCGGTAAGCGAGCTCGAACGAATTGATCCGCGCCGCCAGATCGGGTTGGGTCGGCCGCTGAGCGGAATGCTCCTGATTCAACGCCCGGATCAATTCGAGTTGGGCGCGCTGTTGCAGATCACTGTGCTTGCCGTCGCGGGCCAGATTGTCGATCACTTCCTTGCGACGCGCATCGAGTGCCAACGCCTGATAGGTCTTCGGCAGAAACCCGGCCGACCAAATCTGATCATCGCCGCGCGGCCGGGTGTCGTGCAGCACGACGTAAGCCGGCAAGTCCTGATTTTCCGCGCCGAGTCCATAGGTCATCCACGCGCCCATTGCCGGCAGGCCAGGGCGGTTGGTGCCGCACATCAGTTCGATGGCCGCCGGGGCGTGGTTGTTCTGTTTCAGGTACATCGAATGGATGAACGTCATCTCGTCGACGTGCTGCGACAAGTGTGGGAAAATGTCCGGCGCCCACGAACCGGACTCGCCGTGCTGCTTCCACTCGAACGGCGATTTCAGGCACTTGCCGCTGGTGGTGAAGAAGCCGGTCTTCGGATCGGCCCCGGCGAGATCCTGCCCGTCGCGCTTCTGCAACTCGGGCTTGTAGTCCCAGGTATCGACCTGCGACGGTCCTCCCGTCATGAAGAGCCAGATCACCGCTTTCGTCTTCGGTGCGAAATCCGGCTCCTTCAGATCGAGTGGATTGGCCCGGCATTCGTCGTGCAACATCGATGCCAACGCCAGGGAACCGAATCCGAGTCCGGCGTCTTGCAGGAAGCGGCGGCGGGGAGGGAGCGAGAGCTGCATGGCAAACTTTCAATCGACGTACACAAACTCATTCAAACACAACAACACCTGGCAAAATTCGACGAGCGCCATGTTGGCGTCCGTCTGTGGCTGGAGGAAGGCCAGCATCCGCTGCTTTTCGTCCGAGGTAGGCAGTCGGGCGAAGGCGATTTGATAACCCCGCTCCACAGCGGCGTCGAGCGGGATGTCGGCCGTGGGACGAATACGTACCGCCAGTTTCTCCGCCTGCTGCCGGACGAACGGCGAATTCATCATCGTCAGCGCCTGCGTTGGCAACGTGGTCGCGACGCGCTCACCGATGCTTTGCGTCGGCTCCGGAGCGTCGAACATCGTCATCAACGGGATCAATTCGCTTCGTTTGACGCGCAGATAGATACTCCTGCGCGGCGTGTTGTCCAGAAGACTCGGACCGTACATCGTCGTATCGAGCGACCCACCGGCCGCGAGGATCGCATCGCGAATGATCTCGGCCTCCAATCGCCGCGGCTTGTGATACCACAGGAATTTGTTCTCGGGGTCGAGCTTCAAATTCTCCGACGTCACTTCGTTCGCCATTTGGTAAACGCGGGTCAGAATCATCGCTTTGTGCAGCGGCTTGAGTTTCCAACCGCCGCGGAGGAATTCGCTCGCCAACCAATCGAGCAGTTCCGGATGCGGCGGCCGGTCGCCTTGAGCGCCGAAATCATTCGGCGTGCCGACCAATCCCTCGCCGAAATGATGCTGCCAGAGGCGATTGACCATCACCCGCGCCAGAAGAGGACCGGCACCATAATCGGCATCGGTCATCCAGTTAGCCAGGCCGATGCGGGCGTCGACCGCCGGGTTGCCGTCGGACGATTTCGGCAACCAATGCTGGTTCGAATCGGCGGCAGTCGCCAGCACCTGCAGAAACGCCGGCTCCGCCTTCCCCTGTTTGTTGTCGACTTCGCCGCGGCGCAGCAGGAAGACATCCTGCCCGCCGTCAACGGTCGTGTAGATTTCAGTCAAAGGCGGGCGCGGTTCCTGTTGAGCGTGATCGCGGACGGCGTGAAAGATTTTCGCCGTCTCCGCATCAAACGGGCTGAACCAGCGCAGCAGCGATTCGCGGAACGGTTCCGGAACTTGATTGTTGTTTGCCGTCAATAAGGCACGAATTTCGCCGACATGTTGCGGGAGAAAGTCGCCGGCCCACGTCGCCGGGTTGGGTTCGGTGCTCATCGCCAAACGGAGGCGGCCGAGGCCGAGATCGCGAAATTGCAGCGTGAACGTCAACTCGGTTCCACCCGGAAATCCGGGAAGCCCTCCTTCGATTTCGAAAATCGCCGCGTTGTCCTTCTTGGCGGTGGTCCGCACGATCCAGGCCGTTTCCGGCTTGCCATCCACGGCGTGCTTGAGTGGCTGATCCTGATCTTCCGCTCCGGCGAAGGCGGCGTTGAGTTTCAACTCCACCGGCTTGTCGCGGTCCGGCGCGGCGGGATCGAGCGACCGAGCCGTAACTTTTAACTCGACCAGTTGAAAGCTGCCATCGCTATTCAAACCGGGCCCGCGGCTGGGCAGCGCTTTGTCGGCGAACAAGTCGAACCGCAGCGCCGTCACGTTCTTCTGAAAAGTCTGCGCGGTGAGGACATATTCTTCTTCATTCCGTGTGGGACGCGTGCGACGTTTCGCGTTGGATTCCGGAGAGAAGCCGCCGTCGTGCGCGACGATGTATCCTGGCATTTGCTTCAACCACGAGCGTTCCGCATCCACCGTGACCGGTTCCAGCACTTGCCAACGCGGCGCATCGGGCTGCTTCGGCAGTTCCGCCTGATGCCATGCGGTAAAACGTTGTGGAAGTTGCTCGGCGGCGTATTTTTTCGAAGCTGCGACTAACGTCTCGTGATCGACTCGGTGCTTTTCCACCGCGCGGAGCGTCGCAGCCGGATCGGGATCGTATTGTTTCGGGCCGTGAGCCGTTCGCGCCAGCGACGACGCGATGCCGTAATAATCCTGATGCGGCAGCGGATCGTACTTGTGCTCGTGGCAACGGACGCAGCCGAGCGTGAGGCCGAGCATCGACCCACCGATCGTCATGATCATGTCGTCGAGCTGATCGTAGCGAATCCGCTCGACGGTCTTCGCGGTGATTTGACCTGGAAAGGGCCCCGCAACCAGAAAGCCCGTCGCCGCGGCCCCCTGATAATCGTTCGGCAGCAGCTTGTCGCCGGCGATCTGCAAACGGACAAACTCGGTGTAGGGCAGATCGGCATTGAGGGCACGGATCACCCAGTCGCGGTAGTGAAACGCGCCGGGGCGGAAGCCATCAAACTCGTACCCGCCGCTCTCCGCAAACCGGGCGACGTCGAGCCAGTGCCGCGCCC
>CAZDGB010000453.1:0-3538 GCA_964504645.1 uncultured Planctomycetaceae bacterium | reverse complement strand
CCGATCTCCGCTAACGATGCGCGACGTGCTGGCGGCGATGATTCAGGCGCATGAAATCCAGGGCGTGCTGGCGTTGGAGAACGCCTTCAACCGCGTCGGACTCGATCACGTGTTGCTCGTGCGGATCGCGTCAACGGCGGTCGCGGCCCGTTTGCTCGGCGCTGCGCGGGATCAAATCGTCAACGCCATCTCCAACGCCTTCCTAGACGGCGGCGCGTTGCGGACGTATCGACACGCGCCGAACACCGGGTCGAGAAAAAGCTGGGCCGCCGGCGACGCGACGAGCCGCGCCGTGTGGCACGCGTTGTGTGCGTTGCGCGGCGAGATGGGCTATCCGAGCGCCCTGACGGCGAAACTCTGGGGCTTTCAGGACGTGCTGTTCGACGGCAAGCCGATCAAGATCCCATCGCAAGGATTCGGCACGTACGTGATGGAAAACGTCCTCTTCAAGATTTCCTTCCCGGCGGAGTTCCACGCGCAGACCGCCGTGGAAGCCGCCATCGCGCTGCATCCGCAGGTGGTGCATCGTCTCGGCGAGATCGACCGCATCGCCATCGAAACGCAGGAGAGCGGGCAACGCATCATCCACAAGACGGGGCCGCTGGCGAACCCTGCGGACCGCGATCACTGCCTGCAATACATGATCGCCGTGCCGTTGCTCAAAGGCTCGCTGACGGCCGAGGACTACGAAGACGCCGTTGCGGCCGACCCGCGGATTGACGAATTGCGCGGCAAGATGACCGTGACGGCGAACGACCAGTTCACGCGGGATTATCTCGACCCGGCGAAACGCTCGATCGGCAACGCGATCCAGATTCATTTCCACGACGGCACGGCGACTCAACGCATCACCGTCGAATACCCCATTGGCCATCGTCGCCGGCGTGCGGAAGGCATCCCGCTGCTTGTTGCGAAGTTCGAGCAGAATCTCCGCGGTCGATTGCCGTCTCGAGCGGAGACGATTCTGGAGCTCTGCCGCGACGCCGAGAAACTCCACGCCACGCCGGTGGAGCGGTTTATGGAGTTGTTCCAGATTTGATTTCAAAGCCGCGGTTGGCTTATTGCAGTATCTCCGCCAGCAGCGTCGTGGCGTAGACGCCCGACGGCAGCGTGAACTCGAAACGCAGGCCGTCGGGTTCCGCGCGGACGGAAATTTCTCCTGGGCGGATAACCAGCGGCCGCCTCGTGCCGGAGAGCAGATCGCCGAAGCCGCGGAATTGATCGAGCGACAGGCCAGCGTCGGTGAGCACTTTCGCCTCGCGTTCCGCCGGGACGCCCGCCGGTTGTTTCATCTTCGGGCCGAACATCGGGCCGGTGACTACGGTTTCGTAGGCGTCGCAGCGGGGTTGCTCGGCGGCCGGGTCTTCCACGATGAACTTGCCGCCGGAGGCCGCGACTTCCATCACGTCGCCGGCGAGGACGGTGTCGAGTAACCCGTCTTGCAGCCGCGCAGTGAGGACGCGGTTGAACAGATCCGATTGAGCCGCGGACAGGCTCAACCGCAGCAGAAACTTTCGCCGTGAATAAGGGATGTCCTTCGGCGTTTTTCGTCCGGCAATCAGATCGAACCCAAGTGTCGACGTCTCCCCGTCGCGGCCGAAGCGCTGTTCGCCGTAATAATTCGGAAAGCCCTTGGCGCGGAGGCGTGTGACGAACTGTTCGGCCCGTTCAAGACTCTCACTCCCCTCTCCCCTGACGGGAGAGGGGTCGGGGGTGAGGGGGATGTCATCGACGTGGCTCGTGTGCAACATACAAACCGAGTCCGTGACCTCCCCCTCATCCGGCCTTCGGCCACCTTCTCCCTCCAGGGGAGAAGGAGATGA
Source organism: uncultured Planctomycetaceae bacterium (assembly GCA_964504645.1). GTDB lineage: Bacteria > Planctomycetota > Planctomycetia > Planctomycetales > Planctomycetaceae > CAZDGB01. The sequence continues at coordinate 1,715 of CAZDGB010000453.1, read as the reverse complement.
CAAGCTCCGCACCAGAATCGAAAACCGGTTCCCCCGGAGATGGCCGGTTTTCAGCTTGTTGCCGTGGCGTTCGGCTTTCAGGATGCGAAAGGCGTCGTCGGAGACGGAACTCAGCCGCGGCTCGCACTTGGCGGGGACGGAGATCCATTGCCGGGTGACGGCGAACCGGTCCTTGATCCCCGCGCAGCCGATGTCGTGCGGCGAGATCTCCAGCAAGCGCCCGAGGATCTTCAGTAACTGCTCGCCCGACAGATCGCGTTTTTCGATCCAGAGGAAGAGATGTTCGCCGTCGCCCGACGGTTCGTACGCGGGAACCTCCTCGACGACGAAATCTTCGGGGGTCGACTTCAACGTCCCCGTGAGGGTCGGCAAGTCGTGATGCCAGCGCGGGCGAGGGGAGTCATCAGTCATAAGGTTGTCGATTCTCACCAACTGTCCGAACAAAATTCTGTATGGCAAGCCCTGAGTCCGCGAAGGGGGTGGGCTTCGAGCCGCACCCTTCAATGACTCAGGGCGTGCCACCCAATTGGGGACTTTGGGTCATTCCGTAACTTTGGTCAGAAATATCGTATCCGGGGAACTTGATATTGCCTGACTGAAACAAGATGGAATAATTATGGAGACGAGTCAAACGGGTGAGGCCTTGGCGCACGCGGGCCTCGACTCGGTGGTCGGAACGGAACTCCGATGGAACGACTTTGACCGGTTGCCGGGTTGGACCACGGGCCGCGTCCACTGCCAGTCAAATCCGCACTGCAGGTTGTTGATCTTTCCCACGCCCATCAGCCGAGACCACGGAAGGTCGAGCACTCCTATTGGGACCCCCCCGAAGCGGAACTCACGGGTCTTCGGCTGCGCCGAATCGAGTTGTCTGAACAAACGCAGTTCTCTTCGCGAAGAGAGCTGACTCTCGAGTACTTGATCGCATCGCCTCTCGTAAGGAGCCGTCATGAGCACCGGACGCCAATTGCTGGAACAGTTTTCCGCCCGCCAGAAGCCCGACGCCTACCGGCAGGAACACTGGCAGGGATCGTTCTCCGAATACCTGGACATCGTTCGCCAGCACCCGGAGGTGACCCGCACCGCCCACCAGCGGATCTTCGACATGATCATGTCGTACGGCACCTACCAGGTGGACGAAGGCCGCCGCGACGGCCTCCTGCGCTACCGATTCTTCGACGACCCGGACAACGACGGCGACGATGCGATCTACGGCTTAACCGAGTCGCTCATGCAGCTCGTCAACGTGTTCCGCAGTGCCGCGCTGAAGTACGGCAGCGAACGCCGCGTGCTGCTGCTCCACGGCCCCGTCGGCAGTTCCAAGAGCACCATCGCCCGCCTCTTAAAGCGCGGCGTCGAACGCTACGCCAAAACACCGGAAGGGGCGCTCTACACGTTCGGCTGGAAGGAAGACGACGGTACGATCACCTGGGACCCGATGCACGGCGATCCGCTGCAACTCGTCCCGATGGCCGCCCGCGACGAGGTCTGCCTCGGCCTCAATGAGGGCCGCGACCACGACAAGCAGTTCCACGTCGAAATCACCGGCGAGGTCTGCCCTCTGTCGCGGTACTACTTCCGGCAGCGGCTCGATCAATGCGACGGCGATTGGACCAAAGTCCTCGAATCGATCGTCGTCAAACGGTTCTTCCTCTCCGAGCAGGACCGCATCGGCATCGGCACGTTCCAGCCGAAGGACGAGAAGAACCAGGACA
>CAZDGB010000452.1:0-3553 GCA_964504645.1 uncultured Planctomycetaceae bacterium | reverse complement strand
AAATCAGGCAGACCGATGTTTCCTGTATCACGTTGGCTGCTACGCCGGAGCACTGGCCGCGCTGCTGGCCTTCGATCGACGCGATCTGCCGTGGGTCGCCGGCGCATGGGGCGCCGGCTTGGCATTGCATGGGGCGATGTTGTATGCGTGCCCCGACGCCCGTGAAATGCTGGTCCGCACGACGGCGTCGATGATGGAAGATCGCCGTGCCGCACAGGAAAAACTTCAACATGTCGCCGAACTGGCCGGACAAAGGTAGAGGCACGCTGCTCGGCCTTCGATTGTCGGGAGGCGAAACCTGGCCTTGCCGGGCTGCATCCAGCCGCTAGAATTCCCGCTTCATTCCGCCCGACCCCCGCCGTCGTCGCCTTTCACCGCTGACACCGGCTGATCTGCACCGCGTCGCTTTGAAAGCACCAATCAACCTCATGACGGACTCCCTCGTCGGCAGCACGCCAGTCGTTAAACCCGCAACGGAACCAGAGAACTTGCCCCTCGCCGCGGACGATGTGGCCTCGTCCTATGACGGATCGCGCGCCGTCTTTCGCCTGCTGCGGCTGGAAACATGGGGTTCTCCGCTGATGAACCTCGGCTACTTCCATTTCCGCGGCCCGTTGGCCTGGATCAATGTCCTGACCTGCGTGGCCAAGGCGCAACACCGGCTCGTGCTCCAGACGATTCAACTCCTGGAAACCCGCCCGCAGCAGCGAGTGCTCGACGTGGCGTGCGGTCGCGGCAAGAGTTCGTTCATTCTGCACTGCCTCCATCCCGAGGCGACGATCGTCGGGCTCGATCTGCTGGAGCACCATATCAGCGCGGCGAAAACGCTCTATGGAAGCAATTCGAAACTGTCGTACACCTCCGGCGATGCCCTGTGGCTGGATTTTCCAGACGCTTCGTTCGATCGCCTGATGTGCCTCGAAGCGGCGTTCCATTTTCCCGATCGCGCCCAGTTTCTGCGGGAGGCCTTTCGCGTGTTACGGCCCGGCGGCAAGCTGGTCGTCGTGGATTTCGCCTGGAAAACGGATGCCGACCGGGCGCAGCGCGACGTTCCCGCGACGCGTATCGTGCGCGACATCTGGCAATGGGACGACTTTGCCAGCGTCCCGGAATACGAGCGCATGGCCGCAGTCGCCGGTTTCCGCACTCACGCTCACCACGATTGGACCAACCGTGTCACACGTCCAATCCTGGCGCAGCTCTTTTGCGTGGCCGCGCTGGCGAAGACGACCTTCGGCCAAAGATTCCTGTGCTGGAAGAACCCGCTCTATCGTTCCTTCTCGGCGGCCGACTGGCACGACTGCACGATCTCCGCACCGGCCCAGGCCCACGTCGTCAAACACTCGAAGTACATGGCGTTCGTGTTTGAGAAGCCGTGAAGGGTCTCGGCTTGAAGCCCGGCCCTTAGTTTCCCTCCACAAGACGGCATTCCGTCCGTTTTCATCCAAGCGGGGCGCAGATGTAGCCACGGATGTACCCACGAGTGGAGCGGCCCGGTCGGTAGCGGATCGAACAACCATCGCGGTAGTTGCATCTGCCAAGCGGGCACGGGTATCCTCACATTACATGTTCGATATGTGATCGCCCTCTCACTCGCACTCAGGAGGTTCGCATCATGTCGGAAGTGACTCGCCGGGAGTTTTTGGAGACGGCTGGGACCATCGCGGCGGCGGCGACTATCGTGTCGTCGGCTTCGGCCGGCGTGACCGATCCGGTGCCAATCGCGCTCATCGGGTGCGGCGGGATGGGGTCGAATCATCTCGGGCAACTGGTGAAGAACAAGGCCGTCAAGGTTACGGCAGTCAGCGATGTCGATCAGAACCGGCTGGCAGCGGCGACGAAGACGGTGGTTGACAACGGCCACTCCGAGCCGAACTCGGTGCAGGACTTTCGCAAGGTTCTCGACGATCCGAAGATCCAGGCGGTGTGGATCGCCATGCCCGATCATTGGCATGCCCCGGCGACGATTCTCGCCGTGAACGCCGGGAAGCACGTTTACGTCGAGAAACCTTGCTCGCACAATCTGTGGGAAGGGCGGCTGATGATCGAAGCGGCGCGGAAGAACAAGCGCGTCGTACAGGTCGGCACGCAAAGCCGCAGCACGAATCACATCATCGAGGCGATGAAGCGGCTGCACTCCGGTGCGATCGGCGACGTGCTGGTCGCAAAGGCGTGGACCAGCCAGTTGCGGGGCAACATCGGGCATCAGAAGCCGTCCGATCCGCCGAAGAATCTCGACTTCGACGCGTGGCTGGGGCCTGCGCCGGACCGGCCGTACCAGTCCAACCTGCTGCCGGGCGTGTGGCGGTTCTGGTACGACTTCGGCGTGGGGGACATCGGCAACGACGGCGTGCATGACATCGACATCGCCCGCTGGGGGCTCGGCGTCACCACGCAGCCGACGCACGTCGCGGCGGTGGGGAGCAAATACTTCTTCGACGACGATCAGGAATTCGCGGACAACCAATACTGCGTGTGGGAATGGCCGGGCGACGGCCAGGTCGGCCACAAGCGGATGCTGGTCTACGAGCAGCGAGACTGGTCGCCGTACCATCAGGAAGGCTTCGAAAACGGCAACGCCTACTACGGCACGAAGGGGATCATGATCCTGGGAAAAGGGGGCGGCTGGAAGATGTACGCCCCCCGCGGCAAGCTGATCGAGGAGATGTCCGGCACGCCCGACTTGGCGGCGCATCACGAAAACTTTCTGCGGTGCATGAAGACGGGCGAAAAACCGAACGGCGACATCGAGATCAATCACCTTTCGTCGTCGCTATGCCATCTGGGGAACATCGCCTGCCGCCTGGGCCGGACGCTGACGCTCGACCCGGAGAAGGAGCAGATTCTGAACGACCCCGAAGCAAACGGCATGCTCCGCCGAAAGTACCGCGAAGGCCACTGGGCCGTGCCCAAAGGGGTTTGATTGCCGAACCTCGGTGACAGCGTGCCCAAATCACCCCCGCGTTCTTCGCGTCGATGTCACCGCCAGGAGGGGATGCTTCTGCACAGCCAGTCTGCGCTGTGATCAAATAAATCAACATTGATTAGAAATCGGTACTAGACTCTTGACATTCGCGGATCGGCATCGGTACCGTAATCAATCGACGATGGTTGATTAGTTCGCCCCGCCAGAATCCCTGCCGCACTCCAGGGCCGTGTTTGGTTGCCTGCCACTGTACTGCAGAAGTGAAACGCAGACCGCAGAAGTTAAACGCACGAAGCCTGCCTTCCATAAGCCTTGAGTTTCTTGGCCCATAACTTGCGTAATCACATCGCGCCGCGGTGATTGTGGTGTTGTTCCAGGAAGGTGTGAGAACCGAATTTCCCCAGCCGTTACGGAGTTCCCCCTCATGTCTGACGTTATTGGTGCCTGCAATCCGAACCACTTCCGCCGGATGAACCGCCGCGGATTTCTGAGCGTGGGCGTTCTCGCCGGGGCCGGTCTGACGCTGCCCGATTTGCTGCGATCCAACGCCCGCGCCGATCTGAAGAACTACGCCAACTTCGAAGGGACGGCGAAGTCGATCATTCACATCTTCCTGCCGGGCGGCAT
>CAZDGB010000451.1:0-3585 GCA_964504645.1 uncultured Planctomycetaceae bacterium | reverse complement strand
CTTGAACCCGATCATCAAGTTCTCGACGCTGTTCGGCCTGCTCGCCGTGGAAATCGCCGTGAACATGCCGAGCAAGACCACGACGACGATCATTGGCGTGGTGATGCTGCTGATCTCGCTGGTCTTCGTGTGGCGTTCGTTCTACTCGATGCGGATTCCGGAAAAGGCGGCGTAACGCCAATTCCCAGGTGAAATGCAGGAAGCCCAGGGATCGCGATCCCTGGGCTTCTTCGTTTTGTAGGGTTTGACGAGTCTGCGAGGCGAACCAGCTTTTGAAGGGCGAAGTGGGAAGGCGGAAGTAAAACAGAAACCAAGGCGGTCTCTTTCTTACTTCCGCCTTCCCACTTCGCACTTCCGCCTTGGCGCAGTGGTTCGCCTTGCAAAGCCTCGGCAAACCCTGCGTCAGAGGGCATCACCCCGCGGCGCGGGACTGGTCGCCGTTGAGCTTGTTATAGAGCGTCTTGAGCGCGATGCCGAGTTCGGCGGCGGCCTTCGGCTTATCGCCGTGATGCCGGTCGAGCGCCTGGTAAATCACATCCATTTCGATTTCCCGCAGCGTCTTGCCCTGCCCGCCCCACATCGGGAGCGATTCGGGAGCCGACGCGCGGTGGGACGGCGAGCCGACGCCGTCCGGCAGATCCTCTGGCTGGATCGCCTGACCGTCGGACAGGATGACCGCGTGTTCCAAAGCGTTCGCCAGTTCGCGAATGTTGCCGGTCCATTCGTGCTGCTTGAGGACTTCCAGCGTCGCCGGGGCGAGGATTCCCGCCGGGGCCTCGCGCCGCTTGAGGTGCCGGGCGAGGAGTGCCTGGGCGAGTTCGGGGATATCGTCTTTGCGTTCTCGGAGCGGCGGCAGATGGATCTCGAATGTGTTCACGCGGAAGAACAAGTCCTCGCGGAACGTCCCCTGCTCCACCATCTGCGACAGATCGCGATTGGTGGCGCAGACGATCCGCACGTCGACGTGGAACGCTTCGTTCTCGCCCACGCGGCGGACTTCGCCCGATTCGAGGAACCGCAGCAGCTTGACCTGCATCGTCTTGTCGAGTTCGCCCATTTCGTCGAGGAACAGCGTGCCGCCGTTGGCGACTTCGATCAGCCCTTTCCGCGGAGCATCCGCGCCCGTAAACGCGCCTTTGCGATGGCCGAACAGTTCGCTCTCGACGAGGTTTTCCGGCAGCGCGCCGCAGTTTACCGCGACGAACGGCATGCTGGCTCGCTGGCTCAAATCGTGGATGCGGCGGGCGACGAGTTCCTTGCCGGTCCCCGTCTCGCCGAGGATCAGCACGCTGGAATCGGTCGGGGCGATCTTTTCGATGAGTTTCTTGACGCGGAGCATGCCGGGCGTGCGGCCGATTAGATCGGGCGAGCCTTCGACCGCTTTCAGCCGCGTCTCGAGCGCGATGGTCTTGTTCGTCAGCGTCCGTTTCTCGGCGATCCGCTTGAGGACGGCGGAGATTTCGAACAGCTTGCACGGCTTGGGCAGGAAATCGTACGCGCCGAGCCGCAGCGCCTGGATGGCCGCTTCGAGATCGCCGTGGCCGGTGCTGATGACGACTTCGGTTTCGGGCGAGACTTTCTTGATGTGCTCGATGACGTCCCAGCCGGAAAGGCCGGGCATCCGCAGATCGACGAGCGCGGCGTCGAACGTCTGCTTTTCGAGGGCCTTGAGGGCGGCAGAGCCGTCTTCGCAGAGCGTGACTTCATGCCCCATGCGGGGCAATTCGATCTTCATGATCTCGCGGATCGCCGTCTCGTCATCGACGAAGAGCACGCGCAGCTTTTGCAATGCGGCAGGCAACGGGCCGTCTCCTTGGCCAGTGAAAGCGGCTTCCTGCCGCCAACTGTTCCGTGTCTTTGAGAATTAACGGGATGTGCGTGGAGTTTCTAGCAGAATCTGCCGGTGCCTGCAATAGGTTTTAGCGACTGGTTTTCCGTTATTCGGCTACTCGGTCGTTGACCGCTCACGCGGCTTTCGCCAGTTGGGCTTTCGCCTTGCGCGGCAGATGGATGCGGAAGCAGCTTCCCTTGCCGGGGCCGTCGCTAAGCGCTTCCATGCGGCCGCCGTGCTCCGAGACGATGCGGTGGCTGATCGACAGCCCGAGCCCCGTCCCCTTGCCCGATTTCCGTTCGGTGAAGAACGGCTCGAAGAGATTCTCCAGCACATACGGCGTCATGCCGCAGCCGTTGTCCCGCAGCGACAGAATCACTTCGTCGGCCCGTTCCTCGAAGTCGATCCACACGGTCCCCTGCCCTTCCATCGATTCGAGGGCGTTGGCGAGCAGGTTCAGCACGACCTGCTTGATTTCCGCGCCGTTGACGTCGGCTAAACAGGTCCGTTGCCGGTCGAAGACGACGTTGTGCCCGCGGAACTTGCTCATGTGTGAAACCATATCGAGCACTTCGGCGATGATCTTCGAGAGGTCCTGCCGCGAGCGAGGCGCATCGTGGCCGCGGGCGAAGTCGAGCAGCCGGGCCGTGATTTTCTGGCAGCGGAACGCCTCGCTTTGGATCATGTTGAGGTACTGCGTCACCAGCGCGAGGTCTTCGGGGGCGGGGCGCCCGTCGGTGAACGCCGGCTCGTGCAGGCGGCTTTCGAGCGATTCGGAAGCCATGGCGATCGCCGAGAGGGGGTTGTTGATCTCGTGCGCCACGCCCGCCGCGAGAAACCCGACGCCGGCGAGCCGTTCTGAGCGGACGAGCTGCCGGCTGCGTTCGTGGACTTCGCCGTCGAGCTTCGACTTGATCTCCTGGAACGTGTTGACGACCTGGTTGAACGTGTCGGCGAGCGCGACCATTTCGTCGCGGCCGGTCAGTTTGACGCGGTAATCGAAGTCCCCGGCGGCAACGCGGGACGCCCCTTCGTGAAGCTTGCGGATGGGAACGAAAATCCAGAGATAGCCGCAGCGGATCAGCCCGAGGAACAAGAGCACGGTGACCGTAAGTGCACCGCAAACGAGATAAAAGCGGGAGCGGTAGATAGCGCGTGCATCATCCAGCTTTTTACCGAGATGCTCTTCTGGACTGGGAACTTGTGCGGCCTTCTCGGCCATTTTGAGAACGAGCCTCCAAGGCTCGCGGTCTTGAAAGAACGGATCGTCGGATGGTGCGCCCAAGACCACCTGTTCCAAGCAGAATAAGTCGTAATCTAAGCTGTGGAGCAGCTCACCGACCGTGTCGTGCTGCAGCCATGAGATGTGTGACCGTGGAATTTCGTCTAACCGGCGGAGGTAGGTGTAGATTTCCTTGCGAGTCTCGTCGATCTGCTTCTTCCATACACCATGCCGCAAGCCATCCTCGTCAGTTGTCAGCCGCGACTCGGGCATGAGTAGCGGCTGATACAGTTTTCCGATGGCTTCCAAGAGGTCTCCCCGGCGCGGGGCGGACGTGATCGTGTAGTCGAGGTCGTTGACCACGTTGCGGTACGACCAGAGGCCGGAGATGGCGCCGAACGCCAACAGGGCGAGCATGGCGGAAACGAGCGCCAGGCTGAGCACGAGCTTGCGACGAATCGACCGGGTGAGGAACACCGCGACATCCTTGTCTGGGGAATTCGTCTGGACTGGCGGAAATCGTAACCGTCCG
>CAZDGB010000450.1:0-3634 GCA_964504645.1 uncultured Planctomycetaceae bacterium | reverse complement strand
TTGGTGATCGCCCGTTGCAGGATCGATATCACGCGCTCGGCGCCGCGGAACGGACGATCCGGTTCCAATCGCAGGAGCGCGTTCGCCGCGGAGAATTGCACGCGAGCATCCGGATAGTTCAACGCGGCCAGCACCGGCGACGATTGGCCTTTGCCGGCATAAATCATCTGGTTGGAGCCGATCTGCGCCAGAATCTGCAGCGCGGCCTGGGCCGTACCGCTTTGGCCCGCGGCGAGCGCATCGGCCAGAACCTGGGTCACGTTCTGTTCGCCGGAGAGCATGGCCGTGTAGCCCGGCGCGTCGGGCGTCAGGCCGATCGGCCGTTCGCGTCCTTGCTCGGCAACGGTCCAGCCCAGCACGCTCCCCAGGTAGAGCCGTTGCGATTCCGGATTGTCGGGCGACAATTCCCACAGTTGCCGGGCGAATTTCAGCGTCAAATACTGCTGCCCGCGCTCCGGCGTCATCGTTTCACGCACGACCGTTCCCGCGTCGCTGTTCCAGGTCCAGAGGACGGCCTGGCCCTCGTCGGTGACGGGGACTTCATACTGGCCGTAATACAGACCGCGCGCCATCCGCCGCAATTCCTCGATGGCCATGTCCGCGGTGACGCGGCGGGCACTCTGGTTGCTCGCCGACAGGATGTTAGCGATGGCGGTGCGCGCCGCTTGGGAGTTTTCCGAACTCTCATTCGGGGCGAACGCGGTATGCCACAAAAGAGGAATGGCCACCGGGCTCTTGAGCAGGCGCAAGGCCTCGATGACCGCCGCGCGGACCGCCGGTTCCGGCGCATCCAGCCCCGCAATCGTCGGGGCGACCGCAGGCTGACCGATGCGGCTGATCGCCATTACGATCTGATCGACTTGCTCCTCGGATTCCGGGCTCGCGAGTTTCCGCAAGAGATGCGGCACGGCTGATTCGCCGAGGTTTCGCAGCTCGCGAACGGCCTGCTCCCGCTTGACGGGATCGCTTCCCAGCCGCGCGATCAGCGTCTCGGCGTAACTCGGATCTTCGGTTTGCTCCTTGGACGCGGCATTCAACCGGTCGAGCAGACCCAGCGCTTTTCCGCGCAGTTCCTTGATGCGCGACAATTTGACAAACTCGGCGGTGCCGTGCTTGTCGCGCAGTTGAATCAGCAGTTCGTCGCTGGGGTTGCTGGCCAGAAATTGTGTCAGATAACGATTTGCGAGATCGGGCCGCGCGAGATCCACCATCAGCAAGACGGCGGAGAACATTTCTTCCGGCGTGGTTGGCTCGTTGAGCAGCGGCGACGGTTCCGTGCCATCGAACGCGGGCGCTGGCGGCGCGGGAGGCTGTGCGAACGTCTCGGCCGGCTGTCCCAGCGTCGACACGACGAGCATCATCAGGAGCAAACGACACCAGCGGGGCATGCACATTTCTCCCTGAGGACTTCACAGCCGGAAGGACGTGGATTTTCGCCAAAACCTTGGAGGAGTTTGCCTTTGGGGCAGACATTTCATCCTAAGAACGGCGCCGCGCCGGATGCAAACGAAATTCCCGGACCGCTGGGGCGGTTTCGAGTTTTCGCCGCTTCTGACATCGGCAGCCATGCGGGGAATTTGCACACCGACCGAACCTGCGGGATGAGTCCTTCGCAAACATTTCGCGACGCGCCGGCTGTACGGATTGTAGGATGGACGGTGACAGCGTGCCCCAAACGCGCTGGGATTTTCGCGTCGCTGTCACCGGACGAAGAAGGGGGTGAAGGTTGCGCATTGAACTTCCATCCAAGTGGTGCGGCTCGTTGCAAAACGATATACTTCGGGCACGGACCTTTCTGGCGGTTCCCATTCTGAACAATGAGGTGTTCCATGCCGCTCTTCGAGATTGAAACCAACGCTCACATCATGATTGCCTGGGCCGGCAGCCAGTCCGAGGCGGAAGCCGCGCTCAAGCAAAATTACCCTGAGGAAGACGTGTTGCGGGTCAGCAAACGGCCGCGCGACATGTGGGTGATTTCCAAAAAACTGCTCGGACTCGAAGGCCGCACCGAACCTTGCGATCAGGCCCGCGATTGCCTCAACCGCGCCCGCGGCGACAAGCTGCACGCCATCCGCCTCTACATGCAGGACACCGGCGCCGACCTGCATCAGGCCCAGCGGGCCATCGAAACGAACATGTCGCTCGGCTGGTAACGAACTCCATTAGAAACCGCGGGGCTGCGTCCCCGCGGTTTCTCTTTTTCAAGGTGAGACCAAATTGACGCGACTGCTTGAAGGAAAGACCGCCCTCATCACCGGCGCCGGGCGCGGCTTGGGCCGGGCGTTTGCGGAACGGCTCGCCGCCGTCGGCTGTGCGGTCGGTATCCACGGCATGCGGGAACACGGTCCGGCAGAGTATGGCGAAGGGACCACGCTTACCGACACGGCGAAGCAAATCGGTGAACTTCACCGCGTCAAATCGGTGCGCACGCTCGGAGATCTCACCAACCCGGCCGACGTCGAACGCTGCGTACTCGAAGTCTCGGAGTCGCTCGGACCGATCGACATCCTCGTCCATAATGCAGGGGGCGATATCGCCGCAGCGGGAGGCAAGCCGAATCCAAATGATGCCGTGAACATCAAACCGGAAGACGTCCGAGCCGTGCTCGAGCGGAATCTGTTGAGCACGATCTGGGTCTGCCAGCAGGTGTCGCGGCAGATGATGGCCCGCAAGACGGGCCGCATCATCACCATCAGTTCCATCGCCGCGTTCAAGGGGAGCGAAGCCGGTGCGATCTACGCCACGGCGAAAGCGGCCGTCGTCGAATACACCCGCTGCCTCGCGATGCAATTGCGGCCGTACGACATCACGGTGAATTCGCTGGCTCCTGGCGACACGCGCACCGGTCGGTTCCTCGGCACGCGTTCCGTCGCGACGGAACGGATGGTGACGGAAGGAACGCTGGACCGCATCGGCACCGTCGATGAAGTCGCCCGCGTGATCGAATTCTTCGCCGGACCGCTCGGTGCGTTCGTCACCGGCCAGGTGCTGCGCGTCGACGGCGGCAGCCAATGCTGGCCGTCGTGACGTGGCCGCACGTTTTAATGTGCCGGTTCATCGTCCGTTTGCTGCAATCGCACTTTTCGCCGGCGGCGTTCTTGCGGACGTTCCTCGTCGCGAAAAATCGAGACCCCGGACCACTTTAACACCTGTTTGACGCCTAAAAAAAAGCCCACCGCTGTGGCCAGAAACAGGTAACCCCACGCCCTGGCGGGACGATTCTCTGCCGACGGATTCTGGCCGGTGGCAACGAAGATTGCAGCGCCGAGAACGACCATAAGTAAGACGGAGGAAATCCCCAGCAGCCAGCCGATCCAGTTCAACCGGCTCAGGTCGAACGTTCCCATCTGATGCTGAATCCGAGCGATGGGATTCGCCAGCAGCGTTTCTTCCGCAGGCCTGTCGCGGGATTTTTTCTTCCGCGGTTTTTTCTCTTCGGCGCGGCGGATCAGGGCGATGCCCACGGCCATCAAACCGACGGGAAACAGCGCTACCAACACCATCACGAGCCGTTCGCCCAATGTCGGTGACGGCGTGAACGCCAGTCCCAGCGCAAACAGTCCGGGGATCAGCAACGCGCACCCCAGGCTGAGGGTAATCAGTCCGAGAGCATACATGGGTGGCCTCGCCAGCG
>CAZDGB010000449.1:0-3680 GCA_964504645.1 uncultured Planctomycetaceae bacterium | reverse complement strand
ACACCAGTTCGCCGGGGACGTCGCCGACGACGATGTCGCGGGGTGCCGCGGCGAGCGTCAAACCGCGACGGGACCGGCTGCTGTTGACGCCCTCAATGACCGTGTCGCTGGACCGCATGAACTCCTGTCGGACGTAGGTGTTCGATTCCGGGTCGACGATCAGCGGATATTCCCACGGCTCGCCGTTGGGCTTCGCCATCGGAAATTCTTCCTTCTTGATGTTGAACGTGATCCGAGGATCGACGTCGAGCTTCGCCAGCACCTGCGGGCAGAACTGACACCACGGCGGCGAGTAGAAATCCAGGGCCAGCGGCTGGAAGTCGTCGGGCTGCTCGTCGCCGAGTTCTTCCGGCAGATCGTCGAAGACGTGCACGGCTTGCCGCAGGAACGTCGTGAACGTTGGCCGATAGCGGGCGTGCATCTTTGGCTCGTCGGTCGGCTCGAACTTCGGGGCGGGGACGGTATCGTCCTCCTCGACTTCGACGTCGGCCTCGGCCCGCTTGTCGCAGTCGGTGTCGTCGAGCTCCTCGAACTCCGGCAGGTCGAACTCAGCTTTCGCCGACTCATCGTGGATGAAGTAGCTTTTCGGCCGGTCGGCCCGGTAAGTCTTCCGCGGCTTGGCCTCGAAGGTGCGAGGCGTTGGCGGCCCCAGTTCCGCTTCCGGCGGATTCTGAGCGTAGAGCTTGCGTTCCGTCGGCCGATCCTCGGCGTCCCGGATGAAGTAGGACTTCGGGCGGTCGGCACGGTCGCCGGCGGCGGCAATGGTGCAGAGGATCACATAGGGCGATACGTACCGCAGAATCCACATAGCAGCGTTCAGCACCAAAGTCGTGATGGTGAACGAGTAAGCACAGCAGTCGAAAAAGATTTTCATGATCGTCCAGCCTTTCGGCCCGCATGGGTTTGCCCGCGGTTTCTCGCGGGGTTGGAGGTTCAGCCCTTGTCATACGCTTCGAGAGGCACGGTCTTTCCGGCCAGTTCGTGCGTGCAGTCCGACAGAAATTCGATCTGCCCGTTTCGGACAAACGAGTGACAGACCAAGGGTTTCGGTTCGATCTTCTCTCCGGCCATGATTCGGGCGTGTTCGTCATCCGTGATCGGCACGGTCCCGCGAACCAAGATGGACGGAGACAACGTCGGCGATTCGAGGTTCTCGTTCCAATCCCACCCTGCATCCAAGTGATTTCGCGTGCCGCGGACATTCACTCCGTGCAGACAGCCGCAGCCTGGGCAGTTGAACTGCAGGAAATTTTCCCGGTAGAGGCGTGCAACTTCTGTCACAGCACGCTCCCCTTGTAGTTCCGCCGCATGTCCGCCAGAGCCCGCCGCGTGAATCTCGGCCGCTGCGGTTCGGCCTCTCCCTCGGCGAACACCGAATCCTTGCCGATCCAACTGACGTCCCGCGGCCGGGCGACAGCCATATCGCTCAAGCCGATCATCACCGTGTCTTGATGCCGGGCCATCTGCTCCACCGCGGCCGGCGAGACCTCAGCCCAGCCGTCGTTGCCCCACTGCCGCGACCAGCTATTCGCCATCCAGAGATAATTCCGGCCCTGGCGATCCTTCCGCTTTGAGTAGCCGAGGAAGCAAACCGCGTGGCCGCCGCCGCCCGGTGCGAACTGCTCGATGACACCGCCGCGCGGGGTCATGCCGTCGCCCCAGCGGATGCCGATCTCGACGCCACCCTGCCCCGAGGCGAGGAATTGGAAGACGTCGTCGTAACTTTCGCAGACCGTATGCCGGCGAATCTTGAAGTCCTTCGCGGCGTCGTACGCTCCCTCAGTGAAGCGGCCGGTGTACGGCAGCCGGTACGGCATGACGTCTTCGGGACAGCTTCCGTCCTCTTTCGCCGCGGCCAGTCCGCCGGCCAGCGTGGAACCGATGTCTTGCCCGAGGATGCCGTCTCGCTTCTGGCTGGCGTAATACGCGAACAGCGGCGAGAACTGGATCTGCGAATCGTCTTTGCGGCGGAACGCCTGCTCGAACATATCCCCGAGGCGGCGAATCTTGTCGACGCAGCGGCTCGACTTCTGCCGGTCCGTGCACCGCGACTGAGCGACCAGTTCCGCGAAATTGATCTTGGCGGCTAGTTCGCAGACCGAGGACAACGCGTGCCCCTGGCAGCTTCCCATCTGTCCCTGGTCCTCGATGCGATGCCACGGCCGCGGGTCCATCTCGGCCGGCGCCCGATACGTTGTGTTGAACCGGACCGGCAGCGGGGTCGACGTCGCCCGCAGTTCGTCGCGGGCTTCCTGGTCGATCCGGTAGCCGGTGAACGGGTCGCCGGTCTCGTCGTCGCTGCGGTTGCCGTTGCAGACCTGCTCGACGAGTCGATCCATCGCGGCCCGGCATGACTTCGCCAGCGTGTCGTGTAGCTCCCGCTCGTCGTCGCCGCGGGCAGCAGCCTTTGCAGCCCGGTCGAAATTGCGGGCCAGGGACTCGCCGTACGGCTTCACCGGCCCGTCGCGTGATTTATTCGCCCCGCGGCGGAAACCGGTCGCCAGGGACTCGCAGACCTCGGGGAACTCGCGTTTCTCGGCGTCGTGCAGGATCTCGTCAATCGGCTCGAAGGCCGCGGCGTGGATGCGTTCCGGCAGGATGCGGCGGAGCTTGCTGCCCCGCGTCTCCCGCTTGCAGCGTGCGATTTCTTGAGAGACGTCGACCAGGGCGTTCGCCGCGGCGGTCTCCAGTTCTCGATCGACGTGCGGCGGGTGCCAGTCGTCGTCATCGTCGGGATCGACGGGGCCAGGTGGGTTCGGGTCCGGGCGGATGAACTGATCCCACGCGTAGACGCCAAGCAGCAGGGCGAGCAGCACCAAGACAGCCGACAACGCCAGACAGCCGAGGGCCATCGGCGGCTCGAATCGGTTCTCTTGTGGCGTTGGGTCGGTCACTTGGTTACTTCGCCCCCGCGGTTGTGGTTTGCGGACTGCCGGCTGAGTCGGGAGACGGCGGCGTGACGGCCTTCGCGGGCGGCGTCGCGGCCACAGCAGCGGCCAGCAGTTGCGGCAGATTGTCGATGACGACGTGGAACGGTCCGGCCGGAACCGTTGGTGCGAGTTGTGCCGCGGACTGCTCCACGGTCTTCGCCGCCGTTCCAACGACCTGCTTGCCGACCGTCATCGCGGCCCCGGTTGCGCCGCGAACCAAGTCACTAGCAACGGTCAATCCCTGGTCGATGGCGTCAACCGGCACGAACTGCAGCTTGAAGATCGCACACAACGCACGGATGCCGAGCATGATCAGCGGCTTTAAATACGGCAGCAGCAGCACGCCGAGAATCGCGATCGTGATGCCGTTCGATCCGAACCGCAGCAGCGTCAGCGTCTCGACGCGTTCGCCCCGCATGAACAGGCCATCGAAGAACGCCCAGATCTGGAAGAACAGCAGCAGCGACTGGAACAGCGTCCAGAGCAGACCGAGGATCGCGATGATGGTTGCCGACATGATGAATCACCAAAAAAGAAACAGCCCGGAGACGATCCGCCCCGCAGCGATAGACCGCTGGGCGAAAGGTTTCCGGGCTGTTGACAGTCCGATCGAATTGTCGAATCAAGACGCTGCTGAGCGTCACAGTCGCGAGTCAGTATACCAACTCGCTGCAACGGGCCTGCCGAGAACCGCTAACGGACGTCGTTCTCAACTCGGCCTTTGTAAGTGTCGCCGGCCTTCACGTCGAT
>CAZDGB010000448.1:0-3698 GCA_964504645.1 uncultured Planctomycetaceae bacterium | reverse complement strand
GGGATCTGCGCACCAAGGCGTTGGAATTTCGCCGGCGTCTTCAGGAATTCGACGATTTCCTGCAACTCGGCCTTGGCTTGTTCCATCGCAGCGACGTCGTCGAACGTCGTCGGCTGATCGGTCGGCTTGAACCGCTTCGCCGGGCTGCGGATGAACGAACCCAGGACGCCCGACCCGAACGGGTCGGAGGTGCGGCGCATCATCAGCCATAAAAAGCCGATGATCATCAGCGGGCCGAGCAGCCAGAGGAGCAGTGCCGTTCCCAAGCCGGGCTCCTGCGGCTTGGCGTTGAACGGCACTTTCTTTTCGATCAACAGTTTTTTCAGTTCGTGATCTTCGCGGTACACCAAGACGGTGTTGAAATCCGAGCTCTTCAGCTTCGTCTTCCCTTCAGGCACGTTCTGCGGGATTTCCTTCCATTTGCCGGTCACCAGTTCACCGTGAAATTCTACGCTGGCGACGTTCCCTTTTTCGATTTCGTTCCAGAGGAACGTGTAGTCCACGGTATCGCCCCGGTTCGATGGCGACTGTCTCCACATCCACGCCAATAGGAACGCCATGACGAGCAGCATCATGGGCCACGGGCCGGACCACCAGTTGCGCGCAGAGTCTTCGCCCGCGGCCGAAGGCCGCAAATGGCGACGCGGGGATTTCGAGGAGGAAGATTCGGGGGGAGAAGGAGGCATCCGTGTCCGGTTTGGGTTCTAGTTTGGGGTAGGGCTTAGGGAGTTCGATCGGATTCGCAACCCACAAGCTACCCCCGTCCTTTCACTTCTTCCAGTCGATGCGGCGATAGAGCGCCAATAACTTGGCGCCGCGGCGGCGGTTGAGTTGCAGGACGTGGGCGATGCGGCCTTGCAGGTGGGCGGCGAAGTTCGGATGCCGGTCGCGATTTTGCGTCGACTGGCCGAGCCGCAGGCAGTTGGTCAGGACGGCCTTCAGTTGGTCGTAATCCTTCCGCGAGATGTTCGTCTGGTGGTTGACGACCACGCCGGCGACGGCTTGCCGCTGGTGTGACCGCAGGATCTTTCGTTTTTGCGGATGAAGCTGGAATCGTTCCTGCCGGCAGATTTGCCGCACGAGCGGAATGAAGACTTTGAGGCTGGCAGCGAACCGCTCGTCGCCGGAGAACGTCAAATCGTCCGCATAACGGGTGTAGTTCGCGCCGAACGAGCGGGCGAGGCCCGCCAGCCGCAGATCGAGCCGGAAGGCCGAAAGATTGGCCAGCGCCGGCGACGTCGGCGCGCCTTGCGGCAGATGCCGGCGGAGATATGGAAACATTGCCGTCGCTTCGCCGGGGGGAAACGGCGCATTGCTCGGCAGCGCAGAGGTGGTCAATCGCGCGAGCCAAATGGCGGCTTCGCGACAAAACCCCAGCGAGCGGAAGATCGCCGCAATCCGCGAGAACCCCACCGACGGATAGAAATTCTGCACGTCCCATTTCAGCACGACGTGTTGGCCGACGTGCGGCTCGGCGTTGGTGACGATCGAGCGGCCGGCGCGGAACCCGTGCGCGGCGTCGTGCGGATCGAGATGTCGCAGAATCTCCGCCAGTATTCTCCGCTGCGCCTCTTTGAGCGATTTCTTCGGCGCTTCGATCAGCCGGTGGCCTCCCTTCGCTTTCGCCAGCCAGTGATAATGGTAATGCGATTTCTGAGGGCTCTCGGCTTTGCCTCCGGAAAAATGATGCACAAGCCACGCCAGCCGCGACGGTTTGAGCTTGAGCCAGCGGGCGATGTCTTCCGGCGTCTTGAGGAGCGGCAACCGGCGCTCCCGCAGCGCCCCCTCGTCGTGATCGATGGTCAGATCGAGATAATGGCCCGACCGCGAGCCGAAGCGGGCGAAGAGATAGGGCGGCTTGCCGCTGACTTCCGAGATCGGCACGCGGTGCGGCTTCGCGCGGCGCCGCACCGGCGTCAGCTTCGGCCGGACGCGCGGCTTGGCCTGGCGAGGAGCAGCGGTGGATACACCGGCGGAATTCGCGCGGGACCAGCCGAAGAGCCGCAGCAGCCAGTCCCACAATGCCATGCGTTCCGCCTGAACTCTCACGCCGCTGCATCGACGATCCGACGCCGGCGTGATGGCAAACAATCCAAATCGGCCCGCGGGTCGCACAACCGATCCCGTAGCGAATTACCGGTACGGCAAGGACTGCCGTATCGGTAATTCACAGCACGAATGAGGGTCAATGTCGCGACGACGGGGTAACCCCGCCGCATCGAGACGTCCGTATTGCAGAACGCCCCGTCTGTGTCTTGTGCGACCCGCAGGCCAGACAACATGGTAACGGCTTGGCGAATCCGGTCAATCCGGTTGTCGAGCAAGTATGTTCCCGGTAAAGTCCGGCAGAACGTTTCCAGCTCCAAATTCCAAAGACCAAATTTCAAATTGGGAATTTGAGATTTGGAATTCGGAGCTTGTTTGAAACTTGGCTATTGGAACTTGGAACTTACCCTCATGTTCGGCCTCGAACCGACGCCTATCGACCTGCAATTTCACTTGGGACGCATTCCCGTGCGGGTGCATCCCGGGTTTTGGCTGGTCGGTGTGCTCGGGGGATGGCACCCCGACGACTTGCGCTTCACGTTCATCTGGGTGATGTGCCTGTTCGTGTCGATTTTGATCCACGAACTGGGTCATGCGATCACGGCCGAGGCGTTCGGCTGGCCGTCGGAGATTCTGCTCTATCACTTCGGCGGTCTGGCGTTCTCGCAGCGCTACCGCGACAACACGCCGTGGCGTTCGATCGCGGTGTCGCTCGCCGGGCCGTTCGCGGGCTTCGCGTTTTTCGCTTTGCTCGTCGCGACGCACGTGGGGTTGACCTTCGGCGGCGTCGATATTCCGCCGCTGGTTCAGGAGGCGTTCTGGCAGTTGTACGTGATCAATCTCGCCTGGGGCATCGTGAACCTCGCCCCCGTGTTGCCGCTGGACGGGGGCCACGTGTGCCGTTCACTGCTCGAGTGGCTCGGACTGCGCAACTACGAAGTCTACACGCTGCAAATCAGCCTGGTCGTCGGCGGGTTGATGACGCTGCTGTTCTTCAGCCTGCATCTCACGTTCCCCGCGATGCTCTTCCTCTTTTTGACGCTGCAGAACATCAGCTCGCTGCAACAAATCCGCGGGCGGTGGTAACAGGGTAGCCACGACGCGGAGGCCTTGCGCAGCGGAGCGCTCCGCTAGCGCGTCGCGGCGAACCAGAAATCAAACCAGCCCTGAGTGCCGCAACAGCGCGTCGGCGTTCGGTTCGCGGCCGCGGAAGGCGCGGAAGATTTTGAGCGGATGCTGGCCGCCGCCGAGCGCCAACACCGTATCGCGGAACCGACGGCCCGTGTTCGCCACGGCGGCGTCGTTGTCGAGGCCCGCTTCCTCAAATGCCGAGAACGCGTCGGCGCTGAGAATCTCGGCCCATTTGTAGCTGTAGTAACCGGCCGAATACCCCCCCGCGAAAATGTGCGAGAACGAGCAGAGGAACCGGTCCTCCGGCAACAGCGGCAAGAGGCTCGTTTGCTTGGCGATTCGCCGCTGCACGTCGAACGGCGATTCGGCCCCGTGCGGATCGTAGGTGCTGTGCAGCTCCAGGTCGGTCATGCCGAGCATGAGTTGCCGCAGCATCATCGTGCCGGCCCGGTACGTCCGCGAGGCGTAGATTTTCTCGAAGAGGTCGTCCGGCAGCGGTGCGCCGGTCTGATAATGGCCCG
>CAZDGB010000447.1:0-3780 GCA_964504645.1 uncultured Planctomycetaceae bacterium | reverse complement strand
AATTGTTGTGGCGACTTCGGTGGGAGAACCGCTTCCGACGGCGTTAGTTCGATGCGCACGAGTTGCGGATCGTCGCCTTGGGGCGGCCGCGCGCCGGCGGAGATCCAGTCGGCGATCAAACGATAGTCGTCGCTGTTCTCGTCCAATCTCCGTCCGCCACCGTGTGGAACCTTGCCGGTCGCCTTAAGGAGCAACAGGCTTTGCGCGGCCGAATTCAGAAAGACCCGGCGGCCGCGCGCTTCATGGACGATTGCTTCATAATCGAATTCCGGCTCGAAACCGAGCAGCGACAGCCGGAAGCCATTCTGCCCGGTCGCCTTCCCGTGGCATCCGCCGCTGTTGCAGCTCAGCTTGGTGAGGATCGGCACGATGTCTGTTTGAAAGCGAACACTCGGGCGTGTGTCGGCCAATAGCGTCTGCGAGACGGCGAGCAATGTCAGCGCCAGACAAGCCGTCAATGATCGTTTCGTGGACATCACTCTTTCACAATTTCCAAAGGAAACAGCACCGCGCCGAAATAGGCAGGCGTATCTTCCACCACGCCGACGCCGAACAACCGCAGGAACGGCACCGCCCCCAGCGGCGCATTGTCGTTGACAACGATTTGAATCGACGCCTCTTCCGATTGCCCGGTGAACGTGACGCCGCGGCCGCGCAACCCGGGGACGTCGGTCACAACGCCCGGAGAGGCCAGTTCCGTATGAATCTTGCCGATGAAGCCGTTGGTCCGCTCGGCGCTGTAAGCCACCTGAAACGTCTCGCCACGTTTGACCCGCCGCGGCGCGAAGGGATCGACGGCGACTCGAAACGCCGCCGGTTCGACCGCGAACGTCACCGCGTTGCTGATCAACGTCGCCGCCTCCGTCTTGCCGTTGCCGGTGGAAAGCGTTGTCTCCGCGCGGACGGCCAGCGAGTACGTTCCGATCGGCAAGGTCGGCGGCAGATAGAAACTGATCACGCCGCGGCTTTCCCCCGCGGGAATGAGGACCGACGCCTGCGAGATTCCCGGCGGCAAGCCGACGCCCGTCAGTTTCACCGGAGACATTGGCTGGGAATCGCGACATTCCAAAGTCACCGCGACATCGAGCACGCTGCCGGGCGAAGAGCGCAATTTCAGTTTGCCGTACAGGTGATGATTCAACTCGTCGTCGACGGCGGCGGTGAGTCGCGCCGCCGATTCACCGGAGACCATCAGCGGGAGGCTCGACACCAACCGGCTCCAGCCGTTGGGTGTTCCCGCGCGGATCACCGTGCCGCCGCGAACGGGTCGCTTGCCGACGGATTCCGCATGGCCCAGCAACTCCAGCGAGACCAGTTGAGATTCAACGGACGGCGCGGCGGAAATCACCAGGGTGGCGCGGTCGACGCCGGGACCGAGGACAACATCAGAACATTCGACGCCCACGGGCAAATTCTTGGCGGAGACGCGAATCGCGTCCTGCATGCCGCGCTGACGAACGGCCAACAGATCAACAGCGAAGCGGCCGCCGCGGCGCACATTGAAGCCGGCCGGCGCAGCCGTGCGCGGCATTGCGACGAGATGAAAATCCGTTTCTTCGCGGCGAATGCTCAGGCGATACGTCCGCCGCGGATCGGGTTGCAAACTCTGGCGCAGGTTGCGAATCGCCAGCAGATAGAGGCCATCGGCCGGGGCGACCCAGCGTCCGCTCGGATCATAGTGATTGGTCGGAAATGCCGCGCCGCCGCGGTTTAGGAATTCGTCGTTCCAGTCCGCCAGCAAATTCTCACCCGCGGCATCCCACACGCTGAGCTGCAAGTCGGTCGGCGCGCCGAGCCGCTGGGAGAGCACGTCGAAATGCAGCACTTCGCCGCGCGAAACTTCGAGGGCGAACCAATCGACCTCTTCAGCAGCGGCGAGTTGTCCGCTCACTTCGCAGGGAATCGAAATGGTCTGGGCCATCTGGGGAGAGTGATTGTCGCCGCCGTCGAGTTGCACCGGCACGTCTGTGACGCCGAGGAACACCGGCGCATCGCTTCCCGGATGGTGATACGCGAATCCGTCGACGCCGAGTTGCGTCGGAGACAATCGCAGCGGCAGCGGCCAGATGTCGCGCGCGGCTTCGGCCGGAATCTCGACGTCGATCCGATCGAATGAGCCGTCGGACGCCTGAGTCTGCGAAGAAAGATTCCAGCCAAAGACCTGAATATGGCTGGCCTGACCACGGGGAATGACGTTTGGAAGCGTGAAAGCGACGCGCGGGCCGGCGTCGATTTCCAGACGATAGAAATGCTCCGCGCCGCCGGAGTAGAGGAGATCGTGAATTTTGACGACGAAGTTTCCGTCCGCCGGGACGCGGAAATCGATCAAGGGATCGACGCCGTCGTGGCCCCGATTAGCAGCCAGCCGGCGGCCGTGCTCGTCGAACAATTCGAGGACCGCGCGCAAGCTGGAATCGATCCGTTCGGCGCGGCACGCCAGAATGACGCGCTGGCCCTGTTTCGCTGCGAAGCGATAGAAATCGATATCGCCGGCGGTTTCGATACGGCCGTTGATCACGCCGTTCAACGGCACGTCCGCCGCCAGGTCGTGCGCATTGTTATTTTCGGCCGGTTCGAGCACTTCCTGCCGCCGGCTGATGGTGAAGCTCCGCGGGGACGTAATGCCGTGGTCGCACACGGCCCACAGGTCGTAGAGACCGGCAGGCGTCTGGTCCGGGATGCGGATTTCGCAATGTGTCGCGTCCTTCACCTCGCACTGAAACCCGGGGAGCGACGCCGCCAGCGATTTCAACCCTTGCAGGTTTCTTCCCGCGATCTCGACACTCACCGTGCTGCCGGCCGACGCGCCGGTCGGGAAAATCGTGTCCAACGTGGGGATCGGCGGCTCGGCACCGGCGACAACGCCCGTGAGCGCGCTCAGCATCAGCACTCGGATTACCATTCCGCCTGACATGGCCATACCAGCAAGCGACAACCCATCAACAGTTGCTCATATCCTATCAGGATGACGGACGAGGCGGAACAGCGCCTCTGGCTTTCCAACCAGTTTGCGACGAGTTTCAGTGGTTGTAGTCCGGCGTCCATTGCGCCGCGGCGACTCGGGTTTGCAACTCCTCAAGAGTTGTCTTCGGCGCCAAACCGGCCTGCTGTGCCTCCCATCCCACGGCGGTCGCAATTGATCGGGCCACAGCTCGAATATCGCGCAGTGCGGGCAAAAGCGAGCCGAACGGGTCCTTCCGCGCCGGCGAGAGTTCGCCCAGCGCTCGCGCGGCGGCGAGCATCATGCCGTCGGTCACGCGGGTGGCTTTCACCGCGACGATTCCCAATCCCACCGCGGGGAAAATGAAGACGTTGTTGCACTGCGCGATGGGAACGGTCCGGCCGTCATGCGTCACCGGCGGATAGGGCGAACCGGTGGCGACGAGCGCCCGGCCGTTCGTCCAGCGAATCAAATTTTCCGCGGCGGCTTCCGAGCGCGTGGTCGGATTCGACAGCGGAAAGATGACCGGACGATCGGTCTTTCTGGCCATCTCGCGAACAATGGGTTCCGTGAAAGCACCACCGACCGTCGAGAGACCAATGAGAATGGTGGCTTCCACCTGGCTGACCACGTCCGCCAAGCCGATTTGTCCCTTGTACGTTCGCGGCCACTGCGCCATGCGTTCATCCGGCTGTGCATAGACGCGCTGCTCTGGCGTCAGATCGGTACGACCGGTGTGCAGCAAGCCGTCCTTGTCGACCAGCCAGAACCGCCCGCGCGCCTCGGCTTCCGAAAGTCCATCCTGCACGAGCGCGGCACGGAGATAGGCTTCGTGACTT
>CAZDGB010000446.1:0-3869 GCA_964504645.1 uncultured Planctomycetaceae bacterium | reverse complement strand
TTTCGCACTCCTCGGCTCGACCATCGACGACGCCGCCGGCGAAGCGTTCGACAAAGCGGCGCAGATTCTCGGCCTCGGTTATCCCGGCGGCCCGCTGATCGAGAAAGTCGCCGCGCAAGGGAACCCGCGCGCCGTCGCGTTTCCCCGGACTTTTCTCCACGAAGCCCGGCTGCAATTCAGCTTCAGCGGGCTGAAGACGGCGATCCTGTACGAAGCGCGCGGCATTCCCGGCGCACGGACACAACCGCCGCCGCTCACTCCCGAGCGCATCGCCGATCTCGCGGCGTCGTTCCAGGTGGCGGTGGTGGACGTTGTCGTCGCCAAATGCCGGCAGGCGCTGGAACGGACCGGCCATCGCCGCTTGTGCGTCGGCGGCGGTGTCGCGGCGAATCGCCTGCTGCGAACCGAACTCGAACGAATGGCGCAACGGCTCGGCGCCGAACTTTTCATCGCACCGTGGAGCTACTGCACCGACAACGCCGCCATGAGCGCCCTCGGCTGGGAACACTTCGAACGGGGTCGCTGCGCGTCGCTCGATCTTGACGTCACGCCGGGCCTCGTGCGGCAGAAAACGTAGCCCCGGTGAGCCTCACCGAATCGAAAAATACTCGCCGAAGTTTCGTTCGGCGAGATGCTTCAAGAACCCTTCGTGTTCGCCCCGCGCGTCGATGCCGAGCGTGTAGAGCGCCGTGGTCCGCAGTTGATTCTGCAGCGTGACCGCCTCCACAATCTTCGGCGGCTCGACGATGCCCCCTGTCGTCGGCGCTCCGTCCGACAGAAAGTAGATCGCCTCCAGATTCGGATCGGCGGCGAGCGACAGCGACAAGGCGTCGTAGCAGTTCGTCTGTTTGGCCGCCACCAGATTCCGCGCGAACAGTATGGCGTCACGCTTCGCGGCGTCGGTCGCCGCGACCAGCCGCGGCGAAAACGAAATCACGTCGTCATGAAACGCCACGATGCTGAACTTGGTCTCCTCCGGCAGCCCCGCAATGGCGGTTTCCAGCTCGCGGCGCGCCCGGTTGATCCGCGATTCGCCGGTCTCGTCCGGCGTCGACATGCTCCCCGAGCGGTCGATCATGAACAGCACGCGCTGGGCGTAAATCGGCAAGCGGTAAAATCGCGACGGCGATCCCTTCCAGGGGATGTCGTTTTTGAGCGACGCCAGCATCCGCTCGTTCAGCGCGATCGGCCGGAACGAATCCCGCGCGTCCTTCCACCACGTTGCCCACTTCTCGCCGAATCCGCCGAACGACTGTCCGGTCAGTTTCGCCAGCGACTGCGCCGCTTCGTACTGCAACTGCCCGTCCGCCGACGAAACGGTTTCGACCAGAAAGTCGACCGCTTCCCGCGAGGCGTCCCGTTCCGCCGCGGCCACCACGCCGCGCCGCAGTGCGAACACAGCGTCGTAGTCGTTGCGTTCGGCAAGCCGCTCGACCTCGTTCCACGGCGGCAACCGGTCGGATTCGGTGAGCGCCCGCAATGCGACGACGATCACCCGCACGTCGTCGCTCTGGAGGAAAGTCCGCAGCCCCTCGGCGGCCTCGTCCGATGTGTAGCCCGCGAAGAGCGACATCAAATGCAGATCGGCGTCGGTCGTCACGTCCTTGTCGAGCCGCTTCTGCAAACCACGGACGAGGGCCGCGATCACGTCCGGCTTGTCGGCCCCGTCTTCGGCCCTCCGCAGCTTGAGAAAGAGGTTGTGCAGCGGCTGATCCGATTTCCCCTGAAACGCGTGGTCGATGTCGCGGACGGTCGGCGGGCTGATCTTGCGTTTGGGCTTGGGGGGCGGCGGCTTGATGATCTGTGCGAAGCCCGACGCCGCGGTCGCGGTCACAAGTGCCGCGATCAGCCCCCGACGGAGCCAGCGCGAGATCCGCATCGCCAACGCCTTTGCGAGTGATCGACGTCCGCAACGATTGCCGCGAAACAGCCGACATTCACGTTAGTCGGTCCGCCGCCGGCAGACAAGAGGCGATGCTGTCGATCTTGAGACATTAGCAACCATCCCTCACGATAAGTGGCGCGGCAACAACTGATTGACTCAGGAATCTCAGCGAGTGATACTGATGGCGTAAACTCCGCAATGTACATAAGAGAACTCGCACATGCGAATACGCTCGATTTTCGTTCCCATAATCATCCTCATCGTGATCGTCTCCACTTTCGTCGCTGTCAAAGCCCATCGAACGCCAGCCAGCTCCGATGACCTCCTGAAATTTCTTCAGCTTCGAGAGCAGATTAACGCCTATTTTCAAGAACAGGCACTAATCCAATTGCCCGGAGTAAAAAGTGAGGGTCCAGCCAACGAAGCGGAAGCTCAGTTTCAACTCAAACAATGGCCGCCAGACGAACATATCGTTCGCGTCCATAGCTACCAAAAAGACTGGCATGGGACGCAGGACTTTCGCTGGATCGTGAATCTCGAAACTTCACCCGCACCACAGAAAGAGTCAGACGATCCTGATCGCTGCGATGCACAAGTTATTCTGGACCATCTCTTTGCGGATTTGGAGAAGCTTGGCTTAAAAAGAATCAGGACATTCACTACCAAGAGCAACCATCTCCAGTACGTTGGTGCCGATTGGGTGAGTGAAGAACCTGGAAGAATCTGTGTTACAGGCACTGTGTCGCTGTCCTTGGATGCCCATGAAGGCATTATTCACGGCTCGATTCGTGAGTATTTTCCAAAGGATTAAGCCGAATTCGCGTCAACTCTCGTCGCATATTCTCCGGGCAGAAAGGCGACCTTCATGGTTCCGCGACGATGGGGCTTTTGCTTGCTCTGCCTGATGCTCACCGTCTCCGCGGGGCGCGCGGACGAACGCGACTTTCATCTCAGCACCCCGACGGCCCAGCCCGACGATGCCGAGGCGGAAGGCCGCTTTCGCATCGATCAAAGCCGGCTCGACACGCCGGAGTGGCGGGAGGCGATTCGCAAAGCGAAGTCGCATCAATCGGGCCGCGGCTTCTACACGCTGCTGCGGGTGATCGCCGAGGATGCCAATCCCAAAGAACCGATTCAGTTGCAGGCGACCAAGCTCAAGGAATTCACCGAGAAGTATCACGGCGGCGGGGGCGAATATCTCGTCGGCCTCAGCGGCGACTTCGTGCTGTTCCAGCACATCAATTCGGTCCACCGTCGGAACCAGCGCGACCCGGTCGTCCTCGGCTCGCTCGCGCACGGCAAGAGCCAACTCTGGGCGGAAGTTCCCTCGGCTGGAACGCTCAATGTCGTCGGCGACGTGATTCTGCGATCGTGCCCGGACGAGGAGAAGGGATTGCTCGTCCTCAGCCTCAATGCGCCGGCCGATCTGGAATCGACGCCGGTCGTCATCGGCCCGGTGGTCGTCGGCGGCCCCTACGGCAAAAAACATCGCGTCCACGCGGCGCAGGACCTGGAGCTGCGACTGCCGCCCGGCGACTACAAACTCCTGCTGCCGGACTTCGACCTGAAGAAGAGCCGCTGGGATGTCACGATCGTCGCGGGCGAGGGGAAGAAAGTAGTATTCGATATCCGCGATGCGGAAGCGGACGAGCCGTAAACGCCGCGACACTTCTGCGGGTATCACATAAGTTGAATTCGTCCGGTCCAACATTCACCACAACGAGCCTCGAAAGGTCTTCCATGAAAGCGTTCACGGTTGCCTGTCTGTCTCTGTTCGCCGCGGCGGTCTTCGCACAAGAAACGCCCGAGTTGCCCAAGCCGACGATGGAGCACGAATGGCTCAAGCAGTTCGTCGGCGAGTGGGAGACGGAGAACGAGGCGCAGATCTCGCCGGACCAAAAGATGAAGTGCAAAGGGACGATGAAGGCCAAGATGCTCGGCGGATTCTGGATGATCTCCGAGACCAAGGGCGACATGATGGGGA
>CAZDGB010000445.1:0-3913 GCA_964504645.1 uncultured Planctomycetaceae bacterium | reverse complement strand
GGACGTTCCCTACAAGCACGAATTCGGGAACGACGAACGTTGACAGTCCGGCCCGCGACGGAGCAGACTGACCGTCGAATGGAGAATCAAACCGCAACCCAGCCGCGAGAGGACGTCATGGCCAAGAAGCAACCCGCCAAGCGAAAGCCCGCCGCCAAGGATCTCGAAGGCAAAGCCCGCACCGTCCAGAGCCGGCTCAAAGCCTCCGGCAAGACCACACGGGCCAAAGGCCACCTGAGCGCCACCACCCGCCGCAACCAGGCCAAACGCGACGCGAAGTAGACGCGGTTTTTGTAGCGTAGGCGGCTCGCCTGCGCGGCTCTTGCTATTGCCGACGAGCTTCTTAAAACCTGATCTCCCCAGGGTAAAGCACAACATAATCTTCGTAGGGTTCAAAGGCGACGTCTGCGTCGCAGCCGTCGAGCAGCATGCAGACGGCGTAGGAGATGCAGTCGAGCCACAGCTCCATCTTTTCGACGTCCGCCGCCGTGATCAGATGATTGCGGCGCAGCATGCCGTCTGGATAGACCGCCCAGGCGCGGCCGAATTGGCAAATCGCCCACAACGCCCCCATCACGTCGGCAGAGACCTGCTCCTGCCCATGGAATTCGGGACCGAGCGCTTTGATGCAAGCCATGACTTCGTGAAACGTCGCCGGGCGCAATGCCCCTTGGAATGGCTTCAATGATCCCAGGAATCCGATTTCCCTCAATTCCTCCTCACCTTCGATGGCGAAGGAATGAATCCCGAGCAGTCGCACCGCTTCCGCTCGGCTGAGGTCCGGCAAAGAGTCGTAGGCTTTGGTCATAGAACTTTCGGGTCTAGTTCCGAGCCTTCACGCCTGCCGGACGTTTCTCGATCACGCGAATCGTATCCGCCGCGGCTTCGCGGACGGGATACATCGGGGCGGTCATCAGCCGTCCCATCATACTGCACACCACAGGAATGGCGGAGTCAGCATTTTGGACCCTCGCGATAGTGGGGCACGCGATTTTTGCAATTCGACGCTTCTCAAACACGCATCAGCGCCCGCGGATGCGTTGCGTGCTATTCTCGCACCAAGCTCCCGATAAGCGTCAGCTAAGCCACGCCAAGGCGTCATTAAGCCGCAGATAACCGTCGACAACCGGCGCCGGCGGATGCCTGTTTGCAAACAGTTTGCCGCGCAACAGCGACCGGCGGGTTGAAGGGACGATTGCATCGTCCCGCGCTCTTTGACAACCCGACTGGAATTGAATTCCCCCCGCCCGGCGGTCGGTGCGGCAGCCTCACGCCGTCGCGATCTGCGCCGCATCTTCGAGGCCGAGATCGAGGATCCCCTGTTCCCGGATTTTGAACTTCTGGATCTTGCCCGTGACGGTCGTCGGAAAGCTCTCGACGAATTTCCAATAGCGCGGCACCTTGAAGTGCGTGAGCGACTTCTTGCAGAACTCGCGCAGCTCGTCTTGCGTCGCTTGTTGCCCTTCGCGCAGCTTGACCCACGCCAGCAGTTCTTCGCCATACTTGCGATCGGGAACGCCGACGACGTAGACGTCTTCGACCGCCGGGTGGGCGTGCAGCAGGTCTTCGATTTCGCGGGGATAGATGTTCTCTCCGCCGCGAATGACCATGTCTTTCAAGCGCCCCGTGATGCGGTAATAGCCGTTCGGCATGCGGGTGGCGAGATCGCCGGTGTGCAGCCAGCCCTCGGGGTCGACGGCCTCGGCGGTTTTCTCCGGCATGTTGTAATAGCCGAGCATCACGCCGTGGCCGCGGGTGCAGAGTTCGCCGGGCTGATTGTCGCCGAGCGTTTGCCCGGTTTCGGGATCGATGATTTTGACTTCGATGCCGGGGATCGCGCAGCCGACGGTGCCGACGCGGAGTTCGAGCGGATCGTCGGTGTGGCTGAGCGTGATGATGGGGGACGCTTCCGTCTGTCCGTAGCCAACGGTGATCTCCGAAGCTCCCATTTCCGCCGTGACTTTCTTGAGAACCTCCAGCGGGCACGGGCTGCCCGACATGATGCCGGTCCGCAACGACTTCAGATTCCGCTGCGAGAACTCCGGATGTTCGAGCTGCGCGATGAACATCGTCGGCACGCCGTAGAGCGCGGTCGCCCGCTCCTGCTCCATCGCCTTCAGCGTCGCCCCCGCATCGAAGCCTTCCGCCGGAAAGACCATCGTCGCGCCGCGGACGAGACAGCACAGCGTCCCCAGCACGCAGCCGAAGCAGTGATACAGCGGCACCGGCAGGCAAATGCGGTCGCGGTCGGTGATCCGCTGGCAATCGCCGGTGTGGAACGCGTTGATGAGGATGTTGCGGTGCGACAGCATCGCCCCCTTCGGCCGGCCCGACGTCCCCGACGTGTACTGGATGTTGACCGGATCGCGATGCTTCACGCCGGCTTCGATTTGGTGCAATCCCTCGATCGACACATCGTCGGCTCGCGCGAGGAATTGGTCCCAGCTCAACATCCCCGGCGGCGTCTCGCCGCGGAGCGAGATGACACATTTGAGTTTCGGCAGCGTCGGACTCGATAGTTCGCCGGGTTTGGAGGCCGCGAGCCCCGGGCAGACTTGATTCAGAATCGCCGTGTAATCGGTGGTGCGGAACGTGTCGATCAGCGCGAGGCCGCGGACGTCGGACTGCTGGAGCGCGTAGCTGAGTTCGCTGCCGCGATAGGCCGGGTTCACGTTGACGAGCACCACGCCGATGCGGGCCGTCGCGAACTGGAACAACACCCATTGCGGCACATTCGTGGCCCACACGCCGAAGTGATCGCCCGGTTTCAAGCCGAGCGCCAGCAGCGCCCGCGCAACGCGATCGACTTCGGCGTCGACTTCGGCCCACGACTTTCGCACGCCGATCTGCACGAAGACGTAGGCGTCGTTTTGCGGAAACTCGCGGGCCGTGCGCCGCAGCACTTCACCGATGGTGAGGCCGTCGACCCAGGGTGTGTCTGCGGAATTGGACTCGGCCATCGTCGTTCCTCGTTCGAGAGCGCGGGAAGGATCGACAAGCAAAGTGTCATTTCATACCGGAAAACTTGGCTCAAGGCGAGAGCGGCAGTTCGAGGAGCCGTTGCCCCAGCGCCTTGCCCTGGGCATCGGTTTGCAGGCTCTGCCGCAGGACGCCGCGCAGGAGAAAGTTGAAGGCGTGCAGATTCGGCAGTTCGTAGCGGATCACATCGTCGACGCCGTCCGCCGCAAAGAACCCCGCGACGCGCTCGGCGGTGAGCCAGCTCTTCAATCTCTCGAAGTGTTCCGGACGACGGGCGATGATGCCGATGTTGGCGCCGATGCCCTTGTCGCCGCTGCGAGCGAGAGCGAGGTCGCGGAGAGTTTGCGCGGGCTGATGCTCTGGTGGAACAGAAGCGGGAGCCGTTTGGTGCGCTCTCCCCCTCTCCCTAGCCCTCTCCCCCGGGGCGGGGGCGAGGGGACCGGAGGAACGCGGCGAATCGATGATCTCGACTTTGGATGTCACGACAATTCGATCCACCAGGCACGGCCAGTAGCGGAACACCGGATGCTCCTTCGGCCGGCCTTCGGCGTAACCGGTCGTCCCTTGCGGGCCGGCGGTGATCATCGGCATCAGCGATTTCGCGAAAAACTCCAGCGCGACTTTCGAGTCCGACTCTGCCGCGATCCGTAGCACGGTCTCTGTGTCGGAACCGAGACATTCGAGGACATGGCTTCGCAGCACGTGCCCTGCTTCCGCAACGCGATCCAGCACGATCTCGCCGCAGCGTTTGGCCTTCGCATGAGCGTCGGCGCCGAGGATCGTCAGCGTTCCCGCCGCGCGGAAGCCGTCTTTGTACGTCGCGCTGATTTTCAACGTCGGCGGACGCTCGCGGCCCGATGCGCCGGAGACTCGCACGCCGTTCGAGCCGATCTCTTCCACGTTCAACGTTAAAAACGAAACGGCGACATCCGGG
>CAZDGB010000444.1:0-3920 GCA_964504645.1 uncultured Planctomycetaceae bacterium | reverse complement strand
GCCGTGGAATCGGCGCTGGACGACGCGAAGCGCCGTCAGGCCGCCGTGGAGATCGGCGAGCTCGCACGGGCCGCGGAAGTTCTCGAACGCGCTGCCGCCGAGGAACGCGACATCGCCACCGCCGCGGAGGCTGCCGCTCAAGCCGCCGCGAAGGGGGACAATGAAACGACCGCGCGGTTGGCCCAGGAAGCCGCCGAGCGCCAGGCCACGGTCCAAGCTGTTGCCGACAAGATCGCTCAAGGCTTGGAGGCGACGACGCCGGAATCGGCCAAAAACGTCGCCGAAGGGAAAGACGCCGCGAAGCAATCGGAACAAGCCTTAACGCAGGCCGCCGATATGGCCGAGCCAGCGCCGCAGCAGGCGAAAGAGCAGGCCCAGGTCGCCGCGAAACAGGCGAAAGCCGCCGCCGAGAAATTCGCCGCCGCCGCACAGCAGCTGCGGAAAGAGATCGGCGACACGGCCGAACAACTGGCGAATGCCAGCGAGTCTCAAGCCGAAAAATTACAGGCGGCACTCGCCCAGGTGGAGCAAGCGTTGCAGACTCAGGCCCAATCGCCCGCCGAACGCGTGGAACAACTTGCCCAGGCCAAAGCCAAAGTTGCCGAAGCCACGCAGCAACAGCAGATCGCGGCTGGCAAACCGGAAGCGGCTCAGGCAATGACGCTCGCCGAACTGATCGCCGCCGCGAACAAAGCGCAAGAGCAGGCGAAGGACCTGGCGGATGTCGCCCAAAAATCCGACGTCGTCTCGCCGCTGCAAGCCGCCGTCGAACAGCAGGACGCCGTCGAACGCGCGCTGCAAGCGGCCGCCGCGGCACAGGAACGTCCGCAAGCCGCCGAGGCGAAGCAGGCCGGCAGACCCGATCCGCTCGCGCAGGCGTTGAACGACGCCCAGGCCAAAGCCGCGGACGCCGCAAAGAAACTGGTCGACGGCAACGAAGCCTCCGCGAAAGCGATGCAAGAAGCCGCTCAGTCTGCGCTGCAGACGGCGCTCAATCTCGCTCAGGCTGAAGTCCAACAAGCGATGGAAAAACCGGCGGAGATCAAGCCGCAACCGGTCGCCCAGGAGAAAGCCAATCAGGCCGCGCAAGAGGCTCAAAAGCTGGCTGCCGTCGACGCCCCCGCGGCGTCGCAGACGCTGGAACAGGCCGTCGACGCCGGCAAAGAAGCGCGGCAGGAACTGACCAACCGTCAGCCCGAGAATGCCGCGCCGGCCCAGCAGAAAGCGATGCAAGCCTTGAACGACGCCGCCAAGGCGATCGACGCGGCAATGAATAAGCTCTTCGCGGAGCAGGCCCAACAACTGGAACAGCAGGCGCAACTCGCGGAGAAACTGGGTGACGACACGTCGGGCCTCGATCTCGGCGCCGCCGAAGCGTTCGATGCCGCGAAGGAAGCCGCTGCGCAGGGCGCTCAACCGGAAGCCTCCCCCCGGCAGCGGGCGATGTCGGCGGAGAAGGCCGAACGCAATCTGGAGCGGGCCGCCGCGAATCTCGCCACGAAGGAACAGGCTGTCCGCCGCGATCAGGCCGTCGCCGATGCGTTGTCCGATCTCGCCGGCGAACAAAGTGAGGCCGCCGACGTCATCGCCGATCAGCGTGAGGAAATGACCGAGCCGAGCGCCGCCGACGCCTTGGCCGAGGCGACCGAGAAGTTCGTCGAAACGCAGCAGGCATTGGGGCAGGGGGCCGTCGAACTCTCGGGCCAGGCGGAAGTCGCCAATCGCCCGTTGCGGGAAGCTCTAGAGCTGGCTTCGGAATTTCCCAGCCTCAAAGACGTGAAAGACGACCTGCATCGCATGCCGATGGACGCGGCACACGGCCAGATGCCCGACGAGAAACCGCCCGTCGCCGATCAGGATTTGCCGAAAGACGGCGGCGAGGATCTCGCGGACAAAGCGGAACTCGACTACACGCCGCAAGAGGCAAAGGCGGCGGCCGAGATGCCGGTGGAGCTTGGCACAACGTTCGTTCCGAAGTCGCCCGACGTCACCGCGCAGATGATGGCCGGCAAGGAAGCCCGCGCGGCGATGAAAGCGGCGGAAGCGAAGCTCGACAAGGCTGCGCTCGCCAAGCGGAACAAGGCCAAGGCCGATATCAAGAAATCGGCCCTGGCGAAAAAACTGGCTCGCACCGAGCCGTCCGATGCCGTTGCGCAAACCGACGAAGAAGTGGACGCGACGACGGAATCGGCCGCGACGACCGAATTCAGCACGAAGCGGCAAAACTCCGCCACGGAAAACCCGGGCGTGCAGGACGGCCCGTTGGAGAAAATCGACGAAGGCACGAAGGTCACCGACAGCCGCGGCGACAAATCGGCCGGCCAGGACGAGCCGCCGGCGCTGCGGAAATTCCGCGAGGCTCCGTGGTTCGCCAAGCTTCCGCCCGAGTTGCGAAAGTCGATCCGCGCAAATGCCCAGCAACGCGCTCCGCGAGCCTACGAAGAGAAATTACGCAAGTATTTCGAAAGCGTCGACTGAGAAATGACGTCCCCCTTAGCGACGCTTCATCGA
The DNA here is from genome assembly GCA_964504645.1 of uncultured Planctomycetaceae bacterium. Taxonomy (GTDB): domain Bacteria; phylum Planctomycetota; class Planctomycetia; order Planctomycetales; family Planctomycetaceae; genus CAZDGB01. The sequence goes on along the minus strand of CAZDGB010000444.1, from coordinate 1,409 downwards.
AGCGTCGTATCGCCGTAAGGAACAATCATGTCCGACGAAATGTCCTCCGATGATGTCGCTCGCGTGCAGAAATGCGAGCAGGCCTACAACAAACTTCGCGACGAGCTCGCCAAGGTGATCGTCGGCCAGAACGACGTCGTCGAGCAGGTGCTCATCGCCGTGCTGGCTCGCGGCCACGCGCTCCTCGAAGGCGTGCCCGGCCTGGCGAAAACGCTGCTCGTCAGCTCGCTGGCCCAGGCGCTCCATCTGACGTTCAAACGCATTCAGTTCACGCCCGACCTGATGCCGAGTGACGTCACCGGAACGGAAGTCATTCAGGAAAACGTCCAGACTGGCGCGCGGGAATACAAGTTCCTCGCCGGGCCGCTGTTCGCCAACATGATTCTCGCCGACGAGATCAACCGCACGCCGCCCAAAACTCAGGCCGCGATGCTCGAAGCGATGCAGGAGCGGCAGATCAGCGCCGGCGGCAAGGTCCACGCGCTCCCCGATCCGTTCTTCGTCCTCGCGACGCAGAACCCGTTGGAACAGGAAGGAACCTACCCGCTTCCCGAAGCGCAGCTCGACCGGTTCCTCTTGCACATCCGCGTCGACTATCCGAGCGGCTTGGAAGAATGGGAAGTCGCCCGCCGCGTCACAACCGGCCAGCAAGGCAAGATCGAGCCGGTTTTGTCGGGCGACGAGATCATCGAGTTCCAGAAACTCGTCACGAAAGTTCCCGTGAGCGACCAGGTCCTCGGTTACGCGTGGTCGCTCGTCCGCTCGTCGCGGCCCGGCTCGCAGGAAGCCCCCGACTTCGTCAACAAGTGGGTCAGTTGGGGCGCCGGCCCGCGCGGTGTCTTGACGCTCGTCACCTGCGCGAAAGCCAGGGCCGTGCTGTATGGCCGCTATCACGCTACCATCGGCGACGTGCAGGCGGTCGCCCCCGGGGCGTTGCGGCACCGCATCGCCCCGAACTACGCCGCCCAGGCCTCCGACGTCAACAGCGAGAAGCTGATCACGATGCTCATGCAGCAGATCCCGGCCGACAAGAAGTATTCCAAACCCGCGGCGGTGTGATTTCATTCGACACGCGGGGCCATGTGACCCGCGAATCGTAAACGAAAACGGAAACTGTCGTGACGAGCAGCGTTTTATCGAGATACTTGAACCCCGAAGTCCTTGCCCAGGTCGCGGATCGGCCGATCGAGCCGCGGAGCCTCGTGCTGGGGAACCTCGCCGGGTCGCACAAGTCGCCGCTCGCCGGGTTCGCCGTCGAGTTCGCCGGGCACCGCGAGTACGTCATCGGCGACGACCCGCGGCACATCGACTGGCGGGTCTACTACAAGCGAGACCGCTACTTCATCAAGCAGTACGAGATGGAGACGAACTTCGTCTGCCATCTGCTGCTCGATGTCTCCGCCTCCATG
>CAZDGB010000443.1:0-3932 GCA_964504645.1 uncultured Planctomycetaceae bacterium | reverse complement strand
TCGCCAGCGGAAACATGAGCTGCGCCGCGGCGTTGTTGGTGATGAGTTCCGTCAGCACCATCGTCAGGAAGTAGATGACGACGAGCTGCACCCAGGGACTCGGCCCAGCCCAGGCGATGAGCGTTTCCGTCAGCAGTTTCGCCAGGCCTGAGGTTTCCAGCGACTTGGCGATGCCCGACGCCGCCCCGATCGTGACCAGCACCGGCCAATCGATGCTTTGCCGGGCCTCGTCGCTCGTGCAGCAGCGGGTGACGATCATGGCGATGGCGGCGACGAACGCGGCCGTCAACATGTCCCAATCGAGAAAAGTCACCACGCCAATCATTGCCACCAGAATCGCCAGCGCCGTCCAGGCGCGGTCGTGCCGTGGCACAGCGGAGTTGGCCACGCTGCTGACCAAATAGAAATCCTTGGAATTCCGCTGCTGCTTGGCAAAGTCGGCATGAGCTTCCAGCAGCAGCGTGTCGCCGGGCTGCAGCACGATGTCGCCGATCTTTCCCGTCAAGCGGTGCCCGCTGCGGGCTACGGCGAGGACCGCGGCCTGGTAGCGCGTGCGGAATTGGCCTTCGCGGATCGACTGGTTCAGAATCGGACAGCGCGGCGAGACGACGGCCTCGATCAACGAGCGATGCGTGACCGGCGCGCCGAGCTTGAAGACTTGATCGGTCGCCGGCCGCAAGCCGCGCATCTTCCGCAGGTCGACCACGGATTCGACCACGCCGACGAACACCAGCCGGTCGTTCGCCTGGAGTCGTTCCTTCGGACTGACGGCGGGGAGCACTTCGCCGCCGCGGTCGATCTCGGCGAGAAACAATCCCGGCAGATGCCGCAGTCCGGCTCCTTCGATCGTCTGATTGATGAGCGGGCCAGTGGGATCGACCGTCATTTCCACGGTGTATTGCCGCGGATCATCATTGAGGCTGATGGCGGGCCGGCGGTCGGGCAGCATAAAACGGCCCGCGAGGAGCAGGTACGCCACGCCGACCAGCGCACAGGGGATGCCGACCGAGGCGATGTCCCACATCTGGAATGTCGGCCGGCCCGATTTTTCCAGCGCCGCGTTCACGACGAGATTGGTGCTGGTGCCGATCATCGTGCAGACGCCGCCGAGCGTCGCGGCGTAAGCCATGGGCATAAAGAGCTTCGACGGACTGATGTTCGCCTTCTTGCACAGGTCGTCGCAGACCGGCATGAACATCGCCACGATCGGCGTGTTGTTCAGAAACGCGCTCATCGTCGCCACCGGAAAGAGAATCCGCAGCTGCGCGGAAAACGCGTTCCGCGGCCGCCCCAAGAGCGGTCCGGTGATCAGACTCATCGCGCCGGTTTGAATCAGTCCGGAAACGACGACGAATAACACGCCGACCGTCAATAGACCCGGATTACCGAAATCGCTGACGGCCTCGCGCACCGACGGCAGCTTCTTGGTCTGCGTGGCCTCGCCGGCGACCAGGAGCACGGTCAACAGCGCGACACACAGCACGTCGGCGCCGGCGACTTCCTGCGCGAGCGCGGCGATCAAGACGATCACCACGGCCGCCACCAACCACGCTTCCCAGCCCATTACGACTCCACCCAAACCGCTCGATTCTCGGCCATACCCTGACGGCGAAGGCCGCTTGTGTCAACGGTAATCGCCGGCCCTTACAATCATCAGGCCCGATTCGGGTGGTGAGTTGCGTGTTGTTCGGGTAATTTCGGAACGTCGTCTTTCGCACGGGTGCGAAAAAGGGCGAGAGACGGTTTTCCGGATTTGTGCCGCCAGAACCATTGTGAGACATGCCTTCGACCGTTGACTTGCACTACGGCGCCGACGAGCCGCTCCGACTGGAGTACGACGGCGACCGTTTCGCTTCCTTTCACGCCGGGCCGGCGCCGCTGGCGGATGAGGCGGGCGCCTTGCGCGCGGCGTTCACGTCGCCGATCGATTTCCCGCCCCTGGCGAGCATGTGCGTTCCCGGCGATCAGGTCGTGCTGGTCGTCGATCCGAACTTGCCGTCGCTGTCCGCCGTCCTGGGCGGCGTGGTCGAACAGTTGGGATCCGCGGGAGTCGAACCGGACGGCATCACGATTCTGCAACCGGCCCGCGGTCTCGCCGCGCCCGTCGTCGATCCGCGCATCGGACTAGCCACATCCCTGCGGCAAATCGTCCGCTGGAAGAGGCACGATCCGGACGATACCAAATCGTGCGGCTATCTGGCGGCGAGCAGTTCCGGCGAACGAATCTATCTCGCGCGGGAACTTTTGGACGCCGACGTCGTCGTGCCGATCTTCGCCGCGGGGTTCGATTCCCTCGTCGGCTATCGCAGCCCCGGGAGTTTGATCTACCCGGGTCTGTCGCTGTCGGACGCGATTCAAAAATCGCTCGGCGAAGGCCATCCGGAGTTGCGGCCCGACAGCGACCGCCCGCTGCGGCAACTGACCGACGAACTCTGCTGGCTGCTCGGATTGCAGTTCGCGATCGGCGTCGCCCCCAGCCGAGCGCCAGGCCGCGCGTCGGCCGTGTTCGCCGGGCAATTCGAAGCGGTGCAGCGGCAGACGCAGCAGTTCCTCGACCGCTCGTGGATGTTGCAACTGGAACGGCGGGCCGACGTGGTCGTCGTCTCTGTCTCGACCGACGCCGACCGCGTGACATGGGAGGAAATCGGCTCGGCGATTTCGCTGGCGCAAAACCTGGTGCAGCGCGAAGGGCGGATTCTGGTCGTCTCGTCGCTCGCCGCGTCGCCCGGTCCGGGTTTGGAACTGCTGCAATCGAGCCGGTCGGCCAAGGCCGCGTTGCAGCGGATGCGCAAAGAATTACCGCCCGATCTGCTCTCGTGCACGCAAGTCGCCGCGGCGGCCGCGTGGTCGCACGTGTCGCTCTTGAGCCGGCTCGACGCCGATCTGGTGGAAGAGATGCAACTCGCGCCGGTCTCGACGCCGGACGAAGCGCTGCGTTGGATTGATCAGGCGGAAGACGTCGTCCTCATCGACGCCGGCGAACACTGGTGGGGCGAGATCGTGTCGTCGTAGGACCGTCTTGACGTTGTGCGTTAACGAAGATGATCCGCAGATTTCCGCCGATTAAAGATAATTTCAGAGAAAGCGGGCACGCGGGGCTGCGCCACGCGGACGACGCGGAAATGCGCGGATTGGAAAAGAAAGTCGGCTTCGAGATCCTGTCCGCGTTCCTCCGCGAGCTTCCGGCCAGCGTCCTTCCGCGTTCCGTTTTCTTCTAGCGAATCTAAGACTGCGCCCTTTTGCATCCACTCCTTGCTTCTCATCTGCAGAAAATCTGCGGATCGTTTCTGCTCTTTACACAACTTCGTCACCGTCATTTCCGCGTGTGCAGCAGCGCCACGAGGCTGACGAGCGCCAGCGCAGCCGAGAGCAGCCCGATCACGGCGATCACTTCGGTCTCGCCGTCCATTTGCGGCACGGTGGGCGTCAGCGTCGCCAGCACGATGTAACCGATCGCGGCCAGCACGAGAATCAGGACCAGTCCCGTCAGCCGCTCCAAGAGCGAGACGGGTGCGGAAGGTTTGTGAGTCGGCATCGTGATCTCTCAAAGCCCGCCGTCCGCGACGGCGGGGCGTTCACACAGGTCCCGCTGTCGCCGACGGCGGGCTTTGGGATTTGCGTCCGTTCGCGAAGAACCAGAAATAGCCCAGCCCGCCGAGGTACAGCAGGGCCGTCAGCGGGATGACTTTCACGTTGATCACGCTGTAAACGTAAACCGCGAAAGCGGACAGCAGCACGACGGTCACCGGCAGGATGCGTTCCAGCGGGGCGCGATACGCCGTGAATAGTTCCGGTTCCCTCCGCCGCAGAATGAACAGGCAGCCCATCGCCAGGATGTACCACAACAGGGCCGTCAGCGTGGAGACGAGCACCGCCACGGCGATCGCGTTTTTGAACCACAGGTTCGCGATCACGAACGCCGCCGTGATCAG
>CAZDGB010000442.1:0-3946 GCA_964504645.1 uncultured Planctomycetaceae bacterium | reverse complement strand
AAAGCTTTTTGCTTGCTTCGACGGCGAAGTAAAGGTTGTTCTGCTGAATGCATGTTTTTCTGCGAAACAAGCGAAAGGAATCGCTGAATATGTTGACTGCGTTATTGGTATGGATGAAAGCATTGGAGACATGGCGGCAAGGCGATTTGCTGTGTCATTTTATCGGGCAGTGTCGTACGGAAAGTCAGTTGGGTGTGCATTTGATTTAGCATGCAATGAACTTATGCTTAGTACCGTTGAACGCGAAGATCTGCCGAGGTTAATTTCAAGGAGTGGAGTTGATCCGAAATCTGTTTTCGTTGTGGACGGCACTCAAGAAATCTCAGAGGCTTCATGATCCACACTCTGGACCTCCCCACCTTCGTCTCCCAAGCCCTCCGCACCCTCCTGGCAGAAACCATGTTCCGCGCCCCGGCGCAGAGCGGGTTCCTGCTCAATCCCGGCGATCCCGGGCTGGTCGACACGTTGAAATCGCTCTCGGCTAAGACGGTCTCGACGCCGCCGGGGCCGGGCCGCAAGCCGATTGTGTCGCACGCCAATCACGTGTTGTACGGCCTGGAACTGGCGGCCCGCGCGGCGGGCGGCGACCAGCACGCCTTCGACAACGCCGATTGGGATGCCGCCTGGAAGCTCGTCGCCGTCAACGACGCCAAATGGGCCGATTTGCTCGCCCGGTTGGAACGGACGGCGCAAACGCTGCTTGAAAACGGCCCGAAATTCCCGCCGTGGAACGAAATCATGCTGACCGGCCTGTTTGGCAGCGCGGCCCACACGGCGTACCATCTGGGGGCGATCCGGCAGATGGTCGCCGATGTAAGTCCCGAGCGGGGGGCGTGAGCCCCCTGAAAGCGGCATCGTTTGTCGTGGCACGCCCATCCAGGGGGCTTACGCCCCCCGCTCGGAAAACGCCGTCATTTACGAAAGTGACATCATGATCCGCTCCTCGTCTTTCTTCCTGCTAATTCTGGCGACATCCTTCCTGCCCGCCGCCGAGCCGCCCCGCTTCACCGAACTCCTCATCGCCGACAAATATGGTTACACGTTCGGCAGCGCGGCGTTTGATCTCGACGGCGACGGCGATCTCGATCTCACCAACGTCGACATCGTCGGCAAGCGGCCCTCCGCGGCGTCGATGCTCTGGTTCGAAAACGACGGGAAGGGGAATCTCACCCGGCACGTCGTCCACGATCAGGAAGACGGCTGGCTCGAACGGCATTCGGTCGGCGACATCAGCGGCGACAAGCATCCCGATATCGCCGTCGTCAGCAACCGCGACGGGCTCGTCCTGTGGTTCGAGCATCCGGGCAAAGACGTGCGCGGGAAGTGGAAGCGGCACGTCATCACGACGAAGTGCCCGGCGGCGTACGACGTCGTCCTGGCCGATCTCGACGGCGACGGCGACCTCGACGCGGCGTCGGCGTCATACGTCGGCCATACCGTCAACTGGTACGAGAACCCCGGCCCGAAAGGATTTGATGCCGAGTGGCCGAAGCATACGATCGACGCGTCGCTGTCGGAAAACCGCACCGTCCGCGTCGGCGACTTCAACCGCGACGGCAAGCCCGACTTGCTCGCGGCGTCAGTCGGCGCGTCGTTTACCGCCGCCGATGAGAACGCCAAGCCGGAGCAGCACGGTGCGCAAATCATTTGGCTGAAAAACCCCGGAAAACCGGCGGAAAACAACTGGGTCAAGCACACCATCGACAACACGTCCCGCGGCGCGATTCACGGCCACCCGGTCGATTTCGACGGCGACGGCGATCTCGACGTCGTCATGGCGTTCGGCATGCGGCCGGAACATATTCCCGAAGACCGCCACGAAGTCGCGTGGTACGAAAACGCCGATCATCCCGATGATCCGAAATCGTGGACGCGTCACGTCGTCGGCAAACTGCCATGCGCCTTCGAGGCGATCGCCGTGGACCTCGACGGCGACAAGGATCTCGACATCGCCGCGACGTCGTGGTCGAAAGGGGACAAGGTCGTCTGGTTCGAGAACCCCGGCGACCCGCGCAGTACGTCGTGGCCTTTGCACGTTCTCAAAGAGAATTTCTTTGCCGCGAATCAGATCATCGCCGCCGACCTCAACGGCGACGGCCGTCCAGATTTGATCGCCACCGCCGACGATGGTTCCCGCCGCGTGCAGGGGGCGAATGAATTTCGCTGGTGGAGGAATGAAGGCCGCAAGTGAAAAGGCGAGCGGCGCGGCGTCAGCCCGCCGTGTTCTTCATCGTGACCGTCGCTGACGCTTCCGGCTCGGACAGCGTCACTTCGCCGTCTACGGGCACGCAAACTCAAACTGGTGCTCGTCGCGGCTCGGGACGATCTTCGTTCCCACACATAGTTCCTCCGTCGTCGGATGGAACGTGATCGCTTCCACGCGGTTCTCAGACGGCAGGAAGCGGTACATCCGCAGCCAGCCGCTGCCGTAGTCCTGCAGCAGTTCGTGGATCACGTTGCCGTGGTCGCCTTTGGTCGCGGCTTTGTAGGCCTGGGTGCGGCTTTGATCGCCGGAGAAGACGGCCAGCAGGTTGGCGTGCTGGCGGTAACACTTCTCCCAAATCTGCTGTGGCGAGTTGCCGCGCGGGCCGTGAATCTTGATCCACTCCATGCGGCCCTTCTCACCGGTGTAGTATTCGTCGTCGACTTTCGGCTTCGCGCGCGGACCCCAGCCCATGTGGCTGGTGACGAGCGCCTTCCGATCGGCGTGCTTGTCGAGCAATTCGTTCGCCCACGCCAGTACGTCGTCCGGCGCGTTGCATTCCAGATGCAGGAAAATGAACGGAATCCCGCCCGCTTCGAAAAGCTGATAACTGTTCGCGTTGTTGCCGGAAATCTCCGGTCCCGTCGGCGATCCCTCAAACGAGCCGCCGTACCATTCGAACGCTTCGAAGCGAGACTTCGGGAAAAACTGCTGGAACAGCGTCGAGTTCCCTTTCGACGTCATGTCGTGATTGCCGACCGAGATGCCGTACGGCACCTTGCCGTGGATCACGTCCATGCACTCCTGGGCGACTTTCCATTGGCCCGGCTCGTCGATGTCGACGATGTCGCCGACGTGGCTCACGAACGCGATCTTTTGCCGGTCGAGATTGGCGGCGATCCAATCCACGTGGGCCTGGAAGATCGGGTTCGTCACGGGATCGTTGTTGTCGGGGGAGCCGCCTTTGACTCCTTTCCCTTTGTACGCCTGCGTATCGGGAATCAGCACGATGCTGAAGGAACCGTCGGGGGCCGGACTGAGTTCTCCGGCTGCCAGAGGACAGGCCAGCGTTACTAACAGTCCAAACACAAATGCGATCTGTCGAAGCATGATGTTCCTATTCGGAAGTTGTTCCAGAGTCGTGAGTTGAGGGACCGTTCGCCCCCTCTCCCTAACCCTCTCCCCCGCGACGGGGGCGAGAGGACTGGAGGGAAGGCAATTCAATCCGCGAGGACCTTCACTTCCTCGACGCCGTTCTTCGGACTGCTGAGTTTCAGCGTAATCTCGTTCGGGCCGGTTTCCGAGACGACGGCGGTCAGGCCGCTTTGGTTCGGGTCGCGGTACATCTGCGGCAAGAAGTGATTCTCAATCACGCCGCCGTTCGGCTTTTCGATCACCTCGAAGTTGCTGGCGATGATTTTGTAGTTGCCCGGCACCGCGCCGTCGTTCGCCTGGAATGTCTGCAATTGGAAGCGCCCGTCCGACCCGGTGATGCCCGCTGCGGCGTACTGATGTCCGTCCGGCGCGAAGACGACGCGCGTCCCCTGCGACGGCTGCTCGTCGACGAGCACCAGCCCGTTGACCGGCACCGGCTTCGGACGGCCGTCGTCCTGCCGGCTGCAGCCCGCGAGTAAGCTCGCTCCGCAGAGAGCGAACGATGCGATGAAGCGATATCGAAACATGGGAAGTCTCCTAAGAGCGCCTAACAAAACGTGAAGACACATCTTTTCCTTCTCCCCTGGA
>CAZDGB010000441.1:0-3959 GCA_964504645.1 uncultured Planctomycetaceae bacterium | reverse complement strand
GGTCCAGCCGGCGGGCGGCGCGTGGTGGGTTTCCAGCCTTGGCGGCATGATCGTGGTCGCGGGAGTCTCACTGGTCCTGTTCGAACTGCTGATCCGGCCGACGCCCCTCGTTCACATCTTCGGTCCGCCGACAATTCGCCGCCCGACAGCCAGTCCTCCCCAAGAAGTCCCCGCACGGAAGGACGATTCTGCGTAGACAGAGAGAGTTCCTGTCGCAACCATCCCTTCTCGCGAATCAGGAGACGCCCATGTCTGCCTTTTCCCTTCGTCTTGATTCGCACCTTTCGCGACAGCGAACGGGACTGACTTGGATCGAACTGGTCTTCGGCCTCGCTGCCGGCGTGCTGGTCACCGGCCTTGTGTTGGCCTTGATGTTACCGTCCGTCGGCCGTGGACGAGAAGCGGCACGCCGCACACAGTGCAAGAGCAATCTCAAGCAGATCGGTCTGGCGCTGCATAACTATCACGACACCTATGGCATGTTTCCCCCGGCGTATACGGTCGACGCGGATGGCAAGCCGCTGCACAGTTGGCGCACGCTGATTCTGCCCTATCTCGAACACGCGCCGCGATACAATTCTCTCGACTTGTCGAAATCGCCGGATGATCCGGCGAACGCGGCGGAATTTCAATATCCGATGCCGACCTATTCTTGTCCCAGCATGCCGACTCCGCCGGGTCAGACGACATATTTGGCCGTCGTCACGCCTGACAGCATCCTGCAGCCCGGCAAGTCGCGTTCGCTTTCCGGCATCGGGGATGGAACATCGAATACGATTCTGGTGATCGAAGTTCCGTTTGAGCACGCCGTGTCTTGGATGTCGCCGCAGGATGCCGACGAGAGCCTGATTCTGCAGTCCTTTCAGGCCGACTCAAAGCAGACGCAGCACTCCGGCGGCGCGCACGCTCTCTTTGCGGACGGCACCGTGCGATTCCTGTCGTCCAAGATTGAGCCGGCCACGCTGAAGGCCCTGTTGACGGCGAACAGCCGCGAGCAGATCGGCGAGTTTTGATATCATGCGGCGAGAGACCTGTATGCGCCTCTCGTAACAGCATCCTGTGGCCACATATCGCCTTTCAGGCAGGCCTATGAACGCACCTGCGAATCCCAAACCCGGGTCCACGCGAAAAGTCCTGTTGGTTGTCGTTGCCGCGGCCGTGCTGTTCCTGCTGCTGGTCATTCTTCCCGGGGTGCACCAGGCGCGAGAAGCGGCCCGGCGAACGACCTGCAAGTGCCGCCTGAAACAACTCGGCCTGGCTTTTCACAACTATCACGAGGTTTACGGCGCTTTCCCCCCGGCGTATACGGTGGATGCCGATGGCAAACCGCTCCACAGTTGGCGGACGCTGCTGTTGCCGTATCTCGATCAAGCGCCCCTCTACAGCCAGATTGATCTTTCCAAGCCCTGGGATGATCCTGCGAACGCGGCCGCCTTTGAAACGCCGATGCCGGTTTATGGCTGCCCGAGTTCTTCCACCGCGCCCGTTCAGGCGTCTTTCCTGGCCGTGGTTCTGCCCAACAGCATTTTGAGGGCCGGCCAATCGCTGAAGACCAATGATGTTTCCGACGGAACCAGCAACACAATTCTGGTGATCGAAGTGCCGCACGATCAGGCCGTTCCGTGGATGTCGCCGCGCGACGCCGACGCGGCGCTGCTCGCGCAGTTCACGACGAACTCGAAGGAATCGCATACTGGCGGCCGGCACGCGTTGCTCGGCGACGGCATGGTCCGGTTTCTGTCGCAGAAGATCGCGCCGACGACATTGCAGGCGCTGTTCACGGCGACGGGCGGCGAGAAAGTCGGCGAGTTCTGAGACGGTTTGGTCGATCACGCGGTCCCGGCGTTGCGAACGCCGGGCTTCCGGACAAATTCGGCGCGGAGGGATTGGCGAAGGAGACACTGGACCTCGTAAATCGCCAGCGGCACGAGCCAGCTGGTCCAGGCGGTGTGGGCGTAAAACCACTCGGCGTCGATGCCCAGAAACGAGCCGACGCCGCCATTCACGCGGACGAGCACGGTCGAGAAGAGCATCAGGTAGCAGCGCGACATCCAGCGGCGATGGGCGTCGAACTTCCGCTGGACGGCGGTCCGCCAGCCCACGATCATACTGACCGCCGTCGAAAGCGACAGCAGCGTGAAGCCAACTTCCGCGACCGGGCCGCTTGCCGCGTGCTGTGCCATCCACCAGCCGCTCGGCACGACGACGAATAGCACGCACACGGCCTGCACACGGCCCAAATCGCGGTGCGTTTTCGGAAACCGGCGACGGTACTGGTCGCTGATGAGCAGCGTGCCGAGGATCAACGCGCACGGCCCGGCGACGATGTGGGCGTAGAACGCCAGGTGATAGCCGTCCCAGAAGTAACCTTCCCGTCCGAGCAGGAAGTCGGCGTGGAAGTTCGGCGGGAAGTAATCGGGGTAGCTTTGAAAGATCGTGAGCAGGATGCGGGCGACGAGGAGGCCGACGAGCCCGCGCAGGAGGGCGGGCAACGCGGGATCAAATCGCTTCCCCATGGCGCACGAATCTCAATGAGTGAGAAACGACGACGCTTCTGCGAAGCGTCGCTAAAGGGGCGTCAGTTCAAATACGTGAATCGGCGACGTGTTGCCGGGGTAATTTCCCTCGCGGGCCATCGATTTCTTTTGGCCGGACGTGCCGGCGTTGGCCAGGACGGCGCACCGGCGGCCGTCGGCCGAAAGGGCGACCGAGTGGCAGTTCGGCAGGGCCTGTGTGAAGAACGGTTTTTCCTCGCCGGTGCGATGTAGGAAGAAACTCCCTTGGCCCGGTTGGCCACTTGTCACGCCGAGCCAATAACCCTGCGGATGCCAGGCGAGGTCTTGCACGTAGCCCTGCGTATTGTCGCCGAGCTTGAGCGTTTGCCGTTCTTTGCCGTCGGCCCAGTCGAAGAATTTGATGAAGGGAATCGCCTGGACGAACCCGCCGCTTGTCGGTTGCGCCCCGGCGACGGCGAGCGTCGTTCCCGCGGCGTCGAATGTCAGACCTCTGACGCCGCCGACGTCTTGAATCCACGAGAGAAGATACATCTCTTTGGCGTCGAATTCGCGGACCACGTTGCTCGCTGCTAAATCCCGCTGTTGGACGACGCCTCGCAAATCTCCCGTGAGGAGCGACTTGCCATCCGGCGCGAATGCGACCGCATGCAGATCATCCGGCTGCGCGAACTCCTGGAGCAGCTTCCCGTCGGACGTCGACCAAAGGCGGCAAACCTTGTCTTTGCCGACGCTCGCCAGCCGTTCGCCGTCCGGGCTGAGGGCGATGTGCCGAATCCACCCGTCGTGGGCCGCGGCAAGATTCCATTTCGACGTGGGCGATTCTCCGGCGAGCGACCAGCCGATGAGCCGGCCCCACGAATCGGCGGAATACAGTTCCTGCCGCGATGAATGAAATAAAATCTGCGTCACCCAGCCGTCGTGTCCGTCGAGCGGCACAAGTTCCGGAATCACCGGCGGCACGGGCTTGTCGCTCCGCGAACTCGGCACGAGCGCATCGGCTGGATTGTCATCCCCCCGCCGCAAGTCCCACCGATGAATCTTCCCATCCCGTCCCGCTGCGAAGAGTTGTTCACCGTTGGGCCGGAACCGCGCCAGCGCCATCTGCCGCGTGGTCGGGATGACGGTGATCGATTGAGGTGTCAGCATTTACATTTGCCACAAGAGGCACAAAAGTCACAAAGGATGAAGTTCATGTTGAAAATCTGTGCGAATCTGCGAAATCTGCGGTTACTGCTTTTGCCCTTTCTTCTCACGCCAAGAGTTCCTTTACCGCGTGGCAGTCTTCGTGGGCGATGGGGAGCGGTTGGCCGTGGTTGTCGTATTCGGTGTTCACGGCATCGATGCCCAGCGCGCGGAACCACGTGTGGAACATGTGGCCGATGTCATGCGGCTCGGTCGTGACATAAGTGCCGTTGTCATTCGTCGCGCCGACGGCGAGGCCGC
>CAZDGB010000440.1:0-3978 GCA_964504645.1 uncultured Planctomycetaceae bacterium | reverse complement strand
CCGTGGGTAACGCCGGCGCCTACGCCGACCACACGATGTTCGCGCTGAAGTTCGTGCCGAAGGGGAAGGCCGTAAAACCCGCCAAAGCCTCGGGCAAGACCCCCTGACGAATCTCCACCCTTCGATTCTCCCCAGGACCCCGCCGTGCTGAGACTCTGCCCGTCGCCTGCCCCCGCTGCGCTGTGGCTCATCGGTTGGACCGTGCTGTCCGCAAGTGCCGCGGCGGAATCGATCGTCGACGACGGCCGGGCGCGGGCGGAGATCGTCATCGCCGAAACGCCGCCGCGGACAGTGCAGCTGGCCGCGAAAGAACTCCAGACGCATCTCGAAAAGCTGAGCGGCGCGAAACTGGCGATCGCCGCCGCGCCGACGCCGGAAGTTCCGGTCCAGATTTACGTGGGACGATCTCCACACACAGACCGGCTGGGCGTCACCGATGACGGGCTGAAGCACGGCGCCTTTCGGATGGTTTCCGGCAAGAACTGGTTGGTCCTGCTGGGGCAGGATGCGGATTTCGTGAAACCGAAGTTCTATCTGAACGGCGTTTCCGACATGCCGCGATTGATGGCAGAGTGGGACGCCGCCACCGGCGAACATTGGGGGTTCACCCAGGGCAATCTCTACAAGGAATATCACGGCGAATTGAAGATCTGGGCTCGCGACGAGCGCGGCTCGCTGAACGCCGTCTACGAATTTCTGCGCCGGAAGGGTGTGCGCTGGTATCTCCCCGGCGAGCTCGGCGAAGTGATACCGCGCCGGCCGACGATCGAACTCCCCGCGGTGAATGACACCATCCATCCCGATTTCGCGTTGCGGTTTCCTTACCAATACCTCCGCATGTTCGGCCACCAGGGAACGACGCGCGATGAAGTCCTGTGGCAGTTGCGGCTCGGCTGGAACCAGGCCGCCGATGTCATCGGCGATTTCGGCATGAGCCTGTCGCACGGCATGAATCCGGTTTACGAGCGCCCGGAAGTGCGCGCCGCGCATCCGGAGTGGTACTTCCTGTCGAATGGGAAACGGGACGAATTGAAAACCGGCCAGGCCCGCCCGTGCCTCTCCGCACCGGGATTGTTCGAGCAGAACCTGAAATACGTGCGGACCATGTTCGATTTGCTCGATGCGCCGATGGTTTCCGTGATGCCGCAGGATGGCTACGCCAGCCTGTGCCAATGCGAGTTATGCCGCGGGAAGGACACGCTGGACCGCGGCTGGGAAGGGCAGATCTCCGACTACGTGTGGGATCACGTCCAACGCGTGGCCGCCGAAGTCTACAAAACGCACCCGGACCGCAAGGTGAACTGCTACGCCTACGGCGCGTATCTGCTGCCGCCGACGAAGATCGACCGGCTGAGTCCGAATCTGCTGGTCGGCATTTGCCAGAACCGCAGCGACTTCGTCGATCCGCAGGAGCGCCGACGATTTGAACAGCTGCGCGCGGGGTGGCTGGAAAAGATGCCCGAGGGCCAGCGCCAGCTCGTCATCAACGACTATTATTTGCACGGCCGCGCGTTCACCGCGCCGCATTTGCCGAATTTTTATCCGCGGGCCATCGCTCGCGATCTCAAGTCGCTCCAGGGCGTGTCGCTGGGAGATTTCATCGAGGTCTACCGCGATCCGGAGGGCCTCGACTCGCTGGCCGTCGATCATCTGAATCTGTACGTCACGTCCCGCTATTGGTGGGATGCCGACCAGGACATCGAGGCGCTCCTCGCCGAGTATTGCCGCGATTTCTACGGTCCCGCGGCGACCGAGATGCAGGCGTTGATCGAATACGCCGAGGCGAATCTGCAACTGTTGCGGAAGAACGCCGAAGTCATGTCGCGAGCCCTGACGCTCCTCGAAGCGGCGCAGGCGAAAGTCGATCCGGAAACAATCTTCGGCAAACGTCTGGCGTGGATGGCCGGCTACTTCCAGCCGATGTACGCTCTCCGCGATCAGGCGGCCAAGGGCCGCGAGAACGTCCCGGAGGCCGCGGCGTTTTTGCGGAGCGCGAACGACTTGACGCTCGACGGGAAGCTGGACGAACCGTTCTGGCAGGGACTGTGGGTTTACGAGTTGGCCGAACTGGAAACCGGGAAGCGGCCGTACATGCCGACGTCGTTCCGCATCGCGTGGACCGAGAGCGACATCGTCTTCGGCATCCGCTGTGAAGACCGCAACACGCAGGAACTGGCGATCGGCACGCGGAAGAACGAAGACAACAACCTCTGGACCGGCGACTGCGTGGAGATGCTGCTCGAAACGCAGAACCATGCCTACTATCAGATCGCCGTGAATCCCGCCGCCGCCCTGATCGATCTGGACCGCTCCAAAGGCTTGAACTCGACCTGGGACTCGAGCGCCCGGGTCGCGTGCCACATCGGCGAGGGTTACTGGAGCGCCGAAGTCCGCATTCCGGTCGTCGGCGAGCAGCAGGCGGTGCTGAATCCCAATTTCGGCGTCGCGGGCCGCCAGCCGAGCGATACCTATCCGTGGTACTTCAACGTCTGCCGGCAGCGAATTCGCGGGGACGACGCCGAGTACTCGGCGTATTCGCCCACGAGCGCCGCGAATTTTCACGTCGTGAAGAAGTTCGCCAAGTTGAAGGTCCGCTGAGCCGTTGTGAAGCGAGAGATCATGCGATTGGGAATGATTGCCGTCTGCCTGTTGCTGTCGCCGGCGGCTCGTGTTCCGGGAGCGGACTACGTCTCGGAACGGAAGGCGGCCCTGGAGTTATTGTCCGCCGGACAAACCGCGGAGGCGTTGGCGCAGTTCCTCGCTTTGGCGGAAAGCGCCGCCAGTTCTGTGCAGAAGACCGACGCTTTGGAACAAGCCGTCGTGTGTGCGATCCAATTGAAGCAACTGGATCGCGCCGGCGAACTCGCGCAGCAGATTCCGTTGCGTCCGTACGCGAAAGCCGCCCGGCTGCAGGTTCTCGAAGCGGGCCGGGAATGGCAGGCGCTGGCGGATGAGTTCGGCGCGGAAGAGATCGCCGCCTGGCCCGAACGGTTGCGGGGCGACGCCTATCTCCGCCGCGGCGGCGCGTTCGTCGCCTTGAAGCGAGGCGAGCCCGCGGCGCGCGATTTCGCAGCCGCCGTCGGCTATCTGACCGGCGCGAACTCGCAAGGCTTCTGCTTGAACCAGTTGGGCGACGTCTACCTGCAATTGCTGGCCGATGAGGAACGGGCGCTCGACGCGTACCGGCGCTCCATGAAAGTCGGCACCGTTTACAAGCAGTGTCAGGCCGCCATCCAGATCGCCGGCATCCTCTCCGGCCGCGACGATCCCCTCGCGGCGCTCGCCGAACTGGAGCGCGTCGATCTGGAAGAACTGACGGCGCCCTACTGGCGGGGCAAACTGCTGTGCACGCAGGGCCGGGTCTTGCTGCGCGCCGGACGCAAACCGGAGGCCGACGCCAGGCTGGCCCTTGCGCTCGAAATCAAGGACCTGCCGGACGAAATCCGCCGCGAATGCGAGTCTCTGCGCCGGGCGGCGCAATAGCGCGCAGGAAAAGCCGTTTGTCCGCGATTGTCGCTGCCGAGTCCGCGCCGTAAACTGGGAACGGCAAGTCCGCGCCGCGAATGAACTCGCGGCGCATCAACGCGTTTTTCCGGCAGATTTCCCGATTTCATGGCCGATTCCGACTTCTATCAGGTCCTCGGCGTCGCACGCAGCGCGTCGGCCGACGACATCAAAAAAGCCTATCGCAAACTGGCCCGCGAGAATCATCCGGACATGAAGCCCGATGATGCCGCGGCGGCGGAGCGCTTTAAGCAGGTCCAGGAAGCCTATTCCATCCTGGGCGACGACGAGAAACGCAAACAGTACGACCAGTTCGGCACCACGTTTCCCGGCGGCGGTCCGGGGGGACCAGGGCCCGGCGGGGGAAGCGGACCGTTCCGCTACACCTGGCAGACGTCGGGCGGCGACGTCCCCTTCGACATCAACGATCTCTTCGGCGGCGGCGGGGGCGGCGGATTCGAAGATCTGTTCGGC
>CAZDGB010000439.1:0-3982 GCA_964504645.1 uncultured Planctomycetaceae bacterium | reverse complement strand
ATGGAGACGAACTTCGTCTGCCATCTGGTGCTGGACGTCTCCGCTTCCATGCGGTACGGCGACGGCCGCGAACAAAAGTTGCAATACGCCGCACAGCTCGCCGCCACGCTCGGCTATTCCATCGTCCGCCAGAACGACAAGGTCTCGCTCGCCACGTTCGACGATAAGGTCCGCGGCTACGTTCCGCCCGGCAACACGATGGCGCAGATCGTCAAGATGACCAACCATCTCGACGAGATTCAGCCGGTCGAAAAGACGAACATGGCCGACTGCCTGACCGACCTCATTCCCCGCATGAGCCGCCGCGAGATCGTGATGATCTTCAGTGATTTCTTCACCGATCTGGAATCGCTGGAAGCCGCGCTGCAGCGGCTGCGCTACCAAAAACACGAAGTCGTGCTATTCCAGGTGCTGCACCACCACGAGCTGCGGTTCGAGTTCGAGGGGATGGTGAAATTCCTCGGCCTGGAAGCCGCCGATGAATATCTCGCGCAGACCGAAGACATCCGCCGCGGCTACCTCGACGCCTTGAACCGCTTCGAGACGGCGTTCACCGACCTCTGCCACCGCAACCGCATCGAACGGGTCGTCGTCGACACCAGCCACTCGATGAGCGACGTGCTGCTGGATTACCTCGCCGAACGCAACCGGCTGAATCTGTCGCGATAGTCATCCCCCCAGGCGAGCGTCGCCGAATTTATTATTGACGCGTACCACGCGCCCCACGGCCTGCGACACGCCTTCAATCAGCGTCTCCAAGCATCCCGCAGCCAGTGTCGCGACTGTCTCCTGATAGATGTGCTTACCGTAGCTCTCCTTCGTCACCAGGTAACTCGCTCCCCAGCCGTCGGCGATGACGGACATCATCAGCGGCGTCCCGTCAAAGCGGCGGCGCAGTTCGCGCTGCAATAGTTGATAAGGTTCTCCTTCGAACGTCAGCCAGACCGCTTCGCCGAGTTTCAGCACGACGACGTCGTAGGGATAAGTCGTGCCGGTCGGCAACGCCGACCACTTCGCGATAGCCCGCGTCAGCCGTTCGACCAAGGCCCGCGCATCTCGGGCTGTCAGCGCATCGCCGGCGGCGAGCGCGGCTTGTTCCTCGGCCAGGCGTTGTGTGCGTTCCTTTTCCAACTCGGCGACGGTCGGTCTCTCCGCGCGATATGGCAACGGCATCGCCAGCCGCTGGACGGAAAACTCGCTCGCCCGGCGACGCTGTTCGTCGGTGATTTGTTCGTGCCGCCAATCGCCCAGCGTGGCCCCGGAAATCACCGGCCCGCGATACGTGAACTGCGTTGCCGGCCATGGCAACGATTCCAGCGCCGAAAGCGCCGCGTACCCCAATTGCCGGCCGTTGCGGTCGGCAACGACAACGTCTCCCTGTTGTGCTTCCTTCGGCCCGACGTCGCCGCAGGGGCTGAGCAGAAACACGCACGGTGCGCCGGTCGCGTTCTTGACAACTTCCCGCATCGCGCCGGGATAATCGGGGCTGATCAACGTATTTTCCCAGGCGAGAGTCGTCGGGTGGCAGCCATAGTTCACGATCGTCGCCACGAGTTTTCCGCTTGTGTCCGTGATGCGCGCGGCCAACACGTCGTCATCGACCGGCCCGCCGGGATTGAAACCGCAGACGAATTGTTGCGACACTTCGTCCCAATGATCGCGGTGCTGCGCCAGGTCGCACTGCCCCGTGGCGTAGGTGATGACGACCGGTTGCAGCACGCTCGTCGCTCGCCGCACAAGTTCACCGAGCGTCTCGCCGAGCTGCTCCAGATACGGTTCGATCAGTTCACCGCCGGGCAGATCTTTCCGGGCGGGGTCCATCAGCCCGGCGCCGTGCGTGTGCGAGAACGTGATTAACGTGTTTCGCTCCGGCACGCCGGATCGTTCGGCAATGGCCGCCTTCAGCCGCTTCATCTCCGGCGGCCAGAAGAGGCAATGGTCGAGTGCGATCAATACAAAGGCTGCCCGGCCAGAAGCGTCGTCATGCGCCGCGAACGCCAGCGCCGCGGCTTCCAGCGGCCGATGCACGCCGGTCGAGCGGTCGTGCGTCGCCGCCCCCCACATGCGGTGATAAATCCCCACCGGCGGCGTGACGTCGGCTTTCGCCAGTCCGAATCGGCAGAAACTATGCGGCGTGGTGACGGTCGTCATGGGGATTTGTGGGTTGGAGGTGGCTGGTTGGAGGTTGCGGTTAGCCGCGACGCGGTGGCTTTGCGAGCGGAGCGCTTTCTCGATGCGACGTGTATACTGTGACGACCGCGCTGAAAACGCGCTCCGCTCCGCAAACTTCGCGGCGCGGCTAATCAATCAGCACAAATTACAACCCGCCACCCCCAACCGACAACCCACATGACCATCGACCTCATCACCGCAGCCCAATGCTCCGAAGAGCGTTTCCTCCGCCAGATTTTCGTCCGCGACCAGATGGCGGAGTGGTCCAAAGACCCGCTCATCATGGAACGGGCCGACGGCGTCCATTACTGGGACACGAGCGGCAAACGGTATCTCGACGCGCTCTCCGGCATCTACACGGTCTCCGTCGGGCACAACAACCGCCGGGTGATCGAGGCGATCAAAAAGCAGCTCGATGTCCTCCATTTCTCGCCGCCGATGCACGGCACCAACCCGGTCGCGATCCAACTGGCGAACCTGCTGGCGGAGGTTTCGCCCGGCGACCTCAACACGGTGAAACTGGAATGCGCCGGCTCCGAAGTCACCGAGGCCGCGATCAAGCTCGCCCGGCAATACCACCGGCTGACCGGCAACCCGCACAAATACAAAGTCATCAGCCGTTATCATTCGTGGCACGGCTCGACGATGGGCTCGCTCGCCGCATCGGGGTTGAAATCGCGCAAGACGGTGAACGAGCCGCTCCCCGCCGGGTTCGTCAAAGTCTTCCCACCGACTTGCTACCGCTGCCCGTTCGGTAAGGAATTCGACGGCGGCCAGTGCGGCCTTACCTGCGCCACGCTCACCAATGAAGTCATCGAACTCGAAGACCCTGCCACCGTCGCGGCGATCCTCGTCGAACCGATCGGCCACACGGGGGGCATCATCGACCCGCCGGAACAGTATCTTCCTTTGCTGCGGAAATACTGCGACCGGCACAATATCCTCTTGATCTTCGATGAGATCATCACCGGCGCCGGACGAACCGGGCGGATGTTCGCCGCGGAGACGTTCGGCGTCATCCCCGACGCCATCTGCACTGGGAAGGGGATCAGCGGCGGTTTTCTGCCGATCTCCGCGCTGATCGTGCGGAAGCCGATCGCCGACGCCTTCTGGGGGCCGATCGCCACGAATCCCGGTTTCGTCGAGGGCCACACGAATGAAGGCCACCCGGTCGCGTGCGCCGGTGCGATCGCCGTGATTCAGGAAATCCTCGAACGCGACCTGTGCGGCAATGCGCGGAAGCAGGGGGAGCGACTGCGAAACGCGTTCGCGGCGCTCGCCGAGAAATACGGCGTCATCGGCGACATCCGCGGCAAAGGACTGCTGATGGGGATCGAATTCGTCCGCAATGTGAAGACGAAAGAGCAGTTTTCACCCGAGATCAACTTCGGCGTCCGCGTCGGCAAGCGGGCATTGCAGCACGGCCTGTTATGCCGCTTCGACCCCCACTGGCTCGCCTTCGGCCCGGCCTTGGTCGTGACGGACGAACAACTCGACGAAATGGTCGCCGTGCTGGACCGGTCGCTGGAAGAAGTCCTGAATGAACTGAAAATCTGATCCCGAATCCCGATTGATGAAACCTGAAACCAACGAACCGCCGGCAGTCGACATGTCCTCGGAGGCCATCGACCAAAGGTTTCGCATGGTCGAGGCGTTGCGGAAACTTTGCCTGTCCCTGAAAGAAGCCGGCGAACGCTGCACCGCGCACCTCAGCGTCATAGTTCACACCGCAGATCCTACTCATCCGTCTCCCGCAACTTCGCCAGAATCGTGTAATCCTCCAGCGTCGTCGTATCACCGGCGGATTCTC
>CAZDGB010000438.1:0-4011 GCA_964504645.1 uncultured Planctomycetaceae bacterium | reverse complement strand
CTCGCGCGGGAACTCCATGCCGTCGACAAGCTCGGGGCGTTCTTCGACATCATCCATCAGGATCCGATTCTCTCGCAGGTGAAGCTGATCGCCGAGCCGTGGGACCTCGGCGAAGGAGGTTACCAGGTCGGCAACTTCCCGGTGCTATGGACCGAATGGAACGGCAAGTACCGCGACTGCGTCCGCCGGTTTTGGCGCGGCGACGGGCACACCACGTCGGAGTTCGCCACACGCTTGTGCGGCAGCAGCGATCTCTACGAGCACAGCGGCCGGCGGCCCTACGCCAGCATCAATTTCGTCACCTGCCACGACGGATTCTCGCTGGAGGATCTCGTCAGCTACAACCACAAGCACAACGAGGCGAACGGCCAGCACAATCAGGACGGCGAAGGCCATAACCTCAGTTGGAACTGCGGCGCCGAAGGCCCGACCAACGATCTGCATGTCCGCGCGCTGCGGCAGAAGCAGAAGCGGAACTTCCTCGCCACGCTGCTCATCTCGCAAGGCGTGACCATGCTGCGGGCCGGCGACGAGCTTGGCCACACGCAGCACGGCAACAACAACGCCTATTGCCAGGACAACGACATCAACTGGCTCGACTGGCGGCTGACGGACGACAATGCCGAGTTTTTGGAATTCACCAAGAAAGCGATCCGCCTCTGGAAATCGCAACCCGTGCTGCAACGGCGGCAGTTCTTTCAAGGCCGGCAACTGCATGGCGAAGGGGCGACCGACATCGCCTGGCTCACGCCAGTCGGTAAGGAGATGTCGGAAGCCGATTGGCACGCCGGCTACGTGCGGTGCCTCGGCATGCGGCTGGAAGGGCACATGGTCGATGAAGTCGACGAGCGCGGCCGGCCGATCATCGGCGACACGCTGCTGATTCTGCTGAATTCGCACTCCGACACGATCCCGTTCCGCATGCCGGCCCACGCCCCCGACCAGTTCTGGCAGCCGCTGCTGGACACGGCCCACAAGCCGCAACACAGCCGCCTGCGGGCGAACGACCTCTACCCGCTGCAAGGCCGCACGCTCGCCGTACTGAAACTCCAGCACGACTGGGCCCTGGGCTGGACGGCCCGCTTGCCGGCATGGCTCGGCGGAACGTTTACGCGCCGCAAGACGCTCTCGAACCGCGCCCAACCGCTCGGCTACTTTGCGACGGGGTTGCTCGCATGGTGGTCGGCGTTCGGCAAAAGCCGGGCGTGACCGTAGCACAGGCGGCTCGCCTGTGCGTCTCGGTTGAAAATCCGCGCAGGCGAGCCGCCTACGCTACGATTCTTATGGCTCCGCGGCCAATGTGATCGAATCGGCCATTGTTCTTTGCTTCGCTCTACGTGTACCCATAGTTGAGCACTTTGAACTTGAAACCCGTGGCGGCTTCGAACTTCTTCAACCACTTCGGGCTAAGCGACGATTGAACGTCCTCGAAATTGATCCACGTGCCGCTGAGGAAGATTCCGACTTCGTCCTTCAGCTTCGTCAGCAGGGTCTCGCATCGACAGGCAGGACAAGCGATGTTGGCGTGGAGGTAACGCTGCGATTTCTTCGCTGGCGACAATTCCTTTTCTTCGATGGAGTTGATCAATTCGTAATACTCCTCCCGAAGTTCAGCATCGCACTGCGGGCAGAGTGGTTCTACCGCCGGGTCTTGTGGCACAAGTTCCGTATTCTTTGATGCATAGATAATGCAGTATTCAAACGCGACATCATCGTCTTCGTCTGAACGGTCAAACGCCACGGAAGAATCTGAACCGGCACAGAACCAATTCGGCTCGTCATCGTAGAGTTCGTCGCAAATGACGCCCATCTCGGTCAACACCGCCTTGACCGTTTTGCCAAATGTTGTCGGATCAACCGAACCATTTTCGGGCAGCAAATAAATGGTCGATGTCCCCATGAATCACTCCCTATACGCCCCAACACCGGCTCCCGGCGCAACCTTCACGCCGTGGTCCAAGAGGCATTTCTCCAGCGCGGCGAGGAACAACAGCACGTTCGGCTGGCTGCTGCCGTAGCCCATCAGGCCGACGCGCCAGACTTTGCCTTTCATCGAGCCGAGGCCGCCGCCGATTTCGATGCCGAATTCCGTGAGCAACTGCTTGCGGACCGACGCGTCGTCGACGCCGGCGGGAATCGCGATGGCGTTCAGCATCGGCAGCGAATGGGACGCGGCGACGGCGTAGGACAGGCCCATCGCCTCGACGCCGGCCTTGAGCGCGAGATGATTCTTCTTGTGCCGGGCGAAGCGGTTTTCCAGGCCGTCTGCCAGCACGATTCGCAGCGCTTCGTGCAGGCCGTAGTTCATGTTGATCGGGGCCGTGTGGTGATAGGCGCGGTTGCTGCCCCAATAGTCCTTCACCATTTGCATATCGAGATACCAGCTTTGCACCTTCGTTTTCCGCGCGTCGATCGCGGCGACAGCCCGGTCGTTGAACGTCACCGGCGCCAGTCCCGGCGGACAGTTCAGGCACTTCTGCGTGCCGCTGTAGACGGCGTCTAGCCCCCACGCGTCGACTTCCACCGGCGCGCCGCCCAGCGACGTCACGCAATCGACGGCGATGAGCGCGCCGTGGTCATGACACAACTTGGCGATCGTATCGACCGGCTGATGCGCGCCGGTCGATGTCTCCGCGTTGACGATCCCCAGGACTTTCGGCTTCACTTTCTTGAGCGCGGCTTCAATTTCGGACGGATCGAAAATCTCGCCGAACGGGCGTTCGATCTTGGTGACTTCGGCCCCGGCCCGTGCGGCGACGTCGGCCATGCGGCCGCCGAAGACGCCGTTCACGCAGACGACCATCTTGTCGCCCGGCTCGATGAGATTGACGACGACGGTTTCCATGCCGGCGCTGCCGGTGCCCGAGACGGCGAGCGTCAACTTGTTCTGTGTGCGGAAGACTTGCCGCAGCATCCCCTGCAATTCGTCCATCACCTGCAGGAAGTACGGATCGAGGTGCCCCACCGTCGGCGCGGCAAGCGCGGCGAGAATCCGCGGCGGAATCTCGCTGGGACCGGGACCAAGCAACAAACGGCGCGGCGGATTGACGGAGGCGGGAAGCGTGTCGGTCATGGGTGAGTTTTCTTTGTGGAAATTCGTTCTTGTTCAGCGCAGGTCTCCTGACCCCGCCGTGCTTATCTTGCGGTCTCCCGACCGCTGCTTTATTCAATTGAAGAGATGACTCACCCTCGAAGAGGAGACCTTCGGTCGGAAGACCGGCGGGGTCAGGAGACCCGCGCCGAACGGAGTCAGTTCCTCAAAATCCGCCGCCGGGCTGCGACGGGCCGGCGGGCGCCGCGCCTTGTCCCGGTTGCGTCGGTTGCGGGGGCGCGCCGGAGACACGGAGCGATTCGAGCATCAGTTGGATCCGCTCCGATACCTTGGATTGCGGGTCGAGTCCCTCCGGGCTGGCGAACACGATCGCCACCTGGTTGTCCTGCTGCCGGGTCGTGTAAATCTCGAAGATGTAGCGCGAACCGCGCAGCGCGTCCTGCGAAGTAATCGGGTAGGCATCGAACGAAATCACCGGCGTGAATTTGTGTCCCTTCGGAAACGGGAGCGGGGCCGGATTCTCCGGCGCCGAACTGCCGAGCGCGGCGCCCACGTTCTCCACGAGGTTTCGCGAAAAAGCCCCCGCTTCGCTCGCGTCGCTCAGCAACATCTGGTGGTTTGTCGCGACGTACAGATACGCCGTTTGCGGTCCCCGCGCGCCGTTCACGTTGGCGTCGACCTCGGCCTTCCACGCGCCGATCAGGCCGGGAATAGTGAGCGAAACATAATCGGGCTGCCGCGGGTCGACTTCGGGCATTTCCTTCTTGCCGTCCGGTCCTTCCACCGGCTGCGGCGGGGGCATTTCGTTGAATTGCAGCGGCACCCGCAGCGCGTCGACCGGCGGCGTCTTCCACGCCGGCCGCAGATTCTGATCGAGCTTCTCGAGGTAAGCCCAGTAGCTTCGCGTCGCCTCCAGCCGCTCCTCGTACGCTTGGAGACCGCAACCCGACAGCCCGATT
>CAZDGB010000437.1:0-4047 GCA_964504645.1 uncultured Planctomycetaceae bacterium | reverse complement strand
CGAGCTCGAAGACCCGTTCGAGCACATGGGCGCCAAGCTGGTGAACGAAGTCGCGTCGAAGACCAGCGACGTCGCCGGCGACGGGACCACGACCGCCACGGTGCTGGCCCGCTCAATCTACGAGGAAGGCCTCCGCAGCCTGAGCCTCGGGGCCAACCCGACGATCGTCCGCAAGGGGATCGACAAGGCCGTCGAAGCCGCCATCGCCCACATCGAGAAACTCGCCAAGCCGGTCGATTCGAAGGCGGAAATCGCCCAGGTCGGCGCAATCTCGGCGAACAACGATAAGACGATCGGCGATCTCATCGCCGACGCGATGGAGAAAGTCGGCCGCGACGGCGTGATCACCGTCGAAGAGGGCAAAGGCAACACGACGACCCTCGATCTCGCCGAAGGCATGCAGTTCGACAAGGGCTACATTTCACCCTACTTCGTGACGCATCCGGAAGAGATGAAGGCGATCCTCGACGATTGCTACATCCTGCTCTACGAGAAGAAGATCTCCAATCTGCGCGACTTCGTGCCGCTGCTGGAGAAGGTTGCCCAGAAGGGTAAACAGCTCCTCGTCGTGGCGGAAGACGTGGATGGCGAAGCGTTGACGGCGCTCGTCGTCAACAAGCTCCGCGGCGTGCTGCAGATCTGTGCGGTGAAGGCGCCCGGCTTCGGCGACCGCCGGCGGGCGATGCTCGGCGATATGGCCGTCCTCACGGGCGGCACGCTGATCTCCGAAGACCTCGGCATCAAGCTGGAAGCCGTCGAGCTGTCGCACCTCGGCCGCGCGAAGAAAGTCGAAGTCACCAAGGATGACACGACGATCATCGAAGGGGCCGGCGAGTCGGCGCAGATCAAGGCCCGCGTCGATCAGGTCCGCAAGCAGATCGAAATCACGGAAAGCGTCTACGACCGCGAGAAGTTCCAGGAACGGCTCGCCAAGTTGACCGGCGGCGTGGCGATCATCTCCGTCGGGGCGGCGACCGAAGCCGAAATGAAGCAGACCAAGGCCCGCATGGAAGACGCCTTGCACGCCACCCGCGCGGCGGTGGAAGAAGGCATTCTCCCCGGCGGCGGCGTCGCGCTGCTCCGCGCGATCGAAGCCGTCAGCGAAGTGAAGGGCAAGGGCGACGAGAAGATCGGCATCGCGATCATCTCCAAGGCGCTCGAATCGCCCATCCGGCAGATCGCCTCGAACTGCGGCACCGACGGGGCCGTGGTCGCCGACGAAGTCCGCCAGAAGGGGAAGAACATCGGCTACGACGCCAACACGGGCGAGTACGTCGACATGATGAAGGCCGGCATCATCGACCCGGTCAAAGTCGTGAAGAACGCGCTGCTCAACGCCTCGTCGATCGCCGGCCTGATGCTGACCACGAGCGTCTGCGTCACCCGCACCGACGAACCCGGCGGCGACAAGAAGCCGAAGGTCGAAGGAGCGATCAAGTAGCAGCCAGTCCGAGCCGGAAGCGTAAGCGACCGGTGCCTTTTGACTACCACTCAAAAGCCCGGTCTCGCAGGAGGCCGGGCTTTGTTTACAATCGGCGTGAGTCGATTGAACCACGAAACGCAAGCGATTTCCGAACGCCGAACGCCCAATACCTAACGCCGAAACCATGATGGCCACGCAGCGAGACTATTACGAAATCCTGGGCGTCGCGAAGAATGCGTCGGACGACGACATCAAGCGCGCGTACCGGAAGCTCGCGGCAAAATATCATCCCGACCGCAACCCCGGTGACGAAGCCGCCGTGCACGCCTTCAAGGAAGCCGCGGAAGCCTACGACGTCCTCAGCACGCCGGAGAAGCGGGCCCGCTACGACCGGTTCGGCCACGCGGGCGTGCAAGGGATGGGAGGCGGCGGGCAAGGCTTCGGCGATGTCAACGATATCTTCGAGGCGTTCGGCGATCTCTTCGGCGACTTCTTCGGTGGAGCAGGCGGCCGCCAGCAACGCGGTGGCAAGCGGGCCCGCAAAGGGGATAGCCTCCGCACGTCGTTGATGATCGACCTGATGGAAGCCGCGAGCGGCTGTGCGCGCGAGCTGGAAATCGCCCGGCACGCTGTCTGCGATACGTGTCAGGGAACCGGCGCGAAACCGGGGACCGCGCCGCAGACATGCGATTACTGCGGCGGCCGCGGCCAGGTGGTGCAGTCGCAGGGCTTCTTTCGAGTGCAGACCAACTGCCCGGCGTGCCGCGGGCAAGGGACGATCATCCGCGAGAAATGCGAGACGTGCCGCGGCGGCAAAGTGAAGACGGTCCACGTGAAGCTCGACGTCAAAGTTCCCGCCGGCGTCGACAATGAAATGCAGCTCTGTCTGCGCGGCGAGGGCGACCCCGGTGAAAACGGCGGTCCGCACGGCGACCTCTACATCGACATCCGCGTCAAGAAGCACGCGCTGTTCCAGCGCGACGGCCGGCATCTCATCTGCGACGTGCCGATCACCTACTCGCAGGCGGCGCTCGGCGCGGAACTCGAAATCCCCGTCCTCACCGGCAAGCATCTGCTCAAGATTCCCGCCGGCACGCAGCCGGGCGAAGTCTTTCGGCTGCGCGGCTTCGGCATGCCCGACCCGCAAGGGAGCAGCGTTCGCGGCGACCTGATGGTGCACATGCACGTCGAAGTGCCGAAGAAGCTCTCCAAGAAGCACGAGGAACTGCTGAGGCAACTCGCTGAGGTGGAGAACAAGAACGTATCAGCGCATCGCAAAACATTCTTTGAGAGTGTGAAAGAGTTTTTCGCCCCGCACGAGGCCGATGGCAAGCCGAATGCGGAGTAGAATAAAAGAGGATCGGAAGTCCGCGCGATTTCCGATCTTCGGAAGGAGTGAGACGATGAGCAAACCCGCCAAACAACCCGCGCCGGAGGAAACCGCGGCGAGCGGCGAAACGCTGGAGCAGCGTCTGGAAGCCGTGATCGCCGAACGGAACGACTATCAGGACAAGTGGGCCCGCGCCCGCGCCGACTTGGAAAACTACCGCAAGCGCATCCAGAAGGAGATGGAAGAGGACCGCAAGTACGCGTCCTTGCCGTTGCTGCGCGGCCTGTTGTCTCCACTCGACAATCTGAACCGGGCGATTACGGCGGCGAAGCAGTCGCACAACGTCGAGGAATTGATCAAGGGAATCGAATTGGTCGTCAAGCAGTTTGATGCGGCCTTATCGAGCGTCGGTGCGACGCCAATTCAGGCGGCGGGCCAGCCGTTCGATCCGAACCTGCACGAAGCGATCCAGCAGCGTCCCAGCGCCGAATATCCCCCGATGACGGTGCTGGACGACGTGGAACGGGGTTACCAGTTGCACGACCGCGTGGTGCGGCCGAGCAAAGTGATTGTGTCGAGCGCGCCGCAATGACAACGCCCCACCGACGCGGTCGGTGGGCTTCTCAACACGACGTGGAAATTCGCCATGCCGACTTACGATTACAAATGCAAAGCCTGCGATCACGCCTGGGAGGAATTTCAGTCGATCAAGGCGCCCCCGACAAAGAAGTGCCCCTCCTGTAAGAAGTCGAAGGCGGAGCGGCAGATCGGCGGCGGCGGCGGCCTGATCTTCCGCGGCTCCGGCTTTTACATCACCGACTACCGCAGCGATTCCTACAAGAAGAGCGCCGAAGCCGACAAGGCGCCGTCGTCGGGAGAATCGAAGCCGAAGTCGGATTCGAGCGGCAGTGCGAAGTCCGACGGCGGTTCGAAACCGAGCAAGGATTGATGGAAGTTGTGGGTGGTAGGGTGGGGGTTGGGAAAAGAAAAGTCTCTCTTTCCAACCTCCACCCCACCACCCCCAACAGCGCTTTCTACAGTCCGCCACTTCCGACCGTCTTTCCTCTCATGATCCGCCCGTCCACCTGTCCGATCTGCGGCCGCGAGTTGCCGACGGCGAACCCGGCGGAGAAGTCGTTCGTGCCGTTTTGCAGCGAACGCTGCCAGCTCGTCGATTTTCATCGCTGGTGGCAGGGGAAGTACGCCGTGACAGAAGACGTCGACCCCACGAATTTGCCGCGCGACGTCGAGACAATGGACGACGAGTTCTGACTTCGCGATCGTTTCCGCTCAG
>CAZDGB010000436.1:0-4138 GCA_964504645.1 uncultured Planctomycetaceae bacterium | reverse complement strand
GCCGACGACAGAGAGGTAATTGACGAACTTGAGAGAAATGGATTTCGGCAGGACCCCGACGTCCTCGACACCTGGTTCTCCTCCGCGTTGTGGCCGCACGCGACGCTTGGTTGGCCAGACCTCGAACACGATCCGCCGCTGATCGGCGACTCGAACGCCGAACGCCAAACGCCGAACACCGTCCTCCCCTACTTCTACCCCGGCAGCGTCCTCGTCACATCGCGGGACATCATCACGCTGTGGGTTGCGCGGATGGTGCTCACCGGCCTCTACAACATGGGGGACATCCCCTTCCGGCATGTGCATGTCCATCCGAAGATTCTCGACGGTTTCGGGCAAGGGATGTCGAAGTCGAAAGGGAACGGCGTCGATCCCGTGGACTTGTGCGGAGTGTATGGCACGGATGGTGTGCGCTTCACGATCACTTCGTTTGCCGGGGAAACTCAGGATGTGCGTGTTCCGATCCAATATCGTTGTCCGCATTGCGAGGAGTTGATTCCGCAAGTCCTCGATGGCAAAGGACCGATGGTCAAGCCGGCCTCGGTCAAGAAACAATTGCGCGGCAGCAAAGAGAAACTGCGGATGCCGTGTCCTAAGTGCAAAAAAGAGTCGCAGTTCTCTACGCCGCAGTACGAACCCGATCCCGGCGAGCCGGTCGCGATCACAATCTCAGAACGCTTCGAATACGGCCGCAACTTCTGCAACAAACTGTGGAACGCCGCCCGCTTCGCGATGCTGAATCTCGAAGGATATTCCGCAGGCGCAGTGACCGAAGATCAACTCGCGCTGGAAGACCGCTGGATTCTCAGCCGGCTGGCGACCGTGACGAACGAAGTGACCGAACTCCTCGGCCGCTACCAGTTCGATGCGGCGACGCGGTCCTTGCGCGAGTTCGTGTGGAACGAGTTCTGCGACTGGTATCTGGAACTGATCAAGCCGCGGCTGCGCGACGACGCGTTGAAAGCGACCTGCCAGCGGGTGCTGGTGATGGTGCTCGACACGATTTTACGGCTGTTGCACCCGTTCACGCCGTTCATTACGGAGGACCTGTGGCAGCGGCTAAACGAGATCGCGCCGATCCGTCCGAGCGGGGGGCGTAAGCCCCCTGAAAGCGGCGCCGAACTTATCTCCAGCGCTGCCCTTCAACAAAGCATCGTCGAAGCCACGCTCGCTGCTGCGAAAAAGCATTTTGGCGATTCCGCGGATATTGCAGTGCAGTTTGCTGACACGGCTCGACAGTTGCGCGTGACCAAGGATGGCGTGGAGATTCCGGCGGATATTTTGGGAATCATCCTTCAGTCGATTTCTGCTCACGAGGCGAAGAGTGCGTTGTTGGAATGGATGCGTAACCAGGGGGCTCACGCCCCCCGCTCGGAAAACCCTCAAGCCTCAAGTCTCGAGCCTCAAGCCTCTGCCGAGGCCTGCATCATCGCCCCATGGCCGACCGGGCTCGACGCCTTCCGTCAGCCAGCGCTCGAACGCCGATTCCAGCGGTTGCAGGACACCATCGCCGCCGTGCGGAACGTGCGCGGCGTCTACAACATCAGCACGCAGGCGACGGTGGACGTGCACATCAAGTGCGGCGGCGAAATCGCCGGCGATCTGGAAGCCGTGAAGGAGCAGTTCGAATCGCTGGCCAAGGCGAAAATCGTCGCGATCGGCCCGGACGTCGCGCGGCCGAACGCGGCGGCGAGTTTTGCGCTGGGCGAATCCGACGGCTATATCCCCCTCGCGGGGCTGATCGATCTGTCGGAGGAGAAAGCCCGCCAGCAGAAGGAAGCGGAAAAGCTGCGCGGTTTCATTGCCGGGTCGGAGAAGAAGCTCTCGAACGCCAGCTTCACCGACCGCGCCCCGCCGGAAGTCGTGCAGGAAGTCCGCGACACGCTCGCCAATCTCCGCAAGCAACTGGCGAGCGTGGAGGACATCATCCGCCAATTGGACGCGGCGTGATGGGAAGCCTGTTTTTCACGTTCTGTCGCTCAGCGACAAATGGTCGAAATTGAATCAACGCGCCCGGTCCTTCGAGCGTACAAAGGACCGGGGCCGCGATGAGGGAGCGCGGCGCTCGACTCGGCCTGCTTACTTCGTGCGCGGGTCCGGCATATAATCGCGACCTTCCGAATTCTTTTGAAATTCCTCGGAGAGCATCAGCGTGTCGGACCTTGCCAATGCCGCGTCCAAAGTGGAGGAGAATATTGCAGGCGTCATTCTCGGCAAACGCGAAGCGATTCGCCTCGCCATGACCGCGCTCTTCGCCGAGGGACATTTGCTGGTGGAAGACGCGCCGGGCGTCGGCAAGACGTCGCTGGCGAAGGCCATCGCCAAAAGCCTCGACTGCGAGTTCAAGCGGTTGCAGTTCACGCCCGACATGCTGCCGAGCGACATCCTCGGCTCCAGCGTCTTCCTCGCGAACATGGGCGAGTTCGAGTTCCGCAAGGGGCCGGTCTTCACGAACGTGTTGCTCGCCGACGAGATCAACCGCACGACGCCCCGTACGCAAAGCGCGCTGCTGGAAGCGATGAGCGAAGGGCAGGTCTCGCTCGAAGGGAAGACGTATCCGCTCGCGAGCCCGTTCTTCGTGCTGGCGACGCAGAACCCGTTCGAGTTCGAAGGGACCTACCCGCTGCCGGAAAACCAGCTCGACCGCTTCATGATGTGCGTCGAGATCGGCTATCCGTCCCGCGAAGTCGAGAAGGACGTGCTCAAGAACCACCGCCTCGGCGAGCCGGTCGACCAGTTGAAGCCGGCGATGTCGGTCGACCAGTTGCGGCAGGCGCAGGCCGCCGTGCGGGAGGTGAAGCTCGAAGAATCGCTGCACGATTATCTGCTCGACATCGTGCATGCCACGCGGCAGCACGAGCAGTTGCAGCTCGGCGTCAGCCCGCGCGGGGCGATCACGTTCTTCCGGGCGTCGCAGGCGTTCGCGTTCTTGAGCGGCCGAAACTACGTCGTGCCGGACGATATCAAGCACGTCGCCGTGCCGGTGCTGGCGCACCGCATCGTCTGCAAGGGAATGCTGCAGGAAGGCCAGCGCTCGCGAGCCCAGGGCGTCATCCGGCAGATCCTCTCGAAAGTCGCCGTGCCGACGTGAGTCAGGCTTGAGGCGTGAGACCTGAGGCTAGAGGGATGCTGAATCTACGCTTGCGAGTTCGCACATCCGCAGAAAAATCTCCCGCGTCTCGTCCGGCGGGCGGGAATTTCTGATATACTTCGGATTCGGCTTCGATTCGAGGGTTGATTCACGGCAGAGAGCCACGCATGAGTGCGACGGGAGATGGGTTGAAGCGGTTGCATGAGCTGCATCTGCAACTGCGCGAAGTGCAGGCTGAACTGGAACTGGGGCCGCGGCAAATCGCCGCCCGCACGCAGGCCTTCGGCAAGAAGCAAGCCGAACTCGAAGACCGCCGGCAAAAACTCAAGCAGGCCAGGGTCACCGCCGACCAGAAGAATCTGCAGCTTAAAACGAACGAAGCGAAAATCGCCGACTTGAAGGCCAAGCAGAACACGGTCTCGTCCAATCGCGAGTACGACATCCTGCGCGGCCAGATCGACGCCGACACGATGGCGAAGAGCGTCCTCGAGGACGAAATCCTCGAAGCGATGGAGACCGTCGATCGCGGCCAGACGGAGATCAAATCGTTCGAGCAGGAGGTCGCCGCCGCCGAAGGGGAACTGAAGAAGTTCACCGCGTCGATCGAGTCGCGGGTTCCGGGCCTCAAGCAGCAGGCCGAGGAATTGAACGCCCAGGTCGCCGACGCGGAGAAGTTCCTGCCGGGCGACGTCGCCGCGACGTACCGCCGTCTGGTGCAAGTGCACGGGGCCGACGCGCTGGCCGCCGTGGAGAACAAGTCGTGCAGCAACTGCTTTGTCTCGCTGACGCAGCAGATGCTCGTCGAACTGAACTCCGGCAAGCTTCTCTTCTGCAAGACCTGCGGCCGGCTGCTGTATCTGCCGGGCAAGGTGTGATTGCGATGGGCGGAACCGCCCGCTCGGCGCGGGTCTCCTGACCCCGCCGGTTTTCTCTTGCGGTCTCCCAACCGCTGCCTTTCGCTGGATCGAAGAGGAGACCTTCGGTCGGAAGAGCGGCGGGGTCAGGAGACCACTGCTTTTAACATCTTTGCCGTACACAATCTCCAGC
>CAZDGB010000435.1:0-4149 GCA_964504645.1 uncultured Planctomycetaceae bacterium | reverse complement strand
TGCGAGGCGCCCTGGGATTTCGGTTGCGTGATGCGGGATGAGATTTTGTTGAGCATGGAGTGGTTGGTTGTGAATTGTTGGTGGTGGGTTGATAAAGACGGACTGGACGTGAGGGAGTCACTAAAAGCGAACAATCGGCAGTTTTGACTTGGGACTCATCGAATCGCAAATCCTTTGATCATTCCTTGAGCTTGGCATTCAGCGTTTCGAGAATTGGATTCGTGATATCCAGTCCGCGCTGGAACACGACCTGGCGGTTCATGGACTTGATGAGTTCCTGGGGATCATTGTCCGGCAGCGGATCGGCATTGAACCGCAGCACGAGGTCGAGTTTGTGCTGCGCGGCATACTTCTCCACCTCGGTGGAAACTTCGTCGTAAATCTCCCGATAGATCGCGGATTCCTTCTGCAGGATGATACGCTGCGTATTGCGCCGAAACGTCTCGAATTCGCCCGACAATTTCTGAATCTTGTTTTCCTGGTCCGCGTAGTCGTCGGAATTTTTCGGGAGATTCTTGAGTTGCTCCTGCAGGCCTTTGATCTGCTCCGCCATCGCCTTGGCGAGCTTTTCCGAGAGGGCGATTTCCCCTTTCAACTCCTCGCGCAGTCGTTCGAACTCCGAGTATTCCTTAAAGACCTGAGCCATGTCGATCAGTGCGATCCGCGTCGGCGGTACATCGACCGCGTTTTGGTCCGACGGGTTCGCTGTCGTTCGCTGATCCGCCAGGCTGACGAAGAGGGCGACGCACACGAGGCCGAACACCATCAGCTTGCTTTCTCGCGACATGACCTGATCCTCCTCACAGGAATTGAAACCGAGCAGGGCCGACGCGGCCGACTGCCTATTCCACCAGTTCGCACAAATGCGGCGTGCGATCGACCTTCGGAATCACCTTCGGGGCATAGACCGTTGTGTAGGCGAACGCCTTGCGATGTTCATCCAGCGCGGCCTGATCGGTCCAGCGTTCGATCAGAATGAACGCTTGCGGGTTCGCCGTCGAGTGATAAACCTCAAACCGTTCGCAGCCGGGTTCTTTCAGGGAGAGTCGCCGCTGCTCTTTGAGAAGTTCCTTGATCTCGGCGACGTCGTTCGGGTCTGTGACGGTCAAAAAGATGTTGGCGTAAATCATGGCGGATTCCTCGAGATTCAAATCTGCGGTGAGCGGGTTGATCATACGGCATGGATCAGCCCACGGCTATCACCACGCGAGGGTAACCGCGACACCGAAATCTCCGGGGTTTTCGACTACGGTGTCACCCGCAGGGGTTGAAGCGGGAATCATTCGCGGCATATGATGTCATGTCGATTCGCGCTGGAGAGGGTGAGCCATCAGTTTGATGGTTGTCAAACTCGCTTCGATAACATTTTTCGGACGTGCAGCAGTCATTTTGGAGAGTCCTGCGGTGGCACATCGATGGAGTTCCTGGTCCGAAGTCCTTCCGCGGATCAAGGCTGAGCAATGGAGTCAGTTTGCCGCATGGCAAGAACAAATGTTCTCTCTCGCGGCGGATTCCGCAAGTGCGGAGGGCTATCTGCGGGCGGCAGTGACGGAGTTCTCGGCGGAAATCGGCGCGGTGGGCGTCGCGATTTGGAGACGCCAGCCGGCCTGGAAAGCCGCCGCACAGCACGGCCGGTGGCCCCAAGCCGAGTTCCCGTTGAGCCAACTGGCGGACGTGCTCGACCGGGAAGCGGCGACTGAATTTCCCTGGGCGGGCGTGCCGGGGACGCG
Source organism: uncultured Planctomycetaceae bacterium (assembly GCA_964504645.1). Classification (GTDB taxonomy): domain Bacteria; phylum Planctomycetota; class Planctomycetia; order Planctomycetales; family Planctomycetaceae; genus CAZDGB01. Next base: position 2,419 of record CAZDGB010000435.1, on the reverse strand, counting down.
GTTGCTGCTGTCGCCCGTTCGTTCGTCCACGATGCCCAGCAGCGTGCTGGCCGCGGCGGTGCGGGAATCGGCTCGGGATGATTTGTGGCTAATGCTGCTGGCGTCGCGACTCCTGGGGGAATTGCTCGACTTGGTCGCACGCCGGGAACAGTGCATCGATCGCATCTCCAAGCTGCAACGGATCCTGCAAATCGCTTCGGCATGGTCGACCGTAAAGGAAACCGAGCCGCTCTTGCATCGCATCGCTGAGGAATCGACCAAGCTGATTCAATGCGACCGGGCCAGCATTTTTCTGTGGGACCGGGAGCACAATGAAGTCATCGCCTGTCCGGCGCTCGGCGTGGAATCGGGATCGCTGCGGCTGCCCGACCGGGCGGGGATCGTCGGGGAAGTGATCCATTCGGGCAAGACGCTGCGGGTCGACGACGCCTACGCTGATCCGCGGTTCAATCGTCGCGTCGATGAAGAGAGCGGCTATCACACGCGGAATCTGCTGTGCGTGCCTCTCCTGGAAGGCGACAAGAAACTGATCGGCGCGTTTGAAGTCATCAACAAGCGGGATGGCGATTTCACGGCGGACGACGAATTGACGCTGCTCGATCTCGCCGGCCAGGCGGCGGCGGCGGTCCTCAGCACGCGGGAGCGCGAGTCGCTGCTCCGCTCGCAGCAGCAGTTGCAGGAGCAGGTCACGAAAGGGGTGTCGATCATCGGCGAGAGTCCGCCGATCACGGCGCTCCGCAGCACGCTCCGCCGGCTCGCCGTCACCGATCTGCCGGTGCTCATTCTCGGCGAAAGCGGCACCGGGAAGGAAGTCGTCGCGCAGGCGCTCCACTATCAAGGACCGCGGGCCGAACGGCCGTTCATCGCCGTGAATTGCGCGGCGTTGACGGAAACGCTGCTGGAAAGTGAGCTCTTCGGCCACGAAAAAGGGGCGTTCACCGACGCCCATGAAATGCGGCGCGGTAAGTTCGAACTCGCCGAGGGAGGAACGATCTTTCTGGATGAAATCGGCGACATGAGTCTCGGCGGCCAGGCGAAACTCTTGCGGGTGCTGGAGCAGAAGATCATCACCCGCGTGGGAGGCTCGCAGTCGATTCCGATCAATGTCCGCGTCGTCGCGGCGACCAATGCGAATCTCGCCGAGTCGGTTCGGGCGAAAAAGTTCCGCGAGGATTTGTATTTCCGGCTGAACGTCGTGACGCTCGATTTGCCGGCGCTGCGCGAGCGGCCGGAAGACATCCTGTCGCTGGCGGAGCATTTTCTGAATTTGTTCTCCGCGCAAGCGCGGCGGCCGAAGATGCAGATTGCCGCGGAAGCGAAGCGGCGTCTGCAATCGCACACCTGGCCCGGCAACGTGCGCGAGCTGCGTAATCTAATGGAGCGTGTCGCGTTCCTCGCCCCCGGCGAAAAGGTGGAAGCGGAAGATCTGGCGTTTATTCTCAGCCCCGAACGGGACAGCTATCACGAGCCGTCGGCCAATCGCGGCTTGAGCGAAGCGACGAACGCCTTCCAGGAAAGTTACATCCGCAAGGCGATCCGCCGGGTCCGCGGCAACATGAGCGAAGCCGCACGGTTGTTGGGTCTGCATCGCTCCAATCTGTACCGTAAAATGCGGCAGCTCGGTATGAGCGAGGCCGAGTCGGAAGAGGATGAAGTGGAATAACGACCGTTGTTTGATCGCCCGGCGGTTCGTCTGAATTCCGATCGGCCAATTTTCGCCTGAAGTCGCGTCAAACGCCGGCTTATTTCCCAGATCGGCCCTTTTCGGCACGCCATCTGCGATCCGTCTTCCGCACCACTTCCGATGGGGCCAGCCGGCGCACTTTACCCACAACGAAGACGGACGAGCGGCCTATAATTCCAGACAGGCGTTCGTGCCGTTCCGCCGGAAGTTCCCATCGCACTCGGCGATTTTCTGAGACCACAAAAGGAGGGCACCATGACGACGACCGTATTGACTTATCACGAGGCTTTGACGGAATTCGAATCGGAGTTGTTGACCCCCGCTGTGCCGGGCGAACTGGAGGAATGGCTTGATCGGACGCTGGCTTCGGCGGACCTGGCGAGTGCCGCGCTGTGGCGGCAGACGCAGTCGTCCCATTGCACCGACTATCCGGAAATCACGCTGCAAGATGCGGAATTGTTGGGCCAGGTCGAGCATTTGATGCGGGCCGACGAAGCCTGCCTGCAACGGCTCGCCTGCGTGCTCGACCAGTTGACCCATCTGCGGCACTTGGCCGCGCGCTACGAAGCCGACGAGCTGGCGATCAAGAACGCGTTGGAGCTGTGCATCCGGCACGGCTTGAACTGGGTGCAGGAAGCGAAGCGGCAGCAGAAAGCCCGCGACACTTGGTTTGCGGAAGCGTTCTACCGCGACCGCGGCGTGGGGGATTGAGAATGAGGCGTTGACGATTTCCCT
>CAZDGB010000434.1:0-4159 GCA_964504645.1 uncultured Planctomycetaceae bacterium | reverse complement strand
GAGCACCGGCTGATTGCCGCCGCGATGACCGAACTTCAGTTTGAAGATCTCGGCTCCGCACGCCAACCCCATCAACTGATGGCCGAGACAGATGCCGAAGACAGGCACTTGGCCGATGAGCCCGCGAATGGTGTCGATCGCGTAATTCAGCGGCCGAGGATCGCCGGGGCCGTTGGAGAGGAATACGCCGTCGGGCTTGTGGCGCATGACGTCTTCAACGGTCGACGTGCCGGGGACGACCGTCACGCGGCAGCCGATGTCGCGCAGGTGCCGCAGGATGTTCCATTTCATGCCGTAGTCGATCGCCACGACGTGCGGCGTCGAACCTGTGGCGGATTTCCCGGTGGGAGCGAAGTGCGCAAGCGGTGAGAGCGATTCGTTCCACTCGAAAGGCTGCGGCGGCATCACTTCTTTGACCAGATCGAGGCCTACGATCGAGGGGCGGCTCTGGGCTTTGCGAATCAACGATTGATCGTCGAGATCGACGGTCGACAAGACGCCCGTCATCGCGCCGCGAATCCGCAGGCGGCGCACCAGGGCACGCGTGTCGATGCCCGCCAGGCCGATGACGTTGGCGGCGGCGAGATAATCTTCCAGCGACTGCGTCGCGCGGAAATTGCTGGGATGGTCGCAGTATTCGCGGACGATGAACCCGCGGATCGAAAGTTTGCCGCTCTCGACATCCTGCGGGTTGACGCCGTAGTTGCCGATGAGCGGGTAGGTCATCGTCACGATCTGCCCGCAGTAGGACGGGTCGGTGAGAATCTCCTGGTAGCCGGTCATGCTGGTGTTGAACACCACTTCGCCGAACGTTTCGCCCTCCGCGCCGAACGCCTGGCCGGCGTAGACGGTTCCGTCTTCCAGGGCGAGTTTGGCGATCGGACGATCGGACACGAGATCTACCTTCTTGCGGACCAGAGCTTCAGGAGGTTGCCAAGTAGTTATATTCCGGGGACTGACAAAAAAGAAGGGACCGCCTTGCGGCGGTCCCTGTGAACACACAAGCGTTCGTTCCCGGTTTACTTCTCGTGGCTGAGAATGAAATCCTGGAAGCGGATGCGGTCCTGGTCGCTCTCGGTCATGCTGCGGAACAACTCGCCCATGATCCGATGAAAGTGCTTCGTCTTCACCGAGTAGAAATTGTGCTTGCCGTCGCGACGGGCTTCGATGAGGCCCGCGACGCGCAGCAGGGCCAAGTGATGGCTCACGGCGGGCTGGCTCTGGCCGAGGCGATCGCACAGCGCCGAGACGTGCAGCTCCGTTTCCCGCATGAGGTACATCAGGATCCGCAGGCGGGTTTCATCGGCGAGCAATTTGAAGACCTGCACGAGGTCTTTCTCCAATTGCTCGGAAATCTCCGGAAAAGCGGCTAATCCTTGGTCAACAGGAGGGTCGGCAACTTGAATCATGGTTTTCTCGCTTTGTGGACTCGACGGCGGGGACTTGCCGTCTCGACCTGGTTCACTTGGGGTCGTAGACAACTCAGACAATCCTTTTTGCTGTTCCCAGAAGCTAGGTGCGGGAAGACACTTTCCACACTCCCAAGCCCCCTTTTCCCTGGGCGGAATTGTCAACGGACAAGCAATTTGTGCATGCAGTTAAACACCGATCCGACAGAATGGATCCGCGGCAGAACGCTAATTAGCGGCTACCTGATCCGGTCGAACCAATTTTAGTCGGGCGTTGCTTTAGCCATTCGAGTCACGAGTGGCCATCGACGAAAAATACAGAGACGAGAGATCAGAGAGGAACCGTCTATCACCAGCCATAAATTCCGACGACAGATCGCTGTCAGCTCAAGAACTTCTCATATGTCGTTATTATGGCGAGGTCAAATCGGGGAGTCAACGACCTTTCAATGAATTTTTCGACATTCTCATTCGATGGAACAGGGGCCGTTTTCCACAATACGCAAGATGCTCCGCTCGCTATGATTAGCCTGGAAATTCAACGATTTTCGTGCCATCAGCGCGGAAAATCTCACGATCAACGGACACCTGGTTTGGCCCTCCCGGTATGGTGGAGTTTCGATCTAGAACGATGATGGTTTTCGACCGAAATTTTCCCTGACAGTTCCACCCCGCGAAAGTTTGCAACTCGTGCAGAAACCTGTGTTTGCGGACCTCGCCGATCGTAAGGCGGTCGTCACCGGCGCTTCGAGCGGCATCGGTCGCGCCATAGCTCAAGAGTTGTCCGCCGCCGGGGCAGACGTCCTGATTCACTACGGACATCACGGGCGAGAGGCGGAGGTCTCGCAATTCATTGCAGAATTGACAAACCGCGGCCGGAAACCGAAGTCGATCTGCTGCCTGTTCGATGAAACCGCGGACTACGCGGAATTTGTCGAGCGCTGCCGGGAAACACTCGGATCGATCGACATCTGGGTCAATAACGCCGGGGTCGATTTGCTGACGGGAGAGGCCGCGAAAGCCGGTTATGCAGAGAAACTTCGCCGGCTGTTGGACGTCGACGTCCGGTCCAGTTTGTTGCTGACAAAATCGGTCGGCGCGCTCATGAAAGACGCCGGTCGCGGTGTCATCCTCAACATCGGCTGGGACCAGGCCGACCGGGGGATGGAAGGAGACAGCGGCGAACTGTTCGCGGCGGCGAAGAACGCCATCATGGGGGCTACGCGATCGTTCGCCGTGACATTCGCGCCGGAAGTCCGCGTGAATTGCATCGCGCCGGGATGGATTCGAACCGCATGGGGCCGCCAGGCCGGCGCGGCATGGCAAGAACGAGTCGTGCGGGAAACGCCATTGCGCCGCTGGGGCACGCCGGAGGACATCGCCAAGCTAGCGAGATTTCTGGCCAGCGACGATGCGAGCTATCTCACGGGTCAGGTGATCAACGCGAACGGCGGCGCGGTACGATAGGAGTCGAACACCATGTTCCACTTGAAGGAGTCGCCATGCCCGACGACGTCATCCTCACCGAAACGGAACTATACGCCGCACTGTCGGAATTGCCGGGATGGGAAATTCGCGAGGGGTGGCTGCGGCGGACGTACAAGACGCCCGGCTGGCCCCACACGCTGTTGTTGGCGCAAACGATCGGCTATCTGGCCGAGGCCGCCTGGCATCATCCGGATTTGTCGCTGGGCTACGCGCAAGTCACGGTGAAACTCCAAACGCATCGAGTGAAGGGGATCACCAAAATGGATGTCGCGCTGGCGCAGAAGATTCACGAAGTCGTCCTCTGGAAGCCGGCCGCCGATTCACCGCTGGATGGTTTCCCCAAAAACTGGGTGCACTGAGCCGATGCCGCGGGAGAACATTCTGTTCGTGACGGGCCGGCTGGCCGAATCGTCCCTGCGGTCGATCGTTCCGGCGTTGGGAACGTCATTCGGGTTCGATTACCAGATCGCCGTGCTCGGCATTTCGGTCGCCGCGTTGATGCATGCCGAATGGGTGCGGCGCAAATTGACCGTGCCAGAGGGGATCACAAGAGTGCTGTTGCCGGGCTGGTGCCAGGGGGAACTGGAATCGCTGAGTCAGTCCTGGAACATTCCCGTGGAGCGCGGCCCCAAAGATCTATTCGATTTGCCGGAACACTTCGGCGCCAAGAAGCGGCAGCCGCCCGATCTGTCGCGCTACGACATCGAGATTCTCGCGGAGATCAATCACGCGCCGCGATTGGGCCTCGAAGAACTGATCCGACAAGCCGAAAGATATCGCGAGAATGGCGCGGACGTCATCGATCTCGGGTGCATCCCTGGAAGCTCGTGGAAGGAAATCGGCGCCGCAGTGCGACAACTGCGAAGAGAAGGGCACCGCGTTTCGGTTGACAGCTTTGATCCTTCGGAAGTGACCGCGGCCGTCGAAGCGGGGGCGGAACTGGTGCTCAGCGCGAACAGCACGAATCGCGATTGGGCCGCCGATATCCCCGCGGAATGGGTCGTCATCCCGGATGATCCGCACCGTCTTGACACACTCCACGACACCGCCGAGCGCTTGCGCGTCGCGGGCCGGACCATTCGACTCGATCCGGTCCTCGAACCAATCGGCTTTGGCTTTGCGGCCTCGTTGCAGCGCTATTTCACGCTGCGACAACAGCAACCCGACGCATCGCTGATGATGGGCATCGGCAATTTGACCGAACTCTCCGACGTCGACAGCGCGGGGATGAACTTCCTGCTCGCGGCGATCTGTCAGGAACT
>CAZDGB010000433.1:0-4162 GCA_964504645.1 uncultured Planctomycetaceae bacterium | reverse complement strand
ATGATGTGCCGCGTTTCGCGGCCCGAGCAGACGCCTGTATCGTACAGATTTGGTTTGAAGGAAGTAAAGCCGCGGATTGTCCCCGTCTGTTCGCGGAGGGTTTTCCAGTTCCGTCTGGCCGACTATGATCGTCCGGGAGACAGCCTCCCTTCTCGGCCACCGCTTCTCAGGAGCCCCGCCATGACCTACGCCGAAACGATTCTTCCCGAATTCGATGCGGAATTGGCCAACACGCGGAAGGCGTTGGAGCTTCTGCCCGACGAAAAGCTCGGCTGGCGGGCGCATCCGAAAACGAACACGCTCGGCTGGGTCGCCAACCATCTGGCGGAGATTCCCGGCTGGGTGGAAGGAACGCTGACCGGCACCGAGTGGGACTTCAACCCGGTCGGCGGCGAGCCGTATCGCTCGCCCGACCTGAAATCCCGCCGCGAGATTCTGGAACTGTTCGATCAGAACACGGCCTCCGCCCGTCGGGCCCTCGCCGCCGTGAAGGACGAGGACATGGGCGTGATGTGGTCGCTCCTGGACGGCGGCAAGGTGTTCCTGACAATGCCGCGCGCGGCGGTGATCCGCTCGTTCGTGTTGAACCATCTGATCCACCACCGGGCGCACCTGTTGGTCTATCTGCGACTGAACGACATCGAAGTGCCGGGGATGTACGGGCCGGCGTGAGATTTTCTCAATGCGAGTTTCGCACTTCTCGGGATACCGATGCAGAGCAATTCCCTGGAGCGCATCGCCGTCGTCGGTAGCAGCGGCTCTGGCAAGACGACGTTCGCCGCCGCGCTGGCGGAATCGCTGGGGATTCCGGCGGTGGATCTCGATGCGCTGCATTGGGGGCCGAACTGGACGCCGCGGCGGAAGGACGACTTCCATGCCGATTTGCTTGCCGCCACGGCGGGCGAGCGGTGGATCGTCTCCGGCAACTATCGCGAAGCGCGGCCGCTGTTCTGGCCGCGGGTGACGACGGTTGTCTGGTTGAACTACAGTTTCCCGGTCGTGTTCAATCGGGCGCTCCGGCGGACCGTTCGCCGCATCATCACGCAGGAGCCGATCTGCAACGGCAATCGCGAGTCGTTCCGATTGTCGTTCTGCTCGCGAGAATCCGTGCTGCTCTGGGTGCTGACGACGTTTCAGCGCCGGCGGCGGGAGTATGCGCAGATGCGCGTCGACGGTCCGCATTCGCATTTGGAGTGGATCGAATTCCGCCGGCCGCGGGAGGCGGATGAGTTTTTGACGCGGATTGCAGCGCGCGCTCCGCTCGCGGAGCCTTCGCGTCGCGGCTAACCGGGGATCGCGTTTCGCTTGCGGGTTCGCAGCCCTTGACGTGCGGCGCTCAATCCTGCACCTTCATCGGGAAATTTCACCCTATTCCAGGACGACACCCCCGATGGACCTGCTCAGTACGATTTCCGGTTCGCTGGTCGAGAACTTCTTTCCGGCCGGTTGGAATCTCAAGAAGATCGACGCCTGCGTCGACGATGATCCGAAGACGATCACCAATCGCCAGAAGTGGTGGCACAAGAATTTCGCACCGGTGCCGTGCGGGACGGTTGCCGATTTCGACATGATGATGGGGCACGAGATCGCCTGGACGATCAAGCAGGCCCGCGACGCCGGGCATCCGCTGATCATGATTCTCCCCGTCGGTCCGATGGGGATGTACCGCTGGGCGATCTATTTCCTCACGGAGTGGAACGTGCCGTGCGATCATTGCCACGGCTTCAACATGGATGAGTGGAGCGATGCCCAGGGAAACACGCTGCCGCCGACGAACACCGGGGCGTTCCAGTACGCGATGGAACAGGCGTGGTACGGCCCGCTCGGCAAGCTGACGATTCCGAAAAAGCAGCGGAACTTCGCCACCAAGAAACTGTTGCCGACCTACGCCGAGAAAATCGGCGAACTGAAAAGCCAGGGCGGAAAACTCGCCGTGATGTTCGGCATCGGCCGCGTCTGCCACATCGCGTTCTGGGAGCCGCATTTCGCCAGCGAATTCAAATCCGAAGCCGAATGGAAGAAGCAGACGCATCGCCTCGGTGCGAAACTCCATCCGCTGACGATCGAGCAGAACGCTATCACGAGCTTCAAAAGCCGCACGACGCTCGTCCCGGCGTACGCCAACACGATCGGCCCCGGCCTCTTCTTGCAAGCTGATAAGATCATCGGCGGCGCCGACGGCTCGCTGAGCCGCGGCATGATGTGGCAAGGCTTGTCGCTGTGGATGACACTGCGTCACGAGCCCACATCGTGGATTCCGTCGACCTACATGCCGACGCAAGCCGGGAAGCTGTTTTATTTAAATGAACTCGCCGGCCCGCTGGTGGCGGAGTGCAATTGATTTCCGGTGGCCAAAGCCGCGGTTGGTAACCGCGGTCTTCCGAAAGCGAGAAGGAAAACCGCGGATGCCATCCGCGGCTTTGGAACGGATCGCCCTTCAAATCAACGACCAATCGTCGTGGTACGGGTGTCCGGCGGCCCGAACGTGCCCGCATAGTAAGCGGGAGCAATCGGGGTCGTGCCCGTATCTTGCAGCAGCACCTCGAGTTCGTCCCCCTGTCCAATGTTGGGAACGTTTTGTTTCGAGACGTTCAAGGACGTGGCGCCGTTGTTCACGGTGCTGGTCGCGAAGGAAGGATTGTGATTGAGGCTGTAAGTCGCCGAATCGTATGCGGTATTCACGCCCGTCAGGCTGGCCGAGAGGGACCTCGCCGACGAATTGAACTTCCAGCCGAAGAGGGTGAAGGAAACCGTCGTCACGGTGTACTGGGCCACTCCCTGAGGCGTTCCGGTACCGGACGTACCGCAGGTGATCTGTTCGCGTAAATCGGCGGAGTAGACCGAGCAGGTGACCGTCAGCCGATTGGAGCCGCGAACGCTGGTGGAACCTCCGGGACCCGCCGCCTCGGCGACGGACGACGAGAACGGCAAGGCGGCCAGGACGATCAACGCGATGGTGAGACGAGACATTCTTCCGATGCCTTTCGAGGCAGATGGGCTGTGGGCCATCCCTGAGAGAGTTCCATCCGCGTCAATGGGATGGCCGCGCGCCAATCAGAGGCGGGAGAAAGAGGCTAACATAGGCGCTCGCCAAACGCCACAAGCCGCAAATTCGTACTCCACCTAACGGAATTTCTTCCTTGATTCTTCTCTGCGAACTTCGCATCTCTGCGTCTTTGCGAGAGACAGTTTTCCCCCAGACTTGAATCTCTCGCCCGGCTTGGTAATCTTGGGCAGTTTCGCGCCGAATCGCCGCCCGCTCTCCAGTCGCGCTCAACGTGCGTCCTGTCTTGAAGTTGGGGTGAATCTGCGCCCCGAATCATTGCAGGGAGCGACCACTCGTGCCACGACGCACCGACCTGAAGAAGATTCTCATCATCGGTTCCGGGCCGATCGTCATCGGCCAGGCCTGCGAATTCGATTATTCCGGCGTGCAGGCGTGCAAGGCCCTCCGCGAAGAGGGCTATGAAGTCGTGCTGGTGAATTCCAACCCCGCGACGATCATGACCGATCCGGACACCGCCGACCGGACGTACGTCGAGCCGATCACCTGGGAATATGTCGCGGAGATCATCGCCCAGGAACGGCCCGACGCGTTATTGCCGACGCTCGGCGGACAGACGGGCCTCAACACGGCGATGGCGCTGCACAAGCACGGCATCCTCAAGAAGTACAACGTCGAACTGATCGGCGCGAAAGCCGATGTCATCGCCAAGGCCGAGGAGCGAGATTCGTTCAAGCAGGCGATGACGAAGATCGGCCTGGAATGCTGCAAAAGCAAAATCGTTCACAACATGGACGAGGCGGCCGAAGCGCTCAAGGAGATCGGCCTGCCGATCATCCTTCGCGCCAGCTTCACTCTCGGCGGCGCCGGCGGCGGCGTGGCGTACAACCGGGCCGAGTTCGAGGACAAAGTCCGCAAAGGGCTGGCCCTCTCGCCGATCAGCGAGGTGCTGCTCGAAGAGTCGATCATCGGCTGGAAAGAGTACGAGATGGAGGTGATGCGCGACGTCGACGACAACGTCGTCATCATCTGCTCGATTGAAAACTTCGACCCGATGGGGGTCCACACGGGCGATTCGATCACCGTCGCGCCGATCCAGACGCTGACCGACAAGGAATACCAGCGGATGCGCGACGCCACCATCGCCTGCATCCGCGG
>CAZDGB010000432.1:390-4165 GCA_964504645.1 uncultured Planctomycetaceae bacterium | reverse complement strand
TGAAAGACGTAGATGTTCCAGTCGGACGGCGGAAAGTCGCGTTCGACGATTTGCTTGGCCTGGACGTACGCCGAGGAAATCCGCGTGCCGCCCGATTCCCGCGTGCGATAGAATGTGTCTTCGTCGACTTCATGGGCCACGGCGTCGTGGACGACGTAGCGCCGCTGCAGGCCGTCGTACTGGCTCTTGAGCCAGGTGTCGATCCAGAACGCCTCGGTCCGCACGATTTCCTTCTGGTCGTCGGTCATCGAGCCGGAGACGTCCATGATGTAGATCACGGCGGCGTTCGCCATTGGCTCGGGGTTGTCGGTCCACGAGCGAAAGAGTTCATCTTCGCGAGTGGGAATGACGATCGGCCGGTGGGGCGAGTATTCGCCGCTCGCCATCAGTCGCCGCAGCGCCCGCTTGTAGGTCCGCTTGAAGTGGCGGAGCGAATCGGGGCCAGTCTGACGAATGGTGTCGTACTTCGTCTTGATCGACCGGATCGTGTTCTGTCCCTTGGGGGTGATATCCGGCAGTTGCAGTTCCTGGCCAAGCATCTCGGCGAGCTCGTCGATGGTCAGTTCCGCTTCGCGGATGTGTTGGCCGGGCTGATCGCCGGCCTGGCCTTCGCCGTCCCCGTCCTGATCGCCGCCGCGACCGATCGGCTGGCCGACGTCGCCCTCGCCCTGTCCGACGCCGCCAGAGCCTTTATTCCCGTGGCGGAAATGGGGAATTTCGATATTCGGCACGGGGATGCTGACGACTTCTCGCCCCTTGCGGCCGAGGACTTCGCCGTGCGTGATGTACTTCTTGAGATTCTCGCGGACTTTGCCGCGCACGATCTCCTTGAAGCGCTGATTGTCGCGGTCGATGGCTCGGGTCATGGGGAGTAGTGGGTTGTTGGTTGTGGGTCGTTAGCGACGCTTCGGAGAAGCGTGGTCATTTCGCTTCGAGGAACTCCTGAAACCATTTCGGGTCCGGGACGCCGGTGATCGTCAGTTTGGAAAAACCATACCCGTCGCGACATCCTTCCAAGACGATCTGATGCAAATCATCCTTTGTGAGATTCGGGTGGGCCAGCTTCTCGTTGGCGTAGGCCAGCGACACCTTGCTCGGTGTGATGCTGAGCTGAAACGGCACTGTCCCGGCACGAACCTCGCCCGGCACGATCCGTTGCGCGTTCCCGGCGCCGGGGGCTTGCAGGTAAATCGTGTCGGCATTGTTTCCGCCCAGGGTAAATCGTGTGCCGTTGGTCGACGCGATGCCTCCCAGCCGCATGATCTTGATGCTCACCAAACCTTTGATCGTCACCGACTTGAATCGGGCCAAATGTTGAACCTTCTCGCCGCTGGTCAGCCAGAGGGCCTGCTCGGCGACGCGCGGCGGCTCGTCTTCGAACTCGAAATCCTTGAGCTGATCCTTGCGGGCGAAGTCGTAGGTCAAGGAGAGGACGCCGATCTTGGTGTCATACGCGGCCCGGCCCTTGAAGAGTTTCTTCAGCGCTGCAGGTTTCACGTCAATGATCACCGGCGCTTCGTCGATGAGTGCCGGAGCTTCATCGGCTACGTCCATCTCGCTGTCGAGGATCTCTTCCAACTCGCGAATCGCCAGACGAATCTTCGCCTGAGCCAGCACATCGGCGGTTTCTTCGACTTGTCCTTCCAGAAAATCGATGGCCGCGATAATGGCGTCTTCTTCCGGCTCATCCTCGAATGCCTCGGCATGCGATGTCAGCAATAGACAGGCACAACAGCCGGCCAGAATCCAGCGAAAGGGTGTTGAATCTTTCATAAGAATTGCGACTTACTTGGCTTCGAGGAATGATTGGAACCATTCCGGTTCGGGTTCGCCGGCGATCACGATCTTCGCAAACCCGTTCCCCTGATGGCCGCCGTCAAAGACGATCTGATGAATTTCGTCGGTCTTCGCGGGCGGCTTCGCCAGGCGTTCGTTGGCATACTGAATCTTGATTTTGTTCGCATTGACGCCGAACTGAAATGGAATCGCACCTGTCCGGAATTCTCGCGCGACGCTCTTCATCTCGCCCTGTCCGCCCGGATTTTGCAGGTAGACGTTACTGGCGGCAATCAGGATTTGCGGCCCGCTCGTCGACGCCACGCCGCCGGAGTCCATCACCTTCACCAGCCAGATCCCCTTGACCGCGAACGACCGAAATTTCGCGACGTGCGTGATCTTGTCGCCCGCCTCCAGCACAAGCGCCTGGTCCGCCATGACGGGTTTGGCATCCCCCAGATCGAAATCTTTCAGCTGGTCCTTTTTCCCGAAATCGTACGTCAACGTCAGCAACCCCGTTTTCGCATCGTAGGCGGCCCGGCCTTTGAATTTCTTTTTCAGCACCGCGGGTTTGACATCGAAGTTGACGGCCGCAGCGGCCTCTTCGCTCGTTGCGCCGTCGCGCACCACTTCCAAGCGGCGGATCGCTTTGCGAATCCTGGCTTGAACCGCCGGGTCGGTGGCGTCTTCCAATTGTCCTGCGAGAAACGTGATCGCGGCGGCAATCGCCTCGTCGGCATCCGACGCGCCGCTATCCTCCGCCGCCATCACGACGGCGGCGAAAAGCAGAATCGTCATAGAGCCGAAGGCCCGCACGGCGTCATTCCTTACGATGCTCTGGTTTTCCCGCCGCGAAACACGCCGTCACGTCGACCGCAAAGCCGTCCAGCAGTTTCGACGTTGCTGTTTGACCAGGTTTGAACTCACCGTGGACGGCGTATTCGGTTTGTCCTTCGAGCAACGTCAGGACGGTGATCGTTTCGGTTTCGGGATCGACGATCCAATATTCGGGGATGCCGGCTTGGGCGTATTCGGTTCGCTTGGTGACGAAGTCGCGTTTCTGGCTCTGATCGTCGGGACTGACAATTTCGAGCGCTATATCGGGCTGATCCACTCGTCGATCTGCGGTTCCACGGGCAGGATTCGGGAGCAACAGATCGGGTTCTCGGTACTTCTCCGGCCGAACCCAGACGGGCATCGGTGCCATCAGAGGCATGGGCCGGTTGTGCCTGCGAGTCCAATCGGCGAACAATCCGTAAAGAAATCCCAGCAGCCACTGATGGCCCACAGAAGGCATAGGGAGAAACTCCAGGATGCCATGGGAAAACTCGATCAGACGATTTGTTTCGAGCGCGAGATACTCCTCTTCCGACCATTCCCCTTGCCGCGGAAACTGGTACGCCAGTTCCCAGGTCGGCTCGCCGCGAACCGAATGCCGCGGAAAAACCTCTGTCGAGGATTTCGCCGGGAGCGAGACCGAACTCATGAAATTTCTCTTGATGATTACCGACGTTTGCAGATTCACTGCGATCGAACAATCGTCGTTTGCGCCGCGAAGCGCAAGCGACTAACGAAACGTCAATTTGCCACCTTCGCGTCGCCGCGGGCGAAGATGCTCGCCACGTATTGCAGCACGTCGGTGGCGGATTCCTCGTTGTAACCGAAGTTTCGGATCAAACGGCTCTTCACCACGTCGATCTTTTCCTGTGTATCTTTGTCGATCACGTTCGACACCAGGCTCGTCAGCTTGATCGTGTCCTTCTGGTCTTCGAACAGCTTCATCTCGAGCGCCTTGTGCAGCCGCTCGTTCGTCTTGTAGTCGAACTTCTTGCCGTCGAGAGCGAGGGCCCCGATGTAGTTCATGATTTCCCGACGGAAGTCGTCCTTCCGCTGATCGGGAATGTCGATCCGCTCCTCGATGGACCGCATCAGGCGCTCGTCCGGCTGCTCGTCCTGGCCGGTGAACTTGTTGCGAACCTTTTCTCGCTGAGTGTAAGCC
>CAZDGB010000432.1:0-380 GCA_964504645.1 uncultured Planctomycetaceae bacterium | reverse complement strand
TAATTGGCGCACAGCCGGGACAACGCCTCTTCATCGGCGGCGATCGCCCGCTGGACTTCGTTCTTCACGATGTCGGTGTACTCGTCCTTCACGACGGAGATCAGCCGGCGATAGTTCTCGCGGGTTTCTTCGTTGGGAATCAGCGAGTGATGCCTGAGGCCCGATTCCAGTTCGTTGAGCACCATAAACGGATTGAGGCACGTCGCCTCGGTGTTGTTGACCAGCGAGTTGGAGATCTTGTCCTGCACGTAGCGGGGCGAAATCCCCTGCAGGCCTTCGTGCCGGCCTTCCTTCCGCAACTGCTCGACGTTCTCCTGCGTGAAGCCCGGCAGCGTCTTGCCGTTGTAGAGCTTGAGCTTCTGCAGCAGCGACAACCCGTG
>CAZDGB010000431.1:0-4174 GCA_964504645.1 uncultured Planctomycetaceae bacterium | reverse complement strand
ACGATCGTCTCGACCGATCTCGACGGCGTCTCGGCGTCGGCGGAAGTTCCCAACTTCAAACTGTTTGAAGACCGCGAATCGATCCACGAATTCCAGGTGCCGCAGCGATTGGCGGCGATCTCGTTCCGGCTCTCGGCGAAGATCAAGCAGGTGATCACCGGCGCGAAGCTCGACGTCGCCGCCGAAGACCGTTTCACGCTGAACGGCATCGACCGGACCGACAAGATTGAAGACCTGCATCTCGTGCGGGCGGACGGGAACTACATTCTCGAACTGCGCGGCCGCACCGGCGAATCGAAAGCGTCACGGCCCGTCTCGTTCAGTTTCAAGCACCGCGATTTCAAAGACCAGATTGCGACCGTCTTGAAGACCGACCCCGCCGGCCGCATCGCGCTCGGCAAGCTCGAACACATCGCCGCGTTCGCCGCGACCGGCCCGGAAGGAACCGGCCACACGTGGAATCTCGTCGGCGACCGGCACATCTATTCTCAAACGGTGCACGCCAAAACCGGCGAGGCGATCGTCCTGCCGTATCTCGGCACGGCGAACGAGCCGGTCCGCAGCGAACTGTCATTGCTCGAACTCAGCGGCGGCACCTACGGCGTCGACCGCTTCGAGAACATCGCGATCCAGGACGGCCTGATCGTCATCACAAAACTGCCGGCCGGCGATTACGATCTGTTCCTCAAAACGTCCGGCACGCAGATCACGCTGCGCGTCGCCGACGGGGAACAACTCGGCCGCTTCGTCGTCGGCAAGACGCGGCAACTGGAGACGAAACCGCTCAAACCACTGCAGATCGAATCGATCGTCGCCGGCGACGAGAAGGTGAAAATCCAGTTGCGGAACGCGTCGAAATTCGCCCGCGTTCATATCTTCGCTACGCGGTTCCAGCCGGAGTACGACGCGTTCAATCATTTGAGCCGCGTCCGCGACGTCGAGCCATACCTGTACCGCAGCACCCCGCCGTCGTCGGTCTATCTCACGGGCCGCAATATCGGCGACGAATACCGGTACATCATCGACCGGCGTTACGCCAAGAAGTTTCCCGGCAACATGCTCGAACGGCCGTCGCTGCTCCTCAATCCGTGGGCCGTGCGCGACACGGAGACCGGCGAGCAGATCGCCGAACGCGGCGGCGAGTTCGGCGCGAGGGGAGAAGCCGGCGCGGCCGCAGCCGATCGCAAAATGGCCCGACCGAGCGAAGCGCCGCCTCACGTCGAGAACTTTGCCGATCTCGATTTCCTCGCGCTGGCCTCCGCCGTGCTGGTGAATCTTGTCCCCGACGAGAACGGCGTAATCGAAGTGAACCGCGAGGCGTTTGGCTCGCATCAGGACGTGCACGTCGTCGCCGTCGATCCGCTGAACACCACATACCGACGCCTCACTCTGCCGGAAAAAGAAACACTGTTCGTCGATCTGCGGCTTCTCAAGGGCCTCGATCCCGCCGGCCATTTCACGCGGCGGAAACAGATCACGATCGTTCCCGGCGGACAGAATTTCCAACTCGAAGACATCACCACGGCGAAGTTCGAAGCCTACGACAGCCTGGCCCGCGTCTACGGTTTGTTCGCGACGCTCAATCGCGATCCCAAGCTGGTCGAGTTCGCATTCCTCTTGAACTGGCCGAACCTGAAGCCGGAGGAAAAGCGAACGCAATACTCGAAGTACGCCAGCCACGAGCTGAGTTTCTTCCTGTCGCGGAAAGATCCGGAGTTCTTCAAGGACGTCATCCAGCCGTATCTCGCGAACAAGCGGGACAAGACGTTCCTCGATCATGATCTCCTGGAAGACGATCTCGCCGCGTATCTCGAACCGTGGAAGCACGGGCAGCTGAACATCGTCGAACGCATCCTGCTCGGACGCCGCGTGGACGGCGAGCGGCCCAAGACGGCCCGGCACGTCGCCGACTTGTTCGCGCTGCTGCCGCCGAATATCGACCGGTTCAATTTCCTGTTCGACACGGCGACGCAACGCAGCGCGCTGGAGACCGGCGATGCGCTCGGGTTGATCGAACAGCTCAAGGACGTGGAAGGCCAGCAATTGCAGTTGATGAATCGCGCTGGAGCCGTTGTCCGGGCCCAATTGGCTGACGCCCCCGCACCAGCGGAGACGCCGCCGCCGAAACCCAGCGAAGAGCTCAGCAAGCAGTTCGCCGCCGAATCCAAGAAGAGCGGCAAACGGCAACTGGAAGCATTAGAGAAAGCAAAGAGTGACACTAAGTCCCGTCCCGCCATGCAATCGCAACTTCGCCGCAGCCGCGCCGCACGCGACAAGGAGGCCGCCGAAGACGAAGCCATGCTCGCGGAATCAGACCGGACCATTATGGGCGTCGACACTTTTTTTGATTTCGATGCCAACGGCCGCGCCGCACTCCGCCAACTCTACCGCAAGCTCGACAAAACCAAGGAATGGGCCGAGAACAACTACCATCATCTCACCATCGACCTGCAGAACGCCGGGCTGATCACCGTCAACGGCTTCTGGAAGGACTTCGCAGCCCACGATCCGGCCACACCGTTCCTGTCCCGGAACCTGGCCGAGGCCGCGCGGAACTTCCCCGAAATGCTGCTGGCGCTCGCCGTGCTCGATCTGCCGTTCGAGGCGCCGAAGCACGAGACGAAATTTGACGGCACGCAGATGACGCTCACGCCCGGCGGACCGGTCGTGATCTATCACGAGGAGATCGAACCCGCCGCCGCGCCGGACGGCACGACGAAAGTCCTCGTCAGCCAAAACTTCTTCCGCCACGGCGACCGCCAGCGGATCGAGAACGGCGAAACGGTCGACAAGTTCGTCGCCGACGAATTCCTGATCCACGCCGTCTACGGCTGCCAGGTGGTCATCACGAACCCGACGTCGACGCGGCAGAAGTTGAGCGTCCTCGTGCAGATTCCCCGCGGCTCGATTCCGGTCCTCAACAGCCAGGCGACGAAGACCGTCCACGTCGACCTGCAGCCGTATCACACGCAGACGGTCGAATACTTCTTCTACTTCCCGTCGGCGGGCGAGTTCGTGCAGTTCCCGGTGCACGTCGCCAAGAACGAAAAGCTGATCGCCGCCGCCGAGCCGGCGAAGTTCGCCGTCGTCGACCAGCCGACGAAGATCGACAAGGAATCGTGGGACTACGTTTCGCAGCACGGCTCGCTGGACGACGTCGTCACGTTCCTGAACACGCACAACATCGACCAGTTGAACCTCGATCGCATCGCCTGGCGGATGCACGACAAGACGGCGTTCGACGCCATCATTCCGCTGCTTTCGGCCCGGCACGTCTACCGGAACACGCTCTGGTCGTATGCGCTGCTGCACAACGCCGTCGCCGCGGCGAACGAATTTCTGCAGCACATGGACAACATCGTGAACGAAACGGGCGGCCGGTTGAAGAGCCCGCTGCTCACCGTCGATCTCGTCGCCCGCCGGATTTACGAGCACCTCGAATACAAGCCGCTCGTCAACGCCCGCGCCCACGCCCTAGGCAAGCGGCGGATGATCGTCAACGACCGGCTCTTGTGGCAGTACCACCGTTTCCTGAAAGAAATGGCGTACTCGCGGAACTTGTCCGACGAGGACCAGGTCGCCGTGACGTATTACCTCTTCCTGCAGGACCGCATCGAGGAAGCGCTGACGGCATTTGAGGACGTCGCCCGCGGCAACATCGCCGAGAAGATGCAGTACGATTACTGCGCGGCGTACGCGAAATTCTTCAGCGACGAGCCGGAAGCCGCCCGCGCGATCGCCGCGAAATACGCCGATCACCCAGTCGACCGCTGGCGGAACACGTTCAGCGCCATCGCCGCGCAACTCGATGAAGCGTCCGGCAAGGAAGTCGCCGCGATCGATCCCGAAAGCCGCGACCAGCAGCAGGGCGCGCTCGCCGCGACGGAACCGAGTTTCGATTTCACCGTCGAAGCGCGGAAGATCAACCTCAACTATCGCAACCTCGCCGCGGTGCAGGTCAACTTCTACGAGATGGATGTCGAACTCCTCTTCAGCCGCAACCCGTTCGTGCAGCAGGTCGGCGGCAATTTCGCGTCGATCAAGCCGAACCGTTCGCTCACCCTCGCGTTGGACAAGGACCAGACGTCGCACGGCCTCGACTTACCGAACGAACTCAAGAACAGCAACGTGCTGATCGAGATCGTCGGCGAGGGCGAGACGAAGACGCAGCCCT
>CAZDGB010000430.1:0-4223 GCA_964504645.1 uncultured Planctomycetaceae bacterium | reverse complement strand
CAACCCGTCCCGGATGGCGGCAAACCAGATCGCCGCGATCAGGTCCGCCGTCGTGCCGGGATTACGTTTGTGGCCGTCGGCGCGGAGCCAGTGGTCGAAGTTCGTCAGCTCCGCCACGCTAGCCTGTGTGTAGAGATACCCTTGAACCAGCACCCGCTCGGTTCGCCGAACGGCAGACAGGAAAAGTTCATCCCCACATTTTCTTTGTATGAGTGTATCACCCCGGTTCATCAGAAAAAGATGTGTGAGGATGGTCGAAAATTCCCAGTCTGTCATTTGAATGTTGTCCGCTAACTCCGGTGGTGGGATATCAATGGAATTGAGGTCGTCCCGCAAAGACAAAAGACTTGGCGCTCCGACGAGAAACGTACTGCGATAGTTCCAGGCGTACTCTCGCGCGATGCCGTCCCTGCACGCCGCCAGCTTCATCACTTCCCGCAGAGTTTGAGTCGGGATGCTGCGAACATCTTGTTGTGGTGCGTCCCCTATTCCGCCCGGCTTGGAAAGGCGAATGGCTTCGTAGACGTACTTGGCATCATCAACGGACAAGCTCCTGAGCACATCTTTCACGCCATGCTTCAACATCCGCCGCGCCGGCACCGCCGCCAGCGGCGCGATCAAGAGGCAAATCCCTAGATTGACGTTCGTCCCGGTCTCGGCGACGGTCGCCTTCACGGCCTCCAGCACCGCCTGGCCGACGCCGAGTTCTCCGGACTTGGCCAGGATCGGCGCGGAGATTCGCGCCGCGGTCACGAAGTCGTCGTAGGTCAAATCGTCGAACGACGCGCCGGGATGGACGTTGCCCGGCTTGCGTGCCGTGGCTTCGATCAGGCACGCCAGTTCGATCTGCTCGGCGAGGTCCATCGGGTTCCTAAAGCCGCGGATGGCATCCGCGGTTTTTCTTCCGCAGCGTCGCACAGAAGACCGCGATAGCCAACCGCGGCTTTGCGTCAGAAGTCGCCGATGACTTCGCCGCCGCGGATGGTGACCAAGGCTTCCAACACTTGGGGGTCGATGTTCTGCGACACGAAGCGGACGGCGCCGTCGCCCATCAGGAAATGGGCGCCGCCGGCGTGGTTGCCGCCCCAGCCGTCGGGGCCGTTGATGTACGGTTTGTCGACAAACGGGCGGATCGTCGCTTTGCCTCCTTGCAGCCACGGACCGCGGTCTTTGCTGATGTCGCCGACCATCAGCGTGTTACTCAGTCCGTCGGTGACATCGGCGACGCGCGTGGCACGGTTGTAGGCGAACATCCCCGCTCCTTTATCGTTCAGCTTCTTGTTCGGCCCGTCTTTGCCGAGGCCCGCGACGCCGGCGTAATCGACCTGGGCGTAACCGTTCAGTTTCTCTTCCTTGGCGCTGGGATTGCGGAATGACGGGATCACCGTCTGCCCGACGCGCTCGTTGGCTTCATCGTCCCACTTCTGCTTCTGATCCAGCTCCTTGTAGAGCGGAGCCTGATCCAGATACGGCAAGAGGCTGCCGTACCAACTGAGACTGTCCTCCGGCTTTTTCTGACCTTCGATCACTCCGGCCGGAAACTTGTTGTAGGTGTCGTGGTAATTGTGCAGCGCGAGCCCGATCTGCTTCAGATTGTTCTTCGACTGCGTCCGCCGGGCGGCCTCCCGCGCCTGCTGTACCGCGGGCAGCAACAAGGCGACGGCGATGGCGCTTGTGGCGGGAGAGACGTTGTCGACATTGCCGAACAGCGGCAGGCCGGGCAGGCATTGCCGGCTGTGATAGTGGATTCCGGACTCATCCGCGACGGTCATGGTCGCGGTCGGGAACATCGGCTTGATGATCCGTTCGACCGACGGCAAGTCCATCATCGGGATGCCGGACATTTCCGGCGACGAGGCGAGCGCCCCTTGGATCACGGGAATATACTGGTTGATCATCCGGATCCCTTCGCGGGGATCGGACAGCGAAAACGACAGGAACTCTTTCGGCAGCCGCTCAAGCAGTTCCAGGTGCTCCTTCGTCGGCTCCCAAGGATCGAGTTCTCCCTGACGGCGGTCGAGAAATGCATCGACCGTTTGCGCCGTCAAGCCGACCACCAGCCAGTCGCCATCGACCGTGAACGCGGGAAAGATCGGCACTTCCGCCATGCCGATGGAAATCACTTCCCGATCCCCCTTTTCGTGGCGGACGACGCGGAGCCCTTGCTCGCTCTCCTCGGGAATTTCCTGCAAGGCTTTCTGGATGAAGCCGCGCACCTTCTCGGCATCTTTCACCTGGATCGCCAGCCCGTACCCGAAGCCGAGGATGGCATTGGCGGGATCGTTAAAGAACGCATGCGCGGGGCCGAGATGCGCCAGAAAATCGTTGCGCACGCTGCCGCCGACCGCTTCGTCGACTTGCTTGAGCCCGTCTTCAAAGTCTTGCCGCTCCTGTTCGGGGGCTTGGAACTTCTCCATCCCATCGCGAATCAATCCCAACACGATGTCTGCGGCTTCCGCCCAGTCCATCGAACTCGCCATGACGACCGTGCTGTATTCGGGCAGAGGCGGCAACTGGTCGAGCGACATCGGCTGGCCGTCATACAGCTTCAACACGCCGCGGCGCGGCCCGTCGTACAGCAGATCGACCTGGCTGACGCAAACTTTGCCGTCGTACCCTTGCCGGCCGAGTAGTTCCGTCACATTGTCGAGGCCCAGCATCGAAGCGACAGCGCCGACAGTGAACGATTCGCCGCCGTCCTCCAAGTTCGGAAGTTGGACGTCGCGATACTTTTCGAGAATGCGTTGCAGATCGACCCAGCCAACGCCCGTGAGAATCTGGCCGTCGCCGAACGCGTTGCGGCGTTTCCAGTCGGGAATAGAAGTGATGCTCTTCGTTTCGCCGCTCAGCACGTCGATGACATTGCCGGCCGCGTGTTTCTCGGTTGTGGCGAGTGAGTAAACCAGGTGCGGGCCTTCCGCCCACCAGCAGATCGTTCCCTGCGGATGGTCGGGCAGCGACGCCATCGAAAAGACCCGCTTTACGCCACCGGTGTCGTCAGTCATTTTGTCCGACGGCAGCGGAATCATCTCCGTCAAATCAGCCATCAGTTCAGCGCCGTTGTGCAGCACGACGGTGACTTGCATGCCGTTTCCGCTCTCATCTATCGGCGGAACAAATCCAAGCGAGACGCCGTTTTCAAGAATTTGCCAGAAGAGTTTGCGACCGGTTTCGGCCTTGGGCTCTTCCTTTGCGATCGCCGAGAGCCACTTGTCGATCGACGCCGTCAACCCCGATTTCACCAGCGCCTTGTACGCCCCGGTTTTCTCCCACTCGGCCTGATGCGCCTTCGTGCCGTCGAGTCGGAAGTAAACGACCGACTCCGCTGAGAGACATTCCTCCGGCGCGATCGCGCGGGCTTTCTTTGCCGTCTGTCCCCAGGAACCTTGCCAGCCCGCGACGAGGACGAATCCCAGCACAAGGCCGCCAGCCGTCGAAATCCAACGCATCCGCGACATGAGCGAGTCTTTCCTCAGTGAAGAGCGGAAATTCGAGCGAGGGGAACTCTTGGAGATAATCCACATTCTGCTGCGAACTCGCAAGCGATATTCGAACGCCACACGCTAACGGTTTCGTATCTCGCCGATTGTGTTAAACTACGCCACGCAACGGATGAGGTAAAACGGGAACGGAGTCAACGTGGCGAAAGCGAAGGGAGAGTCTCTCGAAGAACGCGTCGAGGCGCGGACGCAGGAGATCGGCCGGGCGGCGTGGACCAAGCTCCATCGCCGGCAGCCGTCGATGTTCGAACGCCGCTGGTGGGACGACCGCATCCTTGGCGTGGCGATGGCCGACGAATCGGTCAAAGTGCAGATGTTCCGCTTCGTCGACGTCTTGCCGCGTCTGAAGTCGCATCAAGAAGTAACGCGGCACCTGCAGGAATACTTCGACGAAATCCGCGAGCACTTGCCGTGGGCCGTCGAGTTGGTGAAGTTCGGCGTCGAGCACTTGCGGCCGGAATCGGTCCTGTCGCGGGCCTTGGCTTACAACGCCCGCCGCAATGCGGCCCACATGGCTCAGCGATTTATCGCCGGCGCAAACACCAGCGAAGTCCTGAACGCGGTGACAGCCCTGCGAAAACAGGGATTCGCATTTACGCTCGATCTTCTGGGCGAAGCCGTGATCAGCGACGCGGAGGCTGAAGCGTATCAACAACACTATTTGAATTTGATCGCGGAGTTGTCGGATGAGTTGAATCGCGTGCCAGAGATTTCTCAGGCCGA
>CAZDGB010000429.1:0-4313 GCA_964504645.1 uncultured Planctomycetaceae bacterium | reverse complement strand
ACAACGCCATCAAGGTCTGGAACATGGAGACCGGCGAGCAGTTCCGCACCATCGCCAACTACGCCAAGCAGGTGACGAGCATCACCTACATCGGCGTCGGCGACAACATGATCTCCGGCTCCGGCGACAAGACGATCAAGATGCACCGCTCCAACGACGGCGGCAACTACCGCAACCTCGGCGGCCCGACCGACTTCGTCTACGCCGTCGGTTGCAACCGCGACGAAACGATCGCCGTCGGCGGCGGCGAGGACGGCATCTTCCGCGTCTGGAACGCCCAGAACGCCCAGGAACTGTTCAAGTTCGACCCGCCGAAGCCGCCCGGCGAAGCGACGGCGCAGGCCAGCGCGAAGTGATACCGCGTTCAAAGCCGCGGTTGGCAACCGCGGTCTTCGTGTCACCAATCGACAAAGTCCGGCTTCTGCCTTGAGAAGCCGGACTTTTGTCTTTTCAAGGCGCCACTTCCCGCACCACGCGAAAACCCCCGTGGCGGCGCGTCAGCATCGGGGGGATCGGATAGCGCTGAGCCGGCCGGGCGAACGACCAGTCGTGGTACCAGTCGCCTCCTTTGATCACGCGACCGGCCGGCTGCTCGTTCGGTCCCGTCGGGTCGGTTTGCGGATCGGCGGCGTGCGGCGCGAACCAGTCGCCGCACCACTCCCAGACGTTGCCGTGCATGTCGTAGAGGCTCCAGGCATTCGGTTTGTAGCTGCCGACCGGCGCGGTGAAGAGCCGGCCATCGTCACCCGCCAGGTGGATGCGTTCCGGATAGACGGCGTGGGCCTTGGCGTCGACGACGTTGCCGTAGCGGACGAGTTCCTCCTGGTCGGTTCCGAATGGGAAGACCGCCGTCGATCCGGCCCGGCAGGCGTATTCCCATTCGGCTTCGGTCGGCAGACGATACTTCGCATCTTCCTTTTTCGAGAGCCAGTCGCAGAACGCGACGGCGTCGTTCCAGGTGACATTCACCACGGGATGCGCATCGGTCTGCTCGAAGCCGGCGAACCGCCACGAGTATTTCGGATCGCGGTCCGACAAACGATAGCTTGGCAGCTCGACGCCGTAACCGCCGACGCCGGTCCGCTCGCATTCCGTGCGAAACTCCGCCGCCTCGACGAACGCGCGAAACTGTCCTCGCGTCACTTCGTGCTGGCCCATGTCGAACGGCCGGGACAGGCGGACCGTGTGCCGCGTCTCGTCGGCCCGACGTCCCGGTTCGTCGTCCGGCGATCCCATCTCGAATGTGCCGGCCGGAAGGCGGACCAGCTTCATGCCAATTGAATTTTCAGCCGGCTCAGCGGAACGGAGGTCGTCCGTAACGCACAGCCCGAAAATCAGGAGAATCGCGATTTGTCGAGCGGAACACATGGTCGGCAACTTTGGAACATCTTGCTTCACGCCGTGGGAAACGGGATCAGCATCTGACGGGCGTGGGGAAACTCTGTTTGAGGAGCCCGGCATCGCGGCGTGCGAAGCGGGTGGGCGTTCAGGTCACGGCGGCAGAGCGTGTCAACCAGCTCGTCGATGTAACCGTGCGTAACGTGGATCGTCTCCGCTCCGGTCGCGGCGACGGTCTCCAGAATCGAACTATGATCCGCGTGGTCAGACAGCGCGAATCCCCGCTCCACGCGACGTTGCCGCGGGCCGTTCGGCAACGCCATCCAGCCGGAAACGAACGCCGTGCGATATGGACCCCGTTCAAAGAATTTCGATTGCCACCGCTCGTGCGGCGGCAGGACGACGATCGCCCGTCGCCACTCGTCCGCGGCGACCTCGACCAACGGATCGCGCGTCGCCGGCAGCGCGACGCCGTCGGCTCGATACAACTCATTGATCGCCTGGATCGACGGATGGGCGAATACCGGTCCTTGTTCCAGCCGCAGCCCTGCCAAAAGCCGCTGCGCCTTGCCGAGCGAATAGGCGTAGACGAGGCTCGCCTCGCCTCGTTCCTGGTTCGCGCGCCACCAGTCGTGAATCTCCGCGAAGACAGCGGCTTGCTCGCTCCACGCGAAGAACGGATGCGCGAACGTCGATTCCGTGATGAATGTATGGCAGCGGACCGGCTCGAACGGCGTGCAAGTCGGATCGGGAGCGACTTTGTAATCTCCAGACGCGACCCACACTTCACCCTGATGCTCGACGCGAATTTGCGCCGAGCCGAGAATGTGCCCCGCCGGGTGCAGCGACACTTGGACGCCGAAGCAATCGACGGCGTCGCCGTAGTTCACGGACTGCACCGCCGCTCGCGGGCCGAGCCGATGCCGAAGAATCCGCGCGGTGCCCGGCGTCGCCAAATAGCCGTGGCAGCCCGCCGTGAAATGGTCCGCATGCCCGTGCGTCACGATAGCCTTCGCGACCGGCGACCACGGATCGATGTGAAACCCGCCGGCCTCGCAATAGAGCCCGGCCGACGTCACACGCAGGAGGGGCGCACGATTCATGCTGGGGGTTGGTTGGAGGTTGTGGGTTGGAAAAGCGGAACGATCATTGTCATTCCCTCCCAACCTACAACCCGCCACCTACAAATTCCACGTTCACGGCGGATACTTCAGCGGCTCCGGATCCGCCGCGGGCAAGCCGAGTTGCTCGGCCTGCGTTCCCTTGAGGAACACGGCGGCGGCCGGATCGGCGTAGACCAGTCGCCAGCCCGGCGTCTGCATCAGGCCGTTGATCTCGCTCCGCGAGACGCGGCTGTCGAGGATCACGACCGGCAATTGCCCTTGCTTGTCGCGGACCAAGTATTCCCAATTGCGATCGCCGGTGGCCATCTGCCGCAGCATGTCTTCCTGCCGCAAGAACGTTTGCTGCGTGACGACTTCCAGCCGCGGGTCCATGAAGACCTTCTTCTCCGGCCCGTGATGAAACTCGTACACCGCCGCCAGCCCGATGTGCGAAATGATCGCCCGGTCGGGAAAACCCGGCTGCCCGGCGAACTTCACGGCCTCGTGGCCGAACCAGTACGGTCGCTCGCCGAGACCGAAGGTTTTTTTCTCCCCGATCGTCCGGCCCCACGCACCGCTGACGACGGTGGCGACCCACGCCAGCAGCAGCAAACTGACGGCACAATTGGCGTAAATGGAAACCGAGTGCGAGAGTAAGAGAGAGGGTGAGGGAGACACTTCGCGCGCTTCCTCTTTTCCCAGCGAAGTCCGCCAGAACTCCGCGACGTTCGCCGTCAAAATTGTGGCGGCGACGATGGCGAAGATGTTGACGTTCCGCGACGCCTGCCAGCCGAGATGAAGAAAGCCCGCGCACAACAGCAAACGGAACGGACTCCAGCGATGCAACATCCCGGCGACGGCGATGAAGCTCGCGATCGTCATTAGGGCCAACTGAATCTGTGTATTGAGATAGATGTTCGCAAAGCCGTGCCTCAGGAAGAAATCGACCGGCTGCTGAAACTCGCCGATGCGCACCGAATAGAACGCCTGCTCGACGGAGAACTTGCGATACAGCACCAGCGGAAACAGCGCTCCGTCCAGCAGATACGGATTCGCCAGCGCCGCCAGACCGCACAGCAATCCCGCGAGGGTGACGGTGCGCAGCGTGAGTCCCGCCGGCAGCGGGTCGAGTCCGAACCGCCCCCCCGCGATCCAGCGCAGCACGTAGTCCACCGCGAAACAGGTCCCGACGACCAATCCGAGCACAAACAAGGCATGGCAATTGATCCAGACGATTTGAATCGCCGGCAGCGCCCAGATCCATTTCGGCCGCGCCTCGACCCGGAACGCGATCCACAGCCACAGCGCCAGAAAGAGCTGCGACAGCATTTCCGGCCGTTCATACCCGCGGCCCGTGATGCAGACGACGGCGGGAATCCACAACAGCGCCCGCAGCCACGCCGGCATTCCGCTCCCCGCGGCGAACCAGCCGATGGCGACCGCTGTCGTAATCACGGCGGCTTTGACGAGGATCACCAGATTGACGCCGCCGAGCGAGTACAGCGCCGTCACGAGCAGTTGAAATCCCCAATGCAGATCGATCCAGGGCCGGTCGGAATCGGTGAAGAGAAACCAGTCGGTCCGCGGCACGTCGCCGCGCTCCCCAATGAGTTGCCCCGTCCGCAGATGCCACCAGAAATCGGTGTCCATCAGCGGATAGACGCAGAGGAGATAGGTCGTCAGCAGGAGCAGGGCGGTGACGACGTGTGAGGGCAGGAGAGATGGAGTGACGGAGAGATCGCCCCCGGCTCTCGCACGCTCTTTCTCTCCGTCTCTCATACTCGTCGATCCTCGCCGCACAACGCACGCTTGCACACCCCGCCGGAATCGCTCATTCTGCCCGGAACCGGCCCTGTAGCTCAACGGTTAGAG
>CAZDGB010000428.1:0-4340 GCA_964504645.1 uncultured Planctomycetaceae bacterium | reverse complement strand
ACAGATCGAACGCCTGCTGCGCGCGCCCCCCGGCGACCATCTCAACGGCCTGGCCGAGGTACGCGTCCATTGCCAGAATGGAGCCCTGCTGGTCGATGCCGCTGCGCAAGCGATTCAAATCCCGCCGCAGCGTTTGCCGGTCGCAGAGCCGATCCAACGACAATTCCGCCGGCAACTGAAACAAATTGGCACCCGTCGTCTGGCCGGTCTCGTTGCCGTCGATGTCGCACACCGGCAGCTTCGTGGCCTGCTCGGCAATGAACGGGTCGTGCTGCTTGCCGAGGTATCCCGCGAACGCCAGGTGTTTTCGCGGCGAGGCCACTGCCGCCGCATAGGCCGGCATGGCGGGATGATTCGGCCCGTGAAATTTCGCCACGACCGAACCAATCGCCGGATATTTGGCATCCGCAGGTTCGGAACCAAGGTGGCCGGTTTGCATCACGCGGTTCGGATTGTGGTTGCTGCCGAGCGCGCTGACCGACCGAATCAGCGTGAATTTGTCGAGAATGGCCGCCTGCTTCGGCAGATGCTCGCAAATTTGCACTCCAGGCAGACTGGTCGAGATCACGCCAAACGGGCCACGGTTTTCGTAAGGCCGATTCGGCTTGGGATCCCACGTTTCCAATTGACTCGGCCCGCCGGACATCCAGATCAGAATCACGCTTTTGCGATTCGTCGGCTGACCCGACTCCGCCGCGTCAGCACGGCTGCGCAACAGTTCGGGCAAACTCAAACCCGCCATACCGGCCAATCCCGCCTTGAGCATGTTCCGCCGGCTGGCGATCGCGACGCCTTCACGGGCATCGCCGTAAAAATTTCGAAAGGCGTGCTGGCTATGCGCAGCGAAATGGCCGGAATTCGCTAACATGCGGTCGACTCCTGTTCAGACTGCGCGGCAGATCTGGTTGGCCCCCCCTCTTATCATATCTACGCTAATTGATGGTTCAACCCCACGCTCTGCGCGTGGTCCAAATGGATTTTGCCGGGGATTAGGGGAGTCGCATCGTGCAGCACAAAGACTTTCCCCTGTTTCGCTGCCTGATTGATGACTATATTCGCCTTCCGACAACAAACGGGCGTTTTCGTCGAGTTGTTTCCGTTGTGACCAACCCCCTGAAAAAAACGACGGCTTGGCTGCATCAATCGCTGGAGGCGATGCCGTCCGACATGCGGATGGTGTACGTGGAAGCGGGCGAGCATATGACGCCCGGCCCGAAGTCTGCCCTCGTTGCGCATTACGACTTGTTCGGATTTCGCACTGTTCCCCACGGTGGGTTTGATCCGCACAATGACGACCACGTCGCCGACCTCGGCTGCTGGGATTGGGAAGCGGCGCCAAATTGCAATTTTCCCGGCATCGACGTCGAAGAGGTCGATTGGGTGCGAAATCTCGAACAGGCGCTCAGCGACCATTCCCTCAGCGATTTGTCGCGCCGTAAGGAAATTCTTCTGCTCTTTGCCGATCACGACGGCTTCATCCACGTAATCCGTGCCTGAGGCGCGGTTTCCGGCTAGAATGAGAAGACGTCGCGGCGGAGGTCCACGCCGCCCGCGCGGGAAAACTGCGTGAAGCAATTCTGGGAATGGTATCTGAAGCTGCCTGCTGCTCCGGCCGGGGAAGGGACGGAGTGGCGCTGGGTCTGGCGCGCGCCGTGGCCCGCCACATGGCCGGCATGGCTCGTGCTCCTCGCGGGAATTGCGATCGCAGCCTACGTCGTGTGGGTCTATCGGCGGGATGCGGCGTCGGTCGCGTGGCCGAAGCGGCTCGGGCTGACGGCATTGCGTCTGGGCGTGCTGCTGACGGCACTCCTTCTTCTGAGCGAAATCTCGCTGGTCGTCATCCGCACTGGGTTGCCGTCGTGCGTCGTGCTGCTCGACACGTCCGCCAGCATGACGCTCCCCGGCCTCGCGAAGTCGACGGCCGGCACCGCAACGCCCGGGCCCGATCGCATCGCGCTCGCCCAGGAGCTTCTCACGCGCAATAACGGCGAATTCCTCGAACAACTGCTGCGGAATTATCAGTTGCGGCTGTATCGCTTCTCCGATACGGCGATTCCCCTCACGCAAACGGATGTGAACGACAAAACGCAATTGCAGGCGGCGCTCGCCGAGATCAAAGATTTGAAGGCCGACGGCAAACAGACGCGGCCGGCGCCTGCGCTGCGCAAAGTTCTCACCGATCTGCGCGGCCAGCAGCCGTCCGCGGCCATCGTGCTGACCGACGGCGTCGCCAGTCTGTCGGAGTCCGACTTGCTCTCACACGCGGCGAAAGCGGCCCGACAGCACGGCGTGCAGATTTACGCCGTCGGCATCGGCAGCGACGAATCGACCCGCGACGTGCAACTCGACGATCTTCTCGTCGACGAGATCGCCTTCGTGGGAGACCCGGTGCTGTTCGTCGCGCGGCTGCGGGCGTTCGGCAGCGCAGGGGAAACGCTCACCCTACAATTGAAGGACGCGGCGCAGCCGCGCGTGCTGGCCCAGCAGCAGGTCGTCGCCGGGCCGGACGGGCAATCGGTGAAGGTCGAACTGATGTACACGCCGGAAGCCGCCGGCGAATTCGATTACCGTTTGGAAGTCGTCCGGCATCCGCAGGAGACGAACCCCGACAACAACAGCCAGACGCGGCACGTCAGCGTCCGCGAGGAAAAAATCCGCGTGCTGCTGGTCGATTCCTCGCCGCGCTACGAGTTTCGCTATCTGAAGCAGTTGCTCGAACGCGATCCGTCGATCTCGCTGAAGACGCTGTTGCAGGAGGCCGACCTGGAGTTCGCGCTGGAAGACAAGACGGCGATCAGCCATTTTCCGGTCCGCCGCGAGGAACTGGCTGAGTTCGATGTCTTTCTGCTCGGCGACGTCGAGCCGGGTTCGATCCCCGATGGGGCGCTGCGGGAAATCAGCGAGTTGGTCCGCACGGCGGGAGCCGGCGTGATCTTCGTCGCTGGACCGCGACACGGCGCGGAAGAATACGTCGGCACGGCATTGGAAAGTTTGTTGCCGTTCGATGCGCCGGACGTGAAAGCGACGAATACATCGTCGATCGCCGAGGGATTCCGCCCGGCGTTGACGGTGGAGGGCCGCAAGGGGAGCCATTTGTTCCGTCTCGCCGACACCGAAGCGGACAGCGTGGCGATCTGGAATCAGTTGCCCGAGTGGTACTGGCTACAGGAAATCCAGAAGACGAAGCCGGGTGTCGTTGTGTTCGCCGAGCATCCAACGAAGACCGGCGCGAAGGGACGGCTGCCGCTGATCCTGGTGCAGCGGATCGGCGCGGGGAAGATTTTGTATCACGCGTCGGATGAAAGCTGGCGGTGGCGCTACCGGGCCGGCGACGCCTATTTCGGACGCTACTGGATTCAGGCGATTCGGTATCTCAGCCGCGCGAAGTTGATGGGCCAGGACCGCGCCGCGGAACTCATGACCGACCGGCTCGTCTACGAGCAGGGCGAGCCGATTCTTTTGCGGGCCCGGTATCACGAGGACAAGTTCGCCCCGACGCCCGGCGAACCGGTGCAGGTGACGGTCGAACGCCAGGGCGGGAGCCGCCAAGTCGTGACGCTGTCGCGCACGCCGGCCAGTACCCCGATTTACGAAGGCCAGGCGACCGGATTGCCGGAAGGCGAGTATCACGGCTGGATCACGAGTCCGGCGAGCGACACCGTGCCGGCGACGACTGACTTCCGCGTCGAAGCCCCCGTCCGCGAGTTGCAGCAGCGGACGCTCAACCGCGCGGATCTGGAGTCGGCCTCGAAAATTTCGAACGGCCGCTACTTCTCGTGGACGGACGCCGCCAAGTTGCCGAGCGAACTTCCCCCCGGCACGCCGATCCGTCTGGAGGCCGATCATCCGATTCCGTTGTGGAACCGCAATGAACTGTTGTTGCTGTTCGCCGGGCTACTGACCGCCGAATGGTGGTTCCGCAAGCGGTGCCGGTTGGTATGATAGGAATTTAGCAATGCTCGTTGCTCCTCCCACACCACCGCGGCGGTCGCGGGCGGCGGACGCCGTCCGGCAGCGGTTTCGTGCTTTGGAGCAGCAGGTCCGCACAACGCTGTGCGTCTCCGGCGTCAGCCGCGTCGTCTGCGTGTTGCTCGCGGGAACAATCGCCTGCGGCCTCGTCGATTGGCTGCTGCATCTCAACGACGGCGGGCTACGTCTGCTGTTGGGGTTGTCGCTGGCCGCGGGAGTCGGCTGGACGGCGTGGCGCTGGCTTTGGGCGCCGCTCGCCGAGCAGCGTTCGAATTCGTCGCTGGCGTCGCTGCTGGAACATCGCCGGCCGTTTATTGGCAATCAACTGACGAGCGCCGCGGAATTCCTCGAACACAAACTCGATCCGCGGC